>CAYVHK010000085.1:0-16054 GCA_964451145.1 uncultured bacterium | reverse complement strand
ATGAATTAGTTTATCAAAGTCGTAAGTTTGATGCCAGCAATAATCGAGTAAGTATCACTAGGCTTTTTCAAAATTCTTTGTTTGCCAGTGTAGGCTAGAATCATTCCCACTGAATGGTAATTTGGTAATAACAACATAATTAGCAGGCTCAAATTTTTGGTTGAATTGGTAATTACCATTATCATCACTAATCGCAACAATATTGAGTGGGATAGTAGTCAGTTGAACATTAGATACAGGTTTTTGGGTTGCTTTGTTCATCACCATCCCAGATATCGTTTGAGAATCTTCTTTTTCTAAAATTACATCAGCAATTACTAATTTATCAGCCACTATAACCCGATTAGTGTATGATCGATAACCAATCTTAGTTACAGTAATTTGGTAACTACTAACTACAACATCAGTGAACAGGAATTGACCGTTTGTATCGGTAGGGACGGAATAATTTTCTGGACCATGAATACTAACGTTGGCCTTAGCTATAGGCTGACCATTTTCACCGGCCACCTCACCTTCAATTCCAAGTTCAGTCTTGTCCCCACAATCAATACCAATAATAGATATAGGAAAGATAGTAACAGCAAAAAAATCCCAAAAACATCCGACACAAACGCAGCTTAGTTTTTGTATAGAGCGGAAAGATAGTAATCAATTTCATTACAAAAGAATTTAAACCATTATGCACGTGCATGCAGGCCTTTTGGCTAAAGTTTCTTTAATCAAAATTTAACTCATACTAATCCTAAAGGAATAATTATTGATCTATCGAATAATATGGATTAACTTACGGTTAAACCGTTACTATTTTGTGAATCCACAATTATCAATAAATACCAAAAGGAAGATTATGAGAGCTATCGTACAACGTGTAAAATCTGCCAGTGTTCGAACGGGTGAACAATTAGTATCAAAAATTACGACCGGACTACTGATTTTTTTAGCTGTTTCAATAGACGATCAACAATCCGATATTGATTATCTAACAAGCAAAATCGCCAATTTGAGAATTTTTCGTGACAATGATTTTCGTATGAATAAATCCTTGCTCGAGATTAGCGGACAAGCCTTAGTTGTTTCTCAATTCACTTTATATGGCGACTGTCGAAAGGGTCGTCGTCCTAGTTTTAGCCAAGCAGCTAAACCGAAACGCGCTGATCAACTATACACAATTTTTGCTGATCAATTACGAAAGTTAGGAGTTGATGTGGAAACAGGCGTGTTTCAGGCCACAATGGAAGTGGAACTGATCAACGACGGACCGGTCACCATTTTACTGGATAGCAGTAAGTTATTCTAACATTCTTGTCGTAAATGGTAAACCGAGATCGTTTGCCACTTTTTCTTGTTTCGGTGAGTAGCTACTCTAGCCTTATATTGCTGGTCAATCTTAAAACCAAAATATTCAATCAAATATATCAATTTTCCGATAGCTTTTTGGCCCGAATGATCAGCATAACCCAATAGCAAATCACCATTTGGTTTCAAGTGTTTTCCCACTTGCTCAAAAAAACGGGCTAATAGTTGCTGATTCTCGTCATTAGTGGGCATTTCTGATCGACTTCGAATACGACCTACAACCCAAGGAGCATTAAATAAAATGGCATCAAAAATTTCGCCTGACAAGTTCTGAAAAAGATCACTGTAACAGACAGTTACTCGATCAGATTGTTGGTGTTTTTTCAAATTGATCTTCGTTGTGGCTAGAGCTTCTGGCATGATATCAACAGCAACGACTTGGGTTTTTGGGAACTGGTTTTTGGCCATAACCGTCAAAATACCAGACCCACACCCTAAATCCAGTATTTTTTTAGGATTAGTTAAATTTTTCAGACCTTTTTTAAATAACTCTACCGTTTCTTGGGATTGTGGAGCTAATACACACTGGCTCGCTAAAAAAGTAGTGTCAAGGCCATTTAAGAGATATTCGTTTGACAACGCCTGCTGTATATTGTGTAGTTGTTCCCAAGATAATAGGAATGGAAAGCCAGCATTGGCGCCTTCTTGTTCACCAATCAACTCGATTAGAAAGGGTAATTTGGGAGAGGAATCAATCTGCAATTCCCCCTCAGAATTCGCCCAAACCATCACCCGTTTTTCCGGAGCAACATCCTTCACTTTAATATATTCTGTTTTACCAGAGGGCTTACTACGCCGACCTTTCTTCCGATCGTAAGTCGGTTTTTTCGGCACAACGAGTTCACGCCGTTTTCTTTGCAAATAATCTATCAAGTGCTGGACATGTTCTTGCGATCCCGAAACCAAAGCCAAACCACCTCGCCTAAGATGATTAAAAACTCGATTAGGTTGTTGGATTGCTGACTCATCAAAGTATTTAATCGAAGTGCACTCTGCAACCAAAGATCTGTACTTGACCGGCAAGTAGATTTCACCAATGGGACGAATACGATATATTGACTTATCTGTTACCATCTTAACTAGAATAAAATGTTTTCAAAAATCGACCTGTGTGAGATACATCGACCTGGGCAATTTGCTCTGGCGTCCCGCAGGCTAATAATTCTCCACCTTCTTGTCCACCTTCAGGACCAAGGTCTATAACCCAGTCAGCACAACGAATCACATCTAAATTATGTTCAATGATGACTACAGTATTATCCTCCTTGACTAGTTTATTAATAACTTTCACCAGTTTGCACACATCAGCTGGGTGCAAACCTGTAGTTGGCTCATCCATGAGGTAAAGTGTGTGGCCCCGGCTACGACGGACTAACTCACTAGAAAGTTTTATACGTTGTGCTTCACCACCAGACAACATAGTACTAGGCTGTCCCAACTGCATATAACCCAAACCAACATCCTTAACAATTTCAAGTGGCTGACAAATATTAGGTTGATCATGGAAAAAATCACAAGCTTCATTGACCGTCATCTGCAAAACTTGAGCGATATTTTTTTCTTTATGTCGAATCTCCAAAGTCTCGTGATTATAACCAGTAGAACTGCAAATATCACACTTAACCCAAACATTAGGCAGAAAGTACATTTCAACCTGATTATATCCCAAACCAAAACAGGCTTCGCATTGACCAATTGTCATGTTAAAACTAAAACGAAGAGAGTTATAGCCACGTGTTTGGGCATCATCTAAAGATGCATACAAATTTCGAATTTTGGTAAAAATATCAGTGTAAGTCGCTAAATTAGATCTTGGGCTTTCTCCAATTGCTGCTTGATCAATATTAATAATGCTGTTAATGTGTTCAAGGCCACGAATTTTTCGAGCCTCCGTATTCTCCGGAATACGGCTATGGTTTAGCTTGGCCGAAACAATTGGAAAAAGTGTGTGTTCAATTAATGAACTTTTACCACACCCAGAAACACCAGTTACGCAGGTCAATACACCAATAGGAATAGAGACGTCCATATTTTTTAGATTGTTTGTCTTTGCTCCAACGATGTCAATTGTTCTCTGGGCTGGATTTGCTAAGTCCATCTGGACTTTACCACCCCTTGTCGGCAGCAGAAGGTTAGGATCACCTGCTAAATATTTGCCAGTCTGTGAATCAGGGTTAGTTTGTATTTGGCTGGGGGTACCTTGAGCCACAATTTCTCCACCCTGATGGCCCGCACCAGGACCAAAGTCAATCAAATAGTCAGATTGCTTAATGGTTGAAGTGTCATGTTCAACTACCAGAATACTATTACCCAAATCACGCAAGCGTTTCATTGCATCAATCAATCTTTGATTATCCCTTTGATGTAAACCGATCGTTGGCTCATCTAGGATGTATGTTACACCAGTTAAACCACTGCCAAGTTGATTGGCTAACTGAATGCGTTGTAATTCACCTCCAGAAAGCGTGGGAGCAATATTATTTAATGTTAGGTAGTGAAGACCAATATCAACCAAAAACTGGAGACGTTTTTTAATTTCGCTTAGTAATTCACCTCCGACCTCTTGTTGATAATCATTTAGTTTTACTTGCTGAAAAAATTGATTTGCTGAACCTATGGATAAATTTGTCAGTTCTGGTAGTGTGAGATGGTCGACTGTTACATGGCGAAAGAAAGGCTGCTATCTAGTTCTCTCACATTCAGCGCTAAGAGATAGTGTTCTTCCTATTACGCCGAGACCGATACAAGTTGGACACTGACCGATCGGACTATTGAAAGAAAATTGCTGAGGTGTTAGTTCTGGGAAAATTAGATCACAGGACAAGCAAGCAAACTGAGTAGTAAATGAATAATAGATCGGTTGCTCTGAAATTGATTGTCGGCTTGGTTCAACTCGGATTTTCAATAAGCCTCCACTTTTAGCAATAGCTACTTCGATAGCTTCTGCCAAGCGGTTTTTTTCTAAATGTTTTTTGTCAAGCACGAGACGATCAATTACTAATCTTATTGATTCTGATTTGGAAATCAAATGTGATGGCGCTTCATCTAAAGCGTAAATCTGCTGATTAACTTCGATTCGGGCATAACCTTCTCGAATCAATTCTCGCCAGATTTCATCCCTACTAGAATCAGAAAACTCATCTTGTAAATTCAAGGGAGATAAAATGTAAATGCGAGACTGATCCGGTAAAGATTCTACACTCGTTATAATTTCTTGAATAGTCTTTGTTCGAACGGGTTGATGACAGAGAAAACAATGAGCTGTTCCAACTCTAGCATATAGGACTCTTAGATAATCGTAAATCTCGGTGATTGTACCGACCGTTGAACGCGGGTTTTTATTTTGGTCTTTCCGTTCAATTGCAATAGCCGGCGAAAGTCCTTCAATGCGTTCCACTTCCGGTTTTTCCACTTGTCCCAAAAACTGACGGGCATAAGTGGACAAAGATTCTATATACCGGCGTTGACCTTCTGCGTATATCGTGTCCAGTGCTAATGATGATTTACCAGAACCACTCACACCGGTAAATGTTGTCAACTTTCCGTGTGGAATATCGACTGTAACCTTTTTTAAATTGTGTTCATTGGCACCGGATACCCTAATATGAGAGTCGGCAGGAAAGTCAGTTTTCAGTGCCAGCTTTGAATTAAGTTGGAAGTCGATTTCTTCTAAACCTTTTGGATTAGTTAATATTTTCATACGGGAAAACTGTTTTTTTAGGGCTTGACCAGTATGAGAAACTTCGACTTTAGCAATCATTTCCGGTGTGCCGACAGCAACAATTTGACCACCAGCTTCACCACCATCAGGCCCTAGATCGATAATATGATCTGCTGTTTTCATAACATCAAGATTGTGTTCAATTACCACGACTGTGTTACCAGCATTTACTAGTTGGTGTAAAGATCGAAGTAATTTTTCCACATCATCAAAATGAAGACCAGTAGTCGGTTCATCCAAAATATATAGTGTTTTACCCGTGCTTCTCTTAGACAATTCACGAGCTAGTTTTACCCGTTGTGCCTCGCCACCAGACAAAGTTGGCGAAGGTTGTCCCACTTTCATGTATTCCATACCAACATCTTGGAGCGTTTGCAAGACTTTGGCTATCTTAGGAATAGCGTTAAAATGCTGATACGCTTCTTGAACATCCATTACCAAAACCTCGGCAATCGATTTATCCTTGTATTTGACCGATAAAGTTTCCTGATTGTACCTAGAGCCATTACAAATATTGCACTTGACCCAAACATCAGCTAAAAATTGCAACTCAATTTTGTTTGCACCGTTGCCCTCACAAGCTTCACAACGTCCTCCTTTGACGTTAAAACTAAATCGGCCTGGTTTATAACCTCGCAATCTCGACTCTGACAACTCGGAATAAAAAGTACGGATGTGATCAAAAAGTTTGGTGTAAGTAGCAGGGTTGGAGCGAGGAATACGACCAATAGGGGTTTGATCAATAGCAATGACCTTGTCGATTGCCAACCGAAGTTCAGATACAACGTGATCACCAGCCACAACACTGATGTCTTTGTAAGCACCTGGGACTGTTTCTGCTCGCATTAAGTCTCGACTCAAAGCTCGGTGCAAAATGTCATTAATCAATGAACTCTTACCTGAACCACTTACACCGGTGACACAGGTAAAGATTCCAATCGGAATTTTTACAGATACATTTTTCAGATTATTGTGCTTGGCACCCCGAATTCGAAGGTATAATGGTAGCCCCTGATCATTCAATTTAGCGTGACGTCGAACTTTAGGAATCGGAATTTCTAGTTCTTTCCGGAGATACTTAGCGGTCAGTGATTGAGCTGTTTTTGCTACTTGAATCGGTGAGCCATATGCGACAATTTCCCCTCCTTTTACGCCAGCCCCTGGGCCAAAATCGACTAACAAATCTGCAGACCACATAGTGTCTTCATCGTGTTCAACAACGATCACTGTATTTCCTTGATTGCGTAACTGTTTCAAGGTAGACAAGAGATGATTATTATCACGAGGATGTAAACCAATGCTAGGTTCATCTAGAACATAAATAACGTTTTGAAGACCGGCACCAATTTGCGAAGCAAGCCGAATTCGCTGAGATTCACCTCCAGATAATGTTTGAGCTTTCCGGTTCAACGATAGATAACCCAGACCAACATTAGTCAAAAACTCCAACCGCTCCTTGATTTCTTTTAATAATTCACCTCCAATTACCTGCTCTCTATCTGTAAAAATTAAATCCCCGAAGAACTTCAAACAATCGTCAATTGTCATTTCGGTGACATCGATGATAGACTGATTTTGAATAGTAACGGCTTGCACCGATCGTTTGATCCGTTTGCCATTACAATCTGGACAGATGCCAGAAGCTAAATAACGTTTGGCCGACTTAAGCCATTTTTGGTTTCCTTCTTCCTGAGCATAAACAAGTTCCATTGTTAAATCAGCTAAGACACCGTCGTAAACTCTCCGACGTTTGTGCCTCCGATTACGATACCATCGATAGATGATTGGAATCTTTTCCCCTTGCGTCCCATTTAATACCACAGACTGGTGTTCAGCAGACAATTCCGACCAAGGTTGCTCTAAACTAAACTGGTAATGATCGGCTAAACTATGAGCGAGAAACCGATCGTTATCATATTCTAATTTTTTCCACGGCAGAACCGCACCCTCTGCGATTGATAGCGACTTATCTGGCACAACTCGATCTGATATAACCATATCAATAGTACCCAAACCATGGCAAACTGGACACATACCGGAAGGACTGTTGAAGGAAAAATCACGAGGCGTTGGTGGCTCAACACTTATTTGACATTCAGAACAAGTTAAATTTTTGCTGAAAAATCTATCCTCTATTAATTCTTGTGAACTATTCATGACGCTGAGAATTAAGTTGCCACTCCCCATTTTGAGAGCAGTTTCAACTGAATGAGCAAGTCGGGCGCGGACGTCAGCTGTCCGAATTAAGCGATCAATGACGATTTCTATGTCATTCCGTTGACGAGAATCAATGAGAATTTCTTGGCCTAATTCGTACACTTTTCCATTGATTCTCACTCTGACGTATCCAGCCCGAAATACGTCATCTAATTCACGTCGGTGTCTTCCCCGTCGCCCTCGAACCATAGGTGCCAGAATCAAAAACTTAGTACGTTCTGGCAAAGACATGATTTGATTGATAATTTGATCAGTGGTCTGCGTAGTCAAGATTTTTCCACATTCAATACAATGGAATTTCCCAACATTGGTATACAAAACACGCATGTAGTCATAGATATCAGTAATAGTAGCAACAGTTGAGCGGGAATTGTTACTAACCGATTTCTGATCAATGGAAATGGAAGGCGACAGGCCACCGATAAATTTCACTTCCGGCTTCTCGATTTGCCCTAAAAACTGACGAGCATAAGAAGACAGAGATTCAATGTATCGACGTTGTCCTTCAGCGTAAATAGTATCGAATGCCAGTGATGACTTGCCTGAACCACTTACACCGGTAAATACAATCAGTTTATTTTTAGGCAGTTGAACATCTAAATGGCGCAGATTGTGCTCACTGGCTCCCCGTACCTCGATCAAAAAGTCAGTGGTGTTTTGAGTCTGAGACACAAGCAAAGTTTATTAGACTTATCTTTTTAATTTGCTTATTATCTGAAATAAGTTTTGTAAGCAGATACGCGAGGCCTGCTCACCATCTTGGGAAAATTGACTTCCTCCAGGGGTGTGAACAATGTCGTCGGCCAATTTAATTTTGGGGCGCCAGTGCGTCTCCAACGTCAGATGACCATCGTAACCATCGTCAACATAGGCTTGCAATTGACCTGGCCAGTCAATTAACCCTTCTCCAACTGGTACCGATTCCATTTCACCGGTCTCACGATTAAGATCTGCATCTTTCAGATGAGCATGAACCATTAACGGTTTTAGTCGATTATAAGCATCCGGATAGGGTGTCTCGCCCTCGGTTTCTGCATGAGCTTCGTTAGCTGGATCCCATATGGCTTTGACACTCGAACTATCAATTTGTCGTATGAACTTTTCAGTTAATAATGCCGTTGCCAACGAAGTAGAGTATTCATTCTCCAACCCTAAAATAACCCCTTCACCTTCAGCGATCCGAACCGGTTCGTCGTAGGCCGAGATCACCTCATCCCACCGTTGCTCCAAATTATCAAACTTCCAGAAAGCAAAAGTGCGAATAATTTTGGCATCAAATTCGTGAGCCAACTGGATACAATCTTTCAGAATTTTCAGATGTTCTCGCCGACCATCACCATCATCAATATCACATTTGAAGAAGGGCGAAGCTACACCGATAATTTGCAGATCTGTGTCACCTAAAATTCTTTTCATTTGGTCAATATCATTTCTGCTCAATTCTTGTGGTGATTTGTCCCATACAGATCGAATTTCAATCGAATCTAGGTTGAACTCTTCAGAAACATTAACCACTGTTTGAAAATCTTGTGAAACTTCATCACCAATAACACCAATTTTAAACATCTGATATCCTTTATATATTATATAATCAACTAGTTGTAAGTATGATTTTTATCAGGGAAGATACCTTTTTGTACCTCACGCTGATAAGTTTTAATGGCATTTGTAATCGTTGATCCCAGTTCAACGTAACGTTTGACAAAGGTTGGTCTAAATCGATCAAACAAACCCAGCATATCGTTGAGAACCAAAATTTGACCGTCACAATTTAGACCTGCTCCAATACCAATTGTTGGTACTTTCAAAGCTTTAGTGATTTTACCAGCTAAACTTTGAGTCATCGATTCCAATACTACCGCAAAGCAACCAGCAGATTCGAGTTGTGTAGCTTGCTGGAAAATTGATTTAGCTTCTTCTGGACATCGACCATACACCCGAAACTTTTCCGCTGTTTGTGGTAATAGACCTACGTGTCCAACAACTGGTATGTCGCATTGAACCAATAATTCAGTAGTTTTCGGATGACATCCCTCCAACTTGACTGCATCGGCACCAGCTGACATAAGCAGTAGAGCGTTTTCGACTGCCACTTTGGCTGTAGAATACGATCCATAAGGCAAATCGGCTACAATCAAACAGAAATCGTTTCCACGAGCTACGGCTTTGGTGTGGTGGACAATATCGTTTACTGTGACTTCTGACGTTGATTCATAACCCAAAACTACCACACCTAACGTATCGCCAACCAAAATTACATCGACGTTGGATTGACTCATAATTTGGGCAGTTGGATAATCATAAGCCGTTAATGCCACAATTTTTTGGCCGGCTGATTTCATATTCCGGATGCTTCCAACAGTTTTTTTTGACGAACTCATTACTCTCTATAACTATGTCAAGAATAGAATTATTTCACCATCATTTCGGGACTACCAACTGAGTATATCAATTGATTTTCGAAACTGTCAAGCTTGGCAAAATAGGGCATTGATCATTTGATAGGTAAGTACTTTTCTGCTTCATACAAGTATGTTACAATGGCTGGTATCGGGTCAATAAAATATAATAGGAGTCGAGGATGTTTTTTGAGTTGAGACAGTATGTGCTGAAACCAGGGCAAAGAGAAAACTGGGTTAGGTTGATGGAAGAGGAAATTTTACCCTTTCAATTATCAAAGGGCATGATAGTAGTAGGAAGTTTTCTCAGTGAGCAGGAAACAAATGAAGATGGTCTTTATATCTGGATTCGTCGCTTTGAAAATGAAACGGAGCGGGAAAAGTTATATACTGCTGTTTACCAGACAGATCATTGGACAAATATTTTAGGACCACAAGTTGCTGAGATGATCGACCGAGAACAAATTTCGGTAACTCGTATTGTACCAACAGAAAAGTCTATTTTGAGATGAATACTCTTCATTACAGTCAATGCCCTTATTTGGTGAAAAACAACCAATTACACAGTTGTTAGAGTCATCCCTATGAGTTACCTATTTAGTTCATCAAATTGATACAGCCACTTGTTCTAAAAAATCAAGCTTTAGAAAACAATAGAGGGAAGATGACCATCACCATGTAATTGGCTTTCACGACGAATTTCTGCACCACGGTCATGGATTTCTGCCACACTTTGTACTCCGACGATGCGCATAGCCCGATCAAGATCGGATTTCATGATTTCAAAGGCACGAGTTAAGCCAACGTGTCCACCAGCTCCTATCCCGGCTGCTGTCACACGTCCAATACCAACAGCTTTGACACCATAAGAAAGAGCAATCAAAACGTCAGTGCCATTTCGCACTCCTCCATCCATCATAAAGTCTAGTTTTGTATCACCCATCAGGGGCATCTCTTGTGATACTATATGGAGTGTCGGAGGGACTCGGTCCTGTTGTCGCCCACCATGATTTGACCAAATTACTCCCGAAGCTCCCATTTCCTCAGCTTTTCGAGCATCATAAGCACAATGAACGCCCTTAACAATCAAGGGCTTGTCGTTTCCCCAAGCTTCTTTGATCCACTTCAAATCATCCCATGTGACGGCTGAAGCTGCAAGTTGTACCCCGATATCTGCATATGGCATTGGCTGACCGTGTTCGTCAATCACATTCACAAACTGCATTAACCCTCCGTCACGAAAATGATCCATAACCCAAGACAAACGGGGAAGCATCTGTGGTGCCAGCATTAGTTTACGGAAAGCAAGTTTCAGTCTACCTACTAAGCCTAAACCACGAAAAGGTCCTGTCACTTGCATAGGCTTCATTCTCGCATGTAAGGATCTTAAACCAGACACACCAGTATCAATTGTTAAAACCAGTGCGGTGAAGCCTGATTTTTTTACCCGTTCAATTCCTCTTAATGCAGTCTCACGGCCGCCACACAAGTAAAGCTGAAACCAGCAATTTCCTTTAGAAGCTTCTGTAACAGATTCCATTGGTGTTCCTGAAAGTGTAGATAATGTCATTACTGTACCAAATTCACCGGCTACTCGCGAAGCCACAGCATCTCCCATTGGGTACAACGCTCGTAAACTTCCTACCGGAGCTATGTACCAGGGAACATCCAAATTGTGACCAACTACTTCGGTATTTAGATCTAATGAGGAAAAACTTAAAGCCCCATATGCAGTTGTCACCGACTGCTGAAATGCACGGACATTTCCACGTAACGTCGTTTCGTCATCTGCTCCACCCCGGAAATATTCAGACACAATTGGTGGAACACGTTGCATCATCAATTCCCAAAGGTCTGCTGTTGTCAGGCACTCTGAAATTTGCTTTTCTCGCTGGCTCATTACTTCTTTAATCTTCTGCTGACAATAAAACTCACCATTAATCTTCTAGGCTCTAGAAGAAAGTAAGCTATTTGTCAATAAGACTCCTTTCCTTTCAATTATTATGGCATATTCAGTAAAAAAAAATCACATCAAATGTTATTTAAATTTGATGTGTTATCAATAAAAAATCAACTTGCTTGATTATGTGGTTAGGGCATCAATTCCGTAATTACATTGACACAGTATTTATCAACTTACTACATAATGAAATATTTAAAGAACAATAGATGCGTAAAAACAAATTTCCTTTGTACTTTACAGAGAATAAACGATCAAAAATTAGGATTTTCCATTCTCTGTCTAGCATCAAAACCAAATTTAAAATCACAAAAAACAAATATATGAAAACATTTTGGTCTGATTCTTAGTTACGATTTGAAGTTTGGTGGTAATGCTTGTCCACCTCTGGAACGACCTTGTGTATCTTGTCTTACCAAAAAGGCACTTAACCGATGTACCAATCGATCTCGAATGTCTCGATAACTGTCATTAAACCAAAGGTTATTCATTTCCCCAGCATCACCTTCGAGGTTAAACAACTCGCCAGGACAATCGGTTGGCCCCGGATCTGGGCTATGGTACATGTTTAGTTTATAGCTCCCTTCTCGCCACATGGTAACATGAAGTTCTGGCTGGTAATAGCCGCCCCCGTGCCTAATACCGGAGTTGCGATGCATACAAACAGCATATCCTCTTTGGTTAAGATGGTCATTATCAAGTAGATTGCAAGCATCGACCACTTGACTAGGCTGTTCACACTCACCAATAGCTAAGGTTGTTGCTGCTATATCATGTAACTGACAAGGGATATCAACAACCCTTCCTTCTTTCTGCTGAGGAAGGCGGACAATCATGGGAACACGGGTGCAAGCATCGTACATAAACGCGCCTTTAACCGTTAAACCATGATCGCCAAGCATATCGCCATGGTCGCTAGCAAAAATGACGACCGTATTATCGTCTAAGCCCACATCCATCAAAACTTTCAAAACTCGACCGACCTGCTCATCAATCAGGGCGATAGCAGCGTGATAACCGATTCGGCTCTCGATTAAATCAGTTCGATTCTTTTTTCTAGCTTCTCGGCGATGAGAAATAGGTCGATGATGGAAGGGTTCATCAAAAGCATGAATATCTGGAAGAGCCTCAATATCAAGTCTTTGTCGATATTCTTGAGGATAATTAGTGTAAGGATTATGCGGATCAAAAACACTCATGCAACAGAAGAAAGGCTGGTGAGTTCCTTGCATCTGTCGTAGATAATCAATGGTACGGTTAGCCGTCCAAGTTGTGAAATGTGCCTCAGTAGGTACGTGGCCGATTTTATTTCCGTCCCGCTTCCAACGCTCTAAAACAGCTGGATGATGAATAGATAACCAACGAGAATAGGCTGTTTCACAACCGTGATATCCGTTCGGGTCAGGAGCCCATTCATAAGTGTTGAATCCGTCGAACCTATGCCGATATTTCGCCTCCCAAATATGACCGGCTACATGGAGTTTACCAAAAAGAGCAGTATCATAACCAGCCTCACGTAGGAGATAAGGAAAAAGGATTTCATCATCTGGTAGAACATCATGAACTCTGTAAACACCATGACCTGGTAAGTGTTTACCGGTCCATAAACTGGCTCGGCTTGGTGTACAAATCGGATTGTTAACGTAACACTGTGTATAACGTGTGCCTGCACTAGCTAAACGATCAAGGTTAGGGGTATGAACACCAGATATTCCGTAACAACCGAGCGAATCCCAGCGCTGTTGGTCAGTCAGAATTAGTAAAATATTGGCTGGCACAGTCTACGATACTCCCCAACCTGAATACTGATCAGGATCAGCAAATTCTTGTCCGACATCGAGGAAACCACGTTCACCTCGTCGGCCGTATTCAAACGGATCTTTTGTAGCTTCCATCCAGCGATGCAGTCGTTCCTCCATCTCTTCTAACACCGGTCTATGGGATTGTGTCTCAGCCAAATTCACCATTTCCAATGGGTCTGTTTTTCGGTCAAATAGCCAAGGCCGTTGTTCATTAGCATACCATCGGGCATAAGTCCAACGCTGAGTTCGTACCCCGCGCCAACGACCAACCCAACCGTGTCGGTTCGGCCAACCATGAGCCATATTTTGTAAATAGACTGAGTCAGAACCACCAGGAGTTCTTTGGTTATCTTGAAGAATTTCTTGTCCTCGCCAAAGGCCAGATATATCTCGACCTTGCAACTCATCCGGTAATGAAATGCCACAGGCCCCCAGCAAGGTCGGCATAATGTCAATAGCACCAAAAAAAGCACTACTTCTCTGACCGGATGCAATATTGTTGGGCCAACGTACGACAAAAGGGACATGGATCGATTCTTCGTAAGGTGTAGCTTTTGATGCTCTCATCGACTCTGGCATCCAATTGTCGTAAGGCTTACCATAGCCATGGCTTGACAGATGATCGCCATGATCTGAAGTATAACAAACAATTGTATTCTCAGCTACACCAAGTCGGTCAAGTGCTTCTAGTAGACGACCCATCTGAGCATCCAATCCGGTACAACAACCATAGTAGTCGGCAATCTCTTGCCGAGCAAAGGCTTCCATCTGTTTAGGTACATTGCCTGGCACTTCTATATCTTCTAGGTTGTAAATAGCATGCTGCTCGGGATATTGGGGATAGGGCCAGTGTGGAGGTCGCCACGACAAAAATAAAGCAAAAGGATCATTTGGTCGATGGTCAAGGTGACGTTCCATGAATTGAACCGATAGGTCAGTTTCGACCGCTGGGGCCCAACCTTCGAATATGGTTGGCCCGACTTCATTTTGATAGTAAGAACGATTGAAAAATCCACTACCACCATGTAGAGCGGCTAAATAATCAATACCGTATCGGTCAGCCTCAGTGTAGGGACCTTTGCCCAAATGAAAGGTCCCTACATGAGCTGTACCATATCCGTTTTTTTTCAACGTACCAGGTAGTGTAGGAATGTCTTGGCGAGGCCGGTATTCGTTATCAATAACTCGATTCTGCCAACCATATTGACCGGTCAATAAAATAGCTCGGTAAGGCGAACATAGTGGATGGTTAGAAAACATATTGTCACAAACCAGTCCCTCCTTGGCCATAGCATCTAAAAAAGGCGTTTGAATGACGGAGTTACCATTCGCTCCTAGAGCCGAATAACGTTGTTGATCTGAAAACACAAATAAGATATTTGGGCGTTGAACTGAACTCACTCCACGTTCTCCTATCTGTCAAACTGACAGGACAATATGATATAATTTATACTAGTTGAATTGTTACTAACAATTAGTCAGGTGATTGGAGGAAATCCATGTTGATCTCTATGGTATTGGGAATCGTAATATTGGGTACTCTTGAACCATTCGTGACGTCCATCACCTGACTGATCGTAGACCTGATTTTCTAATTCTTGTCTTTCTGATGCAGTCATCGGTTGGAAATCTCGACCGATTCCCAAGTCTTGTTCTAAAGCCTCAATTGAATCAATGCCACAAGACAAAGTACTAATCGGTAAGGATAACGCATATCTACGACACTGATTGGCATTCAAGCCTAGTCCTTGTACTAGTTGTCCGGCCCCACCTAAGCTTTTCATCCCAATTACGCCAATATTTCGATCGTTCAACTGAGGCAAAATTTCTTTCTGAAAACTACGATAGTGAGCGTCAGCAATATTAATGGGTAACTGACAGGTATCCCAATCAAAGTCTTGGTTTAACATCGACTGTAAAATATGCGGGCTCTTATGACCAGTGAAACCGATGTAACGAACTTTACCGGCATCGCGCGCAGCCACTGCCGCCTCAATGGCTCCACCGGTTCGGAATATCAATTCGGCATCATTATCATAGTTAATTTCGTGAAATTGCCAGACATCAATCACGTCAGTTTTCAATCGATTAAGGCTTTCATGTAGTTGTTCTTCGGCTGTTTTGGCGTCGCGACCACAGACTTTTGTCATCAAAACCACTTTGTCTCTACGGCCTTGTAAACCCAGCCCCATCCGACGTTCAGATTCGCCTTGGCCATATTCCCAAGCCGTATCCATAAAATTCATGCCTTGGTCAATAGCGTAGTGTAGTAAGCTTATCGATTCTTCTTCTTCGAGATTTTTGCTAATAAAATGACCGCCACCAAAACTGACAATCGATACTTTCAAGCCCGTTTTCCCCAGTTCCCGAAGGGGCAAACCGCTACCATTTTGCTCTATGTCTAATACCACTTATGAAATCCTCGCATTCCGTTTTCGGTAATTTGATAATCCAACATAGTTTAAAACATTGAATGCCAAATGTACAAGACCGACTGCTGGTTAATTCATAATCGTTACTATCAGACACTCTATTTTCCATCAATGGTATTTTTCTCAATCACTTTTAGTATTTCATTATCTAATCGAAAAAAGCT
>CAYVHK010000084.1:12807-18560 GCA_964451145.1 uncultured bacterium | reverse complement strand
ATGAAATGTTTATCGCTTTTTTAGATGTCATTCAGGCTAGTAACTTTCAACCAACGGGGATTAGCAACCTGTCGTCGACTAAACCAACAAACTAATAAGTTTAAAAGTATTAAGTAAAGAGAAATTAAAATGAGACAGTTGATTTTAGTAGCCTCTATTTTTTATTCTTTGATTATACTTGGACTGGTAAACGCCATTATACTTTTGAAAATGACAAAGCATGGGATGTCATCAGTGGAGATTGGAAAATCAAGAATGGAGAATACCACAGTGTTAAGTTGGTGGAAGAAACTATTGTTTTATTAAAAAAAGAGAAAGTATTGATATGGCTGGTGTGGAATACGTTTCTGTTAAAGCGCATGACCTTGGAACCGGCAAATGGCAGAATGTTTTCATTGTTTTGGCAATAATGGAAAATCCGCCCATTACCATCTAGGTGGCGTTTTTGTTGGTGGTCGCCAAAAATGGGCTTTTGATAAAATCGGCGTGAAAAATAATAAATGGGATAGTGAAATTGACTGTGCACCGAAGTGTCCACCCAAAAAAGTTTGATATTCGTTTAGATTTCAAAAACGGCGAAGCTATTCTGAGTGGTGGAGAAGAAGGTGATAAAATTAAGGAACGAGTTCGTCATAAATTTGGTAAAATACAAGGTGGCCGCGTTGGTTTGGGAACATCAAAAAGCATTGTTAAATACAAAGACTTTATTGTTGGAGGCAAAGGGGTCAAAAGTTTGCCTGTTTCGCCTAAAGATAGTATTACAACTACTTGGGCTAGTATGAAGCAAAATTTGAGTTAGTAGCAGAGCAATTGCCCTGATAAAGTATTATAAAATCAAGTAGGAGCATTTTTACAATGAGTCAAGTACGTTTAGCTATCGTCGGCTGTGGTGGAAATTCATCGGGGCACGCCCGACGCATGAATCATAATCCTGATGTACAGATCGTTGGTGCTTGTGATGTTAATACTGACATTGCTAGTAGCTATATCGAACGTAATTTACCCGATTTAGAACCTAGTCCAGTAGCTTTTGATAATTTGGATAAAATGCTAGCAGAAACGGGTCCGGATGCAGTATTGATTTCAACTCCTCATACCCTCCATTTTGAGCAAGGCATGAAAGCTTTAGAAGCTGGTTGCCATGTTTTGATGGAAAAACCAATGGTTACTGATGCCGATGATGCCTATATGTTGTCAGCTAAAGCTACAGAAACAGGAAAGGTGTTGGTTGTTGGTTACAATACACCTTGCACACCTAATTTTTATTACCTAAGAAATCAAATTCGACAACAAGCTTTTGGTAAACTAGAATTAATTATTGGTTACCTAAGTCAAGACTGGAAAAGAGGAACTGCCGGTGCTTGGCGACAAAACCCCGTCCTTTCTGGTGGTGGACAAGCCTATGACAGCGGGGCTCATCTTCTCAATAGTCTTTGTTGGTCGGTCGAGAATAATGTAGCCGAGGTTTTTGCCTTCATTGACAACCATGGTACTGAAGTTGACATCAACTCATCAATCAATGTTCGATTTGAAAACGGTGTCTTTGCCAGTATCGTAGTTAGTGGTAATTGCCCTAGTGGCAGTTCACACATGACTTATATTTTTGATAATGGTCGGGTAGATATCGATGGCTGGGGAGGTGGTTGGATTAAAGTTTTTGATGGGGCACAACAAATTGACAATCCACCCATCACAGATGATATGAGTGCTGGTAACCCAGATGATAATTTTATTGATGCTATCTTGGGGCGAGCTGAACCTCGAACAACTCCAACCAATGGTATCATTCAGTCTGAGTTGATGGACGCTATCTATGAATCAGCCCGTACGGGGCAGCCTGCTAGACCTAAAATCAGGTAGTTTGTCTAAAAAAGCCGGTAAACCTCATTATTACGGTGCGTATACCGGCTATTTCCCAACGTTTTTTGATGACAAGTGATTAATCATTAACCTTCGTTAACGAATTTTTGACCAGATTTGGCTGAATTTCCCAATTCAACTTTCATCAGAATGTGACCGGTTCGCTCGCTGTTTGGCCAGCAACATTTGGTTTAGGGACGATGAATAATCAGTTGTGCTGTCAATAATCGGCACCTGATAGTCATTTTTTATATTTGTTGGAATGTTTGTTTCTTTTACTTTGAGTTTTTTCTGTCGTTGGACAGGTGACCAAATACGGAAAATCAATTCCAGTATTAAAATAATCAAGCTAATAAATAACAAAGGCTGTGTAAGGGGATATTGATAGATGGTATTTTTTTTCGCAGGGGCTATAATTTGATCGATTAAAGGATCTAAGATGCCATTAGTTTGTTGACAAATCTGGCTTAGTATTTGAAGGTTTTGGCCTAAATGTTGATATTCTAATGGATATGAAACGACCAAATTGGCTGTTTTTTGTTGCCGACCAACTTGAACCGAAATCGTATAGATGCCGACTTCGGTCAATGGAAACTTACCTTCGGCTTGATCTGTGGCTGTTAGTTGAAAATCGATTGGAAGCAGTTGGCCAGTTGGAGTTACTGCTGTGGCTGATATGTCGGTGGCAATTTCCCCCGCTAAACGCACGTGTCCTTCTATTCCATTTAAGCCCCTAGTTAGTTGCGTCTGTAATTCAAATTTATCGCTATCCTCACTTTTTCTGACAGCCATGATCAATTGTACCCAAAGCCGATACCAAGAGAAAAATTTTTGAGTTGAAGTTTGCCATTTAGTAGACCATTGTTGACCAGCATCGGTTGTTAGAGCAACTGCTTGGCCTAAACCGTAACGCCAAATAGCAAGGATTGGTTGATCGACACCATCAGGGTTTTTCTTCCCTGATGTGATTAAAATTTGGGCATCTTTCTTTTCAGTGGTCGCTACATAGCCGTCGAGCTCAGGTAAGTGAATAATCTGATTTAGAACGGGACTGTTACTGCTAATTACTGGCTCTATTGTTTGTTTGACCACATACTTACGGCTACGGCGTACCTGATCGACCAAAATTTGTGGTAATTGAGTGATGTTTTTGACATGTCGATAGGAACCACGACCAATAATGGCTAGTTTCTGCAAAAATTCTTCAGCCGTATTACCAACTGCGATCGTTGAAACCGAGATTTCCGAATCAAAAATCTCACTCAATATAGAAGTAAACTCGCCTTGAGATTTACCGTCTGATAGAATCAGTAGATGCTTTTGACTGGCTTTTGCAGTATTAAGACGTTGGATCGCCGTTTCTAGTGCTGGTCGCATTAGTGTCCCGCCGGATGGTTGAAATCGGTTGAGTTGACCAATTATAAAGGTATGATCAGTGCTAAATGGTATATCGTGTAGAACTCGTTCGGCAAAACCGATTACACTGATCATATCCGATTTATCCAAAGTGGTAATTGCTAACCGAACTCCTTCCAATGCTAAGTCAATTTTTTGACGTTTGCCAATTCTGTTTGCCATCGATCCAGAAACATCTATCAGCATCACTAAAGCTAAGGATTGCTTGCCTTGCTTAGGTTGCATTTTTACGGGAAGAATTGTTTCTAGTTCTGTTTGGTGATATCCGCCTGGGCCGTAGGATTGATTACCACCGATCACAATTAATCCGCCACCGACCTGACCAACGTAGTTTTGCAATATTTTCAATTGAGCTGAAGAGAAAACCTCGATTGGTAAATTGTCTAAAATGATAGTTTGATAAGATTGTAAACCAGCAAGCGTTTTTGGAAATTGATAAGATTCGATTTGTTTTGGTTTTAAGTTAGTTGCCTGAACCAGTGTTGGCCATAAGGAACCGTTCCCATTTTTTTCTAGACTGTTGACAACATAGAGCACTTTTGGATGTTCAGTAACAACGGTTGTTGTTGCGAACACTTGGTTATTTTCTTGAAATTGGTCATCAATCTTTAAACGAAGTTGGAACTGATAATCACCAAATTCGTCGAGACGGTGCCGAAATTGAAAAACTTGTTTCCCACCCAGTAGCTTGATTTGTTGTTTTTGAATAACAGTTATTCGAGTTGATCGATGGGTTTGCCAAATTTCGATCAAGGCTGTGGTTTTCGTTTGACTCTCCAAAATAGCACGTAACCAAAATTCTTCTGAAGGTTGGACCTTTTCGGGAACTTGTAGGTGGTGGGCAATTACCTCTAAAGGATGATTTATGGGTAACTTTACAACAAAAGTTTGTATTTGATTCGCTACTAGTTGATCAAGAGCATCAGTCAATTTACCTTGAGTTTGCTGTCCATCGGTGAATATAACTAGTCGTTTGTCTTGCGTAGATGGAAAAGTTGTTATAGCTGTTTCTATTGCAGCTGAAATATCTGTTGCCGCTGAATTGATAAAATTACCCGTCGCTGTAGATAAACTGCTAACCAAAGTGGGGTGCTGACCAAAAAAAATTATCTGAGAGTTGTCTTGATCAGTCAACTGTTGCATAATATTTTGCGCATGTTGGTATGCAAATTGACGTGTAGACAAAGGGATGCTGTCTGAGTGATCAATCAAGAGTGCTATTGATCTAGTGTTAGAAGATACTGAGCGATGGAGATGTGCCAACGCCAAAACTAGACAAAAAATAGAACTTAGTCTTAATATGAGGGCTAGCCATTGGTTCGTTGAAAAAATATTTTTAGGAGAATGATTTTTCTTTATCCAATCCAACCATTTGGGATAAAAAATGATTGGAATCACCAGTAAAAATACAAGAAGAGGTAAGGGGGTGCTGATATTCAATAAGCATCTGCCTATTTCAAAATTTTCGAGTGTACAAGTCGGTTCAAGCCAATATTATAAGGTTCCGAGATTAAAAACAGAAATGCGAAACCTGAAATAAAAATACAGAATGTATTAACTCGTTTTACACAAAAAATTATAAATTGGAGGTTTACATTTGATACTGGCAATTGGCAAATAATTTAGTTGGAACTTTTTGTTCTATATAGAATACTGCATTGAAACAAACACCGAATTAAACTTGATTTTACTCCAACACCCTTTCGGGGAAATTATATTCATATTTTCCAAGTATACGTAAGTCATCAAACCATTTTTTGATATCGTATACCTTGCGAGTTAATTTGAGAAAAGTGATTTAGCGATCGTTAGACATTTCCCTTGTTGGAGTTGTCGAACTGACTTCAGCAATAATAGCATCAGCTTCTTCCGCTGCCGCTGGAACACCTAATTCAGTGATATCGTCTTTGTTCAAAACATCTTTTGATTTTTGGCCGTAGGATAGATCACTTAAATCTAAAAACACAGATAAAAAAAGCACAATGGCAAAAACAACCGCGACAGAAATACTTAACGCTGTTTGGGCAACTTCACTCACTAGAGCGAAAGCTACCAGCAAAATACCAAGTAGGATTAAAGTTCGCATTGTTTTCTAAACAACAATTTCTAGTGATTAAGTTACCGAATTTCTTTGGTCAATTGAACAAAACCTTCAGATGTATGTTCACCCTGTAAATAGATATGCTTCATCCAATTTTCGTCTTCTCGGTCGGGAAAATCATTGCGATAATGTCCACCTCGACTTTCCGTTCTCTGAATGGCCGAATTCGTAATCAATCTAGCCACGTCTAACATATTCTGACATTCGAAAGTAGGTATATGGATCCTAGATTCCTGACCTCGGTCAATGTCAAGTTCGGCTAACAACTGTTCGACTTTGGCCAATTCTGCCCCATTTCGGACGATACCAACATGTCTCCACATTAATGCCTGAAGAGTTTCTTTCGCTGTTTGGGAATCCAATTATTCTCCATTTT
>CAYVHK010000084.1:0-12797 GCA_964451145.1 uncultured bacterium | reverse complement strand
GTTTAGAGCTGGTCGTTTAAACTGAAGTCTAACTGAACATTTTTCTTCTTGTTGGCTTATGTAACGGATGGCTGACTGTGCTGCCCTTGCACCAAATACTAAACATTCTAAAAGCGAATTACTAGCTAACCGATTAGCACCGTGAACTTTAGTGCACGCAGCTTCGCCACAAGCAAAAAACCCTGATAAGTTAGTCTCACCAAACAAACTAGTAGCAATTCCACCCATCATAAAGTGAGCACCTGATCGTACGGGTATCAGATCTGTAGAAATGTTGAGTCCGTAATTAGCACATGTTTGGTAAATTGTTGGGAAGCGATTTTTGAGGTAATTTTCTGTGTGATGGGTAATGTCAAGGTAGACACAAGGAGCGTCCGTCAATTCCATTTCGGTCAGAATGGCTCGACTAACAATATCCCGCGGCGCTAATTCTTTGAGTGAGTGATATTTTCCCATGAAAATTTCGCCTCGTGCGTTGAGCAGTATGCCACCTTCCCCCCTCACCGCTTCTGAAATTAAGAAGTGTGGAGCCCCCATCAAGCACAATGTAGTAGGATGAAATTGGACAAACTCCATATCTACCATTTGGCAGCCAGCTCGCCAAGCAATTGCATAACCATCGCCTGTAGCAATACTGGGGTTCGAAGTGCATTGATAGATACGACCCAGACCGCCAGTTGAAAGAATTGTAGCTTTCGCAAAAATAGCGTGCAAAACTTGATCAATTATCGCCAACACACCATAGCAGATACCATCTTGAGTTAGAAGGTCCACCACAAAGCAGTTTTCGATTACTTGAATTCTGTCTTGACGTTTTAGGTAATCTACCAGAACATTAGTTGTCTCTTTACCAGTTTCATCGCCTCGATGTAGAACCCGCCGTTTTTGGTGTGCTCCTTCCTGTGTGAAACTGAGTTTCTGATCTTCGCACTTGTCAAACGTAGCACCCCACTCTATTAGCTCCTTGACACGTTTTACGCCTTCTTCTACCATCACTGCTACTGCAGTTGGATCACATAGACCAGCCCCAGCATCAAGAGTATCTGCAAGATGAAAATCCAGATGGTCATCATCGCTCATTGCAACTGCAATACCGCCCTGAGCATAGCGGGTGTTGCTTTCCTTGACAACGTTTTTGGTTACTAACAACACGTTACCATGCTGATTAGCTTCGATGGCGCAACGCATCCCCGCGCTGCCACTTCCAATTACTAGAAAGTCGGTTTCCATATAAGGTAACCGTTCAGTGTCAATCGATTGCTGGTATCGTTAATTCATAGTTCTATTTGATTTAGGCTTATTACTTTTACTAGGTACAGTTGGTTTCGCATTTTAGCACACCGATCTTATTGAATCAAAGCTGTACTTTTCTCTATTTGGATCAAACAATGAGGCAGTTACTTTTCTCTATTTGGATCAAAAAATGAGGCGGCTACTTTAATCGCGAAGCGGCGAGCCATCAGTAACAGAAGTTGAGAGCCTTGAGCTATCAAATAGTTCATTTTACCCGGAATAACGTGGTTTTTCCCCTTTAAAAATTGATTAAGGCCGACTTCGGCCACAAAATCAGGGCTTTGACTTCTAGGCATATTTAGCATTCGCATTTCACGCGACTGCTGATCGGGAATTGAAATATTGAAGAAATTTGTGTTGGTTGTACTCGGACATAGGGCTGTCACAGTAACACCATGTCGTTTGCACTCCCCCCATAGCGATTCAGAATAGTGTAGAACAAAGGCCTTGCTGCCAACATAAACTGAACCATATGGCATCGGTTGAAAACCGACTATCGACCCAACATTTATGATCCCACCACACCGTCTTTTTAGCATAGAAGGCAGAAAAAGATAACTAAGACTAACCATGGCCCGGATATTTAGGTTAACCATATTTTTGTAGTTTTGTAAATTACCATCTGAGAAGTTACCCCAGTAGCCAAACCCTGCGTTGTTGATTAAAACATCCACTGATAAACCGGAAGCCTGAACTTCGTCGAATAATCGTTGAGGGCTATCATCCAAGGTTAAATCAAAAGGGAAATAGAAAAGACGAACACCATATTGGCATCCTAGCGTCTTAGCTAAATGTGCTAGCTTGTCAGCAGAACGAGCAACTAAAACCAGATTAGAACCCCGCTGAGCCAAATTCCGGCTAAAGGCTTCGCCAATTCCGGATGAGGCTCCAGTCACCAAAACAGTTTGGCCTTTAAATGATTTCACAATCGTACTTATTTAATTTTAGCTCGTAAACTTGGACGTTCCAACACCTCTGGGTTCATCAATGAGAGTGGTATCTGAGCGGACAATATACGTACAACTTCTTCAGCTGCTGTTACTTGCAGATTGTAAATAGATTCTTCTGACCAAAAGGCGGCATGAGGAGTGATAATGGCATTATTTAGATCTAATAAATTCAGATCTGGTGAGGGAGGTTCTTTTGGCAGAACATCCAATCCAGCACCAGCAATCCAGCCTTCGGTTAGCGCTTTATGTAGGGCGTTATTGTCAATTATATCGCCTCTTGATGTATTGATAAGGTAAGCTGTGGGCTTCATCGATTTTAATCGTTGAATGTTGATAAGATGATGTGTCTGCGGTGTAAGTGGGCAATTAAGAGAAATGAAATCTGAAGTAGCGATAAGTTGGTCTAAATCCATTCGTTTTACATCAAACTTTTCTACTCTTTGGTCTGTAAGCCTTGGAGTGTAAGCTGCAACCTTCAAACCAAAACCTTGGGCTTTTTGAATGATGAGTTGAGCAATTTTTCCAAAACCTATTAATCCTAACTGCTGCCCTCTTAAACGATACATCTGCGGACCAACATTTCGGTTCCAACCTCGTTTTTTGACTTCTTGATCAAGTCTGGGTATTTTTCGTGCCAGACTTAAGATCAATGCCATAGTATGATCAGATACCTCTTCCAAGCAATAAGTTGGAACGTTAATAACAGCAATACCCAATTGAGTAGCGGTTGCAACATCAATATTATCTAGGCCAATTCCATATCTGACAATGGCCTGACACTTGGTTGCTGCTTCAATCACTGGTGTTGAAACCTTAGCCCAATTGGTTAGAATGGCATCTACTTGAGATGCATGTTTAACAAAGGTCGCTTCCGACACGTCTTCGGCCACAATCAAATCCGCTCCGATTTGGTTTAAAATATTACGTTCAGGTTCCAATGTCGACCAAGCATAATCTGTAACTAAGACTTTTATTTTCTCTGACACCGAGTTTCTACTCCTATTATTGGCTGGTTATATCTCATTTCATTCGGCAGCTACTGCAAGCACCCATGATAAATTATTCCCCCAAGTAAGCTGCCCGAATCCGTTGGTCAGCAATGAGATCCTTGGAATCTCCCTCTATAATGATATAGCCTGTCTCCATGACATAACCTCTGTTGGTAACACTCAGTGCTAAATTAGCATTTTGTTCCACCAGCAAAATAGTGGTTCCATTTTCGTTGACCTTTTGAATTATCTCAAATATTTGTTTTACAATCAAGGGCGCCAGACCCAGAGATGGTTCATCAAGTAGTAATAGTTTAGGCTTAGACATTAGCGCCCGACCAATTGCTAACATCTGTTGCTCACCACCGCTAAGCGTCCCCCCACGCTGCTGTTTTCTTTCCTCCAGTCGTGGGAAAATAGAAAAAACTTGTTCTATATCTTGATTTATTTTTGTTTTGTCCTTTTGGAGATAACCTCCCAATTCTAAATTTTCTTGTACAGTCATTTCAGGGAAAATATGCCGTCCCTCAGGTACTTGTGAGATGCCCATCTGCACTCTCTGGTTCGCCGATACACCATCCAAACTTCTTCCTTCAAATTGGATCGAACCCGATTTCGGATTCAAAATACCAGAAACTGTCATTAAAGTTGTTGATTTACCTGCACCATTTGCCCCAATCAGGCAAACCATCTCGCCGGGGTAGACGGTTAAGGAAATGCCTTTGACCGCTTTAATGTTACCGTAAGAAGTGTGAATGTGATCTAGATCTAGAATAGGCAAGCTCATGATACAATTACTCAGTTGATTGGCCCAGATATGCTGATATCACAAGTGGATCAGACTGGACGATCCCAGGTGGACCTTGACCAATCTTTTTTCCGTAGTCCAGAACCGTAATCCATTCCGATACTTGCATCACTAGTTTCATATCGTGTTCAATCAAGAAGATCGTGATTCCTTTGGCTTTAATGCTCTGAATGAGGTCGATTAATTCGTTCGTCTCTTGTGGATTCATCCCAGCTGCAGGTTCATCCAATAACAAAAGACTTGGATTGGTGGCTAAAGCACGAGCGATTTCTAATCGACGCTGATCTCCATAAGATAGATTGTCAGCTTGATGATGGGCAAATTGAGCTAAATTGACAAATTCAAGTAATTGGTATGAGTCGGTTGTAATTTGCACCTCTTCTTTTCTGTATGCTAAGTTGCGACTAAGAGAGGACCAAAAATGACTTTTAGATTGTGTATGCCGACCAATTTTGACATTATCTAAAACGGTCATCCCTGAGAATAGCCGAATATTTTGAAAAGTCCTAGCGATGCCACTAACCGTTACTTTATCAGCTGCCATTCCAGACATGTTTTGTTCTTGGAATTGAATTTGACCAGCAGTTGATGTAATCAAGCCCGTCAAGCAATTAAATAAAGTTGTTTTCCCGGCCCCATTTGGACCAATTAGGCTAGCAATTTGACCTGTCAAAATTTTCAAATCAACCTGATCCAGTGCTACCACCCCACCAAAATTCTTAGTTAAGCCGGAAATTTCCAAAATGGGTCCTGCCAATGTTTGGACTTACTCTAAGTAAGCAGACATAAAACCGGCTGGTCTAAACCGCATCATCAATACTAAAATCACACCAAAAATCAGGTAGCGAGAATCGGCTGGCAGTTTCAAGAGCGACAGTGCAATGCGCAGAACTTCACCTAAAGAACCCAAAATGGCTGCTCCTACTAAGGAGCCTCTGATTGTACCCATTCCGCCTAATACAATCATACACAAAATGAGAATTGACTCCCAAAACTCGAAACCACCGGCGCTGATATTGACTTGAAATTGAGCGAAGAATGCACCACCAATTGCGCCGATTGCCGCACTAATGGCAAAGGCCAATGATTTGTATTCATTCAAGTTAACACCCATTGTTCGTGCTGCTTCTTCATCTTGGCTAATAGCTTTCCAAGCTCGGCCGATTCGTGAAAACTGAAGCCGATAAACGGCAATCAGCGTCAGGATCAATAAAATCAGAATGTGGTAGTACTGTTGCCAATACTGAGTAAGTTCAATGCCAAATAACATTGGTGGGGGGATATCATTGACAAAACCGTTAGGTCCACCAATTAACCACTCTTCATTTTTGACAATTCGAAATAATAATTCGGAAAAACCAAAAGTTACAATGGCAAAATAATCCCCAGTTAAACGCAGAGTCGGTGCACCACGCAGAAGTCCCCAAACTGCTCCATGAATAGCTGCTAAGGGTAAGGCTAACCAATAACTCAAACCTATACGAACCATTAGTAGGCCAGCTGTATAACCCCCGATCAGATAAAAACCAACGTAGCCTAGGTCTAATAGTCCAGTGAAGCCGGTCACGACGTTCAAGCCTAAGGCTAGTAACATGTAGAGATAAACTGTGGAAAATATATGGAGTAGGTAATTACCTCTATCGAAGAAGTAGGTTCCTAATGGTACCAAGCATAAAACTAACAGCAGTCCGCCTAATTTTAAGCTAGGAGATAAAGACTGATGTGCGTTTTCGGTCTGTAGCACGTCGTTCTGAGAGACGTTTTGCCGATTTAACATATGAAGTAATATTTGGAGAATTAAGCTCGCTTAGCACTAGCTCGACCGAGAAGACCGGAGGGACGGAATATGATGACCAAAATCATCAAGATATAGGCTATTGCTACCCGATAACCAGAGGAGATATAACCAGCTCCTAGAACTTCAGCAATACCTAAAATGGCACCACCCAACATAGCACCAGTGATATTACCAATACCTCCCAAAACAGCAGCAGCAAAAGCGGCAACGCCTTTATAATATCCCATTGTTGGTTCAATTGTCTCTCTCATTCCGACCATGATCCCAGCAATAGCACCCAATCCTGAACCAATGGCAAAAGTGATCGCAATAATGTTATTGATGTTGATGCCCATCAGGCTAGCCGCCATTTTATCTTGTGCACAGGCTCGCATCGCTTTACCAGTTCGAGTTAAGTAAATTAAGCGATTTAGGCCAATCATTAGTAAAACGGCTAAAACGATAATTGACAAATCAAGGTAAGAAAGCTGAGCCCCGCCAGGAATGATAATAGTTTGGGCCAAAAATGCTGACTTGGCATTGGCTAAATCACGTCGTGGCTCGGCCCCCCAAATCATGCGAGCTATATTTTGCAAGACTAGTGAGATTCCAATGGCCGTGATGAGTGCAGATAGACGTGGGGCATTTCTCAAAGGACGATAGGCAACTAGATCAATGATAACACCAAGTGCTGCACATAAAACAATACTTAGAATCAAGGCTAACCAGAGTGGTAATTTTAAAGCAGTCACACCAAGAAAGGCAAAATATGCCCCGAACATGAAAATCTCGCCATGAGCAAAATTAATGAGCTGAATTACTCCGTAGACCATAGTGTAACCGACCGCAATTAGGGCGTAGATACCACCTAGGACGAGACCGTTGATGATTTGTTCGAGAAATAGTGTCACCGGTATAATTTTATTTGTTGCTGCTAGTCGGTCAATTTGAGATTGATTTTTCTGTTTTTAATCAATTATTTGCACGGGAGCGGCGATAAATTTTCCTTCAATAACTTGCTTAACATAAGCAGGCTTAAGGCAATCTCCATGTTCATCGAAGTAGGTCAAACCAGTGATACCTCGATAGCCTTTTTCTGGTGAGGTCAAACCGCCCAGATAGTCTCGAATAGCTTTGCGTTTTTCACCACCTTTAGCGATAGCTTCAGCGATCATACCCACTGCATCGTAAGTCAATGCAGCCCAAGTATCGGGCGATTTGTTGAATTTTTTCTTGAAAGCCTCATTTACTTGTTCAGCTTCTTCATTGCCTTCTAAACCAAAAATAAAAGGAGTGGTGATATAAATTCCATTAGCGGCCGCCCCTGCTATTTCCAATAATTTAGGTGAATCGACTCCGTCAGCTCCAAAAAACTGAGCACTAATCCCTGATTCACGAGCTTGAGATAGTATAAGTCCTGCTTGACTGTATAAGCCAGCGATGAAAATTAGATCAGGATCAGCTGATTTGATTTTGGTCAATTGAGCTTTGTAATCAGTGGTATCTCGATCATAAGCTTCGTCAGCTACAATTGATAAACCAACCAAATCAGCTGATTTTTTGAAACTGTCCCGTAATCCTCGACCATAGTCATCATTGTCAAAAAAGACAGCTACTGTTTGAACCTTGGTCAAAACGGTCCTGATATACTTGGCCGCAAAAGAACCTTGAAAATCATCTCGATAAAGATTACGAAATGTATAATCGCTACCCTTGCAGACATTAACATTTGTCGAACCAGGAGAAAGTTCAACAATCTTATTCCGTTTGTATATTGGTTTTCCAGCTAACGAACAGGAACTATTGAAGTGCCCAACAACAGCTAAGATTTTTCGGTTGGAAGCAATACGAGTGGCAACTAGACTTGCCTCTTTGTCCTTCCCAGTATCGTCCTCAAAGACTAATTCCAATTGCTTACCATTGATGCCACCATTTCTGTTGATTTCTTCGGCTCGCAATTGTGCTCCTTTTTTAATCATTTCACCAAAAGCCGCAACACTACCAGTAAACGGGCCCGCCACAGCAATTTTTAGTGTTTCTGCTGCCTCAATTGATGGGGTGATCACCAAACTGAATAATGAAAATGTGACAATAGTAGCAAAGCCAAAAATTAAATTTATGCCTATGTATCTTTTCATTAGAGTCTACTCCAAATCTTAAAATTTATTACCGCCTACGGCTGAACTACTATTTCTTGCTGGAAATCGAAGTGGAAGTCAAGGTTGCTGACTTCGTCATTATCATCATGGATAACTACTTGTGGAACAATAACTCGTAGATGTTTGGAATCTTCAGGCAAGCGATTAAAAACCAGAAATCCTACCCGCTTTCCACCTTCAAAAATATGGCCTCCATCAAAGATAGTGTCCCTGACAATCAAACGGGCATTTTTAGCCGCCGGCGAACGGCGGTGAGAACGACTGCGAGCTAGATAACTGTGGGTATTAGAATGATAAGGGTCGTAATTATAAGGACGATAGTAGCGGTTCTGATAAGTGATCGATGTTCTGCTATTTGCAAAAAGATCCCGGAAATAGTCATAAGTCAACGATGCATATTGATTACCACTACCATCAATCAGCACCGCTGATTCATCTATGCTGACTCGCTTATGTTCAGTATTATGCACCAGCATTTCAAAAACAGTATACAGCGGTTCCACCTCACCCCAACGGCCAAAATACAAGTAAGGGTTGATTTCACCACCTTTGGTGAGATCAAACAACTCGACCTCGTCTAACGGCTCTAGTGTGACCTGAACTCCCTTCTGGACTAGGGATGCCGATCCTATTTCAGCATCAATCTGGATACCCGATGAATTAATCGGCACTAAGTGTAGTTCAACTGTTGGTTTAGCTGCACAGCCGAAAAGTCCGAGCATAATCGGCAAAAAGACAATTTGCCATCGGGAAGAAAATCCCCCGAGATACATCGGAAACAACCTCTATAACTCTTTCTAGTCTAACACAGATTGGCCTGAGATGCAATCGAGCAACTAAGCTCTAAGCATTAGGAGCATGAGTATTCCAATTGCGCTTAACGTCCTTCTTTCACTCTGAAAGGCCCGTCGCAAACTGAAATCGTGAGCTGAAGCCTTTGGGTAAGGAGAAAGTCGTACCCAGAAACCTGGGACTTCTGACCGATAAGTTTTGTAGCGTTGATTGTAGTTGCGAATGAGAAACTGTTCCTCACTACTAATAATTGGGATATATTGTAGAAAAAACAGCCCCCATAAGACTGGTAATAGCCAAAATATGCCAGAAGTTAGACAAATGCCGGAACTCACTAGTAGGTTGCCTAAATAGAGAGGATTACGGGTATAAGCATATGGCCCAGTTGTAACCAAATCCCTGGCTGCACTAACGGTGCGAGTTCTTGTGCGTCCGCCGGCGTAACCAACTGCCCAAATCCGAAGAGTCTCACCAATAATCAATATCACAGTTCCAGTAATTACCATCGACCAACGAAACTGCCGAAATATTAAAGCGAGCAAAATTAGTGGAATTGGGGTGTAGCTCCTCAGTCGAAACAGCAGTTTGCCTGTTCTTTCTAGAAAGTTGGGCATGAGATTCATTAGTATTAATTATTGAGGTGTTTTGAGCAGAAGTAGACTGCCAATTAGAGCATAGATGATGTTAGCACTCCAACAAGCGATAAATGGATTGAGAATCCCATTTTCGCCTAACCCTTCGAAGATAGCGAAGGAAAACCCCCAATAGATAAAGTTGAGAAAGAAGGCAATAACTAATCCGGCAAAAAAACCAGCACGCCCAAATCGAATTGAAATAGGTGTTCCAATCAAAACAACAACAAAAGCAGCAAAAGGATAAGCCATTTTATGGTGTAAACGGACGGCTTCTCGGCGTGTTGTTTGCTTAGCTCTTTTTTTGTAGTGGATACGTTGTTGAAGTTCTTTAATGGTCATGCCTCTTAAATCTTTGGAGTATTTGGCTAAATGTAATGGTTCTTCCCGCCTTGAAAAAGTTTTTTGCTCAAAAGTTTCGAATGAAACTTCAATACCATCCTCAAATTGACGGACAAATCCATTTTGCAAATTCCAAACACCTTTTCCCCATCGAGCAGTTTGAGCATAGATTTCTCTCCCTAAACGGTCTCTATCGTCGAAATCGTAAATTGTCATTCGGTCGATAGACTTCTGTTCTAGATCTAAGTTAAGGATGAAAAATAGCCGTTTGTTAATACCTTGAAAAACTACATTTCGATTACGACGCAATGGCATTTTTTGTTGAATTTTACTTGCTAAGTGGTAGGCAGGGGAAGCCACCCAATTATAAAATACCGCAAAGCCGAGACAAATTAAAAAAGTGGATAGGAAAATGGGCATTGATATGCGATAAATACTTAATCCAGCGGATTTCATTGCCATTAGCTCATTATTTTGTACCATTTTTCCTAATAGGAAAAAGGCTGTTAAAAAACTGGCAACGGGTACGATTTCCAGAATGCGACGTGGTGCTTGTAAAAGAATAATTTGTATCGCTACCCAAGACGTTGTTTCTTCTCCAAACTGTTTAATATCTTTGTCGAATAGGCGGACAATAACCACCAAACAGGATAGAAAAATCAATGATAAAAATAGAGTGCGTATGTATTCCCAGAGGATATAGCGGTCGAGGGTATTCACAAGCTAAGCTTCGATATTGGAAGAAGTCGAGGATGAATTGACGTTAAACACGTTTGATCGGTATAGCCAATAGACCAAGAAGCAGACTCCACCGAGCCCAATGATAATATTAGGCAACCACATCGACACTACAGGGCTTAAAGCGCCGTTGCGGCCTGTATTTTGGCCAAACTGAAGAAGTAAATAGTAGAGTAGAATCAGGCCGTTACCAATGCCGAAACCAACCATTTTACCACTCTTTCGGACCATTAAGCCCAACGGTACACCAACCAAGCCAAAAACGAGGCAAGCAAAAGGAATGGAAAACTTCTTATGATATTCAACTTGGGCATACAACAACTTTTCTTTCGGAAACTGGCCCTCGGCAACATCTACTTGTGGTTTCAGTTCTTGCTCAATATATGCGCGAAGATTTTTGATGCTCATGCTTCTTGGGCGTTTGGTCTTAGCCTGAGAGCGCTTGATATCCTCGGTCAAATCTAAGGGGATTTTATTCTGATCGAATCCTGTTACCCGATAGGCGTTAGCATGACGATGGTTAGGTACTGATTCGTAACTCCGACCGTCAAACAGTTTTAGCCAGGCACGACCATCTTCATAAGTTACTCGAGCTGAGTCGGCAGACACAAAACGGGGGCGGCCTGACCAAATAGCGTCCCAGATGTGGACGTTTTGTAAGTCCCCTGTGTCTGGATGGGTGGAATCAAACATCCAAATTTTCCCATCTTGTTCTAATTCTCTCATTACAGCCCCTTCTTCCAAGACAAAAGCCGGGTTGCGACGGCTGATGTCTCGCTTCAAAGCCCAATAAGCTTGATTGCCAAGAGGTAATGCATAATCCATAAAAAAGAAGTCGAGAATGGCAATAAACAGTGAAGCTACCAACACCGGCCACAATAATTGGTGAAGACCAATGCCATGAGCTTTCATAGCTGTAATTTCGTTGTCGGTAGCAAATCGGCCGAAGCCTATTAATATGCTAACCAATGTGGACATGGGAATAGTCAGGACTAGAGTGGCTGGCAAGACGTAAATCAACAACTCAAGTAGATAGACCGGACTGATACCTTTCTTAACAAAAAGCTTGGTTAATCGAAAAATCTCTTCTAACAAGAGCATCGATGTAAAGGAGAATAGAGAAATTAGGAAAGGTGGTATTAGTTCCTTCAGTGTGTATTTGGTTAAAATTCTCAATTTAATTGATTTGTTCTAACCCTAAGGTCAAAACAGCCGACTCCGAGCGAAAAACCATATTCTACATTATGTTTAAAACTTAACGCAACCGTTTGGTGAAAGAATACTGAGATTCTGAAACCGCCAAATCTATCTTGCCGTTGAAATTCTCAGTCGCCATGAATTAATCCTCAGAATAATTTTTCTTTACGGATTGTAAAATAGTAAATTGGACTAAATTAGATGAAAATCGCGGCCAAAACGGATATCGGTAGACAGCGCAAACGAAACGAAGATGCATTTGATTACGATTCCAACATTGGTTTCTTTATTGTTGCTGATGGCATGGGTGGCCTAGATGCTGGAGATATTGCTAGCAAAATAGCTTTATCAGTTTTTCAAACAAGATTTAATCAGCTTGTTGAATTAGAAAGTCATGGTAGTCAATTGGCTTTATTACGAAGCTCGGTAAATGAAGTTAATGATAGAATATATGAACATGCAAACCTTTATGACACCCCATCCCAGATGGGAACGACGCTTACTGCGGGAATTATATCGGAAGATCAACTTTTCTATGTTCATGTTGGAGATACCCGCATTTATTTAATTCGTCAAGGTGAATTTCAACAGTTAACAACTGACCACTCTCTTGTTCAAGAAATGGTAGAAATGGGGCAAATTTCAACTGAAGAAGCCCGTACTCATACCCGCCGAAATATTATCAGTCGTGCCGTTGGCTTAGAACTAACAGTTGAAGTGGACCAAGGCCAACATCAACTGTTGAATGGTGATAAACTACTGATTTGTTCTGATGGTTTGCACGACATGATCACTTCAGATATAGAAATTGCCAATATCATTCAAAAAGCGAATAAACTAGAAACTGCTGTTGCTGATTTGGTAAAAGAAGCTCTCCATAATGGTGGCCTTGACAACATAACAGTCGTTCTAGTTGAAATAGATTGAGCTTTGGTTCGAAGCCTTTTTTCGAGTTTCTCTACTTTGTAAACATTTTCTATATTTAAGTATAATGATATCAGGTAGGGGGATGATATCTTGTAGCCCCTATTAGAGATATACAATATTTGTTTTTTTTATTTATTCTGGGAGTGAGAGCTTTCTATGAAAAAATCTATTTGTTTGGGTTTATGTTTCTTGT
>CAYVHK010000083.1:0-18721 GCA_964451145.1 uncultured bacterium | reverse complement strand
AATCGGTTCGCTTAGGTTTCTGTTATAGATACTTTGACGATACTGTCGCCTTGCTCGATTGCATTGACAATTTCTTGCCCATGAGTTACTTGTCCGAATACCGTATGCTTACCATCTAAATGAGGTTGCGATTCATGACATATAAAGAATTGACTGCCATTAGTATTCGGTCCTGCATTAGCCATTGATAAAGATCCTGTTTGGTGGATATGCGGATTGCCGTCGAATTCATCGTCAAATCGATACCCTGGACCTCCAGAACCTGAACCTGTTGGATCGCCACTTTGGATCATGAAATCATTTATCACACGATGAAATGTAATTCCATTGTAGAATTCCTTGTTAGTGAGAAATATAAAATTATTAACCGTATTAGGTGCATCGTTTGCGTAAAGTTCGATTTCAATTACGCCTTTACTAGTTTCCATTAAGCATTGATATTGCTTTGTATTATCTATTTGTAAATCGGGTGGATTATTCCATTTCTGAGTCATCACTTATCCTTTTCTTATGCTTGTCAGTCTGAATCCAGTAATTATTAGCCTAGTAATTTGAACGGTATATCAAGCGGCTATAAGTTGCCAGACACTATTTCCATAGGATAGCCAAATCAATGGTGGATAATCCACGTATAATACCAAGAGCTATACAACTTAGTATTCATCGACTACAGTCCCTCAATCGCTCAACAATTTGGATCTAAAAGATCAAATGAATTTATTAATTCAATATTTCCTGCCAATTTACCCATTAGAGCAATATAAAAAACTCAACAATGGGATAGGTATGGAAGACGGCCTTTGATTCTGTAGCCTGTCGATTGAATATTTACTTCTATTAAGCTCATAATATGAAACAAGTTGCACTTAAATGTCGTTTAGGCGGAAAGAATAAAAAATAGTACAATTTACATCTCACTTATCCTTACCTGATGTTATCATCAATAATGATTATTTTGGTTATTTTTTGTTATCTGTTTGCCAGCAGTTCGATTGTTTTCTGCACAATCAAAAATGGCATTTCTCCCATGCCCACTTCTTCTAAAGTCAAGCGATACTTGCTTGCTCTGATACAAGAACTAGAAAATAAACAAGGTCCTATCAAAATTATCTACGAACTAGGATCTGGCGATGGGTCTTTGGCGTGTGGTATCTGTCAACAGATGACATATGCTAAGATTGTTGCTTGTGAGAATTCACCACTTCCTTATATTTTGGCAATCATACGGGCTAGGTTGGCACGCTGTCAGAACTTGGTTTTGAGGTGGCAAAACTTTGACCAACTCAATATCACACCAGCCGAACTCATTGTTTGCTATCTTTCAACGGAAATCATGGCTAACCTGAGCTTAAAGTTTCAAAGTGAACTACGTGCGGGCACCCCAATTATCAGCCACACTTTTTCCTTGCCAGGATGGAACCCAGAAAAAATAATTTATGCCGACGACCTTTATCAAACACCTATTTACCTCTATCGTGTTCCCCATGCCAACTTGATCTAATTTTTCTTGTTATAGAACTGTTTACATCAACGCTCTTGGGTTGGAATTAATCCATGATAATTTAGAGTTGTTAATTTTCCTAGACAATAAAGAAGCATTCAAATAAAATTCAGTGAAAGTTTCTCTATGTTTAGTAGTGGTTGTGGTATTTTTCGAAATAGACGTTCTTTTATGAGTCCCCCCGATTAGTGAAAATTGTCTTACTCTGAGTTTGGATTGAGGTTTTCAGATGATAGCATCAGAACAATTGGCAATAAAAACATAGACTGGTATTCATTAAAAGACTGGATAATTTATGAAACTTAGCACCACAGATCTTACTTTTTTAAAGAAAATGGATATTTGATCAAACGGGTATACTCGATGAGGTTCTCATGGCACGGGCAAGGGCACGTTTTTGGGATTATACACCTGAAAGATTTTCGAAGGATAACCCCAGTAGTTGGGTTGGACCTATCCCTCCAGAGGAAGAAGAAGAAAAAACAGCAAAAGAACCAAACGAGAGCAGAGGATTTCGACTGCATTACAGAACGATAGGTAGTGAATCATGGATGGTGCGACTTCTAGCCAAAGATCCGACTATCTGGAATACGGCTGAACAAATGCTTGGAACCGGTCAAATTATTGAACCTAAGGGGATTCGCGGCATATACTCGACCTTACCCTGCGGTGATCATCATCCAGCGCCAATTACCTGTCACACAGATGCACATCCATTCCATTTGGGGGTTGTTGGGTATATCGACGATGTTGCTTCTGGTGGTGGAGGTTTTACCGTCTGGCCTGGGAGCCACAAACAATTTTATTATGCGTTCACATCCCAGTACTGTAATGAGCCCACGGAAGAACATCCCATTATTCGTAAGTACTATAATGGTCAACAACCTGTTGACTGTTACGGAGGATCTGGTGATATTATACTTTGGCATCATCGCCTAGCCCACACCGGCCCACCAAATACTACCCGACGAATTCGTAGAGCTGTTCTGTATGAGTTTACAAAAAAAGACATAGAACAAACACAACTAGAACCGCCGCAGAAGGATATGTGGCGGGATTGGTCTCCGGCATTTGACCAATTGTAAATTGACTAGGAACATGTAAGACGCATTGCATTGTAGGATATCTATATCTTAGTCTTTTTGTTTTGGGTTAAATTTACAATTTTTAGAGTGCTACAACTAGGTTAACAATTAACGGAATAAAGATATGGAATCAGCCAGATTCAAAGTAGGTGAATTGACCGCTATTATCGGAGACAACACGACATCAGGTAACCATTGTGCTGGCTACAATGGAATCTGGAGCACATTTTCGACGGCCATACCAACGGTTCACCTGAAACTTTCTACGAACCACGTTACTCACCAATGACTTTTAGGCGCCTGTCAGATATTGAAGCTGAACTTTATCAACCCCCTACTCCTACGTTTTTTCTTGAAAATTGGATTCGTTTCAAGTTCGTTGAGCCCCATTATATAGATATTAACTTTCGTTTTTGTGCCCACCAATATGTATTTAAGGGTGATTACATTGGGCTGTTCTGGGCCAGTTATATCAATGCCCCTCTTGATAAAAGCATCTATTTTCAGGACAATAATTCCCATTGGGCACAACTTTGCACCCAACAACATAATGGTGAAAGTACAGTTCGACATGTTGAAGATGACAAACAATTGACTTTCGATACCGATTATGGAGATGCACTTTTTCGTCATCTCTCACCTATTCGGTACCAATTACCTTTTTTTTATGGTTTATTTGATAAACATATTTGGATTGTAATGTTCGATCGTACCGAAGGTCTTCGTATAACACATTCGCCATCCGGTGGAGGAAAAAATAACCAATATCAAACTACTAATCCAGCTTGGGATTTTCAATTCATTATTTCCGATTATCAAGTCAAAACTGAATATAGTTTTAATGCTCGAATGGTTTATCGACCAATTTGCTCTCGTGAGATTATTCTGAACGAATATCTACGCTGGATAAATTAAGTAATCATATTTTGTGTGATAAAAATTATATTTTTGAAACCTGGGTAAAAGATAACTTGAAGTCGAGTATCTGCACCGATTAGCAATTTTTTCTCCATTAGTCTCTTTCTCACGAATCTTGTTTATGATTTACCACTCTGTTTTGATAGAGGTCTTTGTATTTGATTGATCTTCTTCTTACGTGAAGGTATAGTTGAATAGGTTTTATTATTGGCAACTACTCAGCCCACTGAACAAGAGAAAAAGTACTCTTAGAGCAGTCAAAAGGAGTAATACATATCGATGTGGAAATAGTCGACATTACAAAGTTTCACTGATTAATTCGGTATAGAAAAATTGCTTATCGCTAACATTTCTACTGAGATATGACACCGGAAATAAGATGTGCATGCTAGACCACCTAAGTGATAATTCGTATGTGGAATGATTTAATAGGTATGGGTATAGTTGGATAGCAAAAAATGTAAGAATGCAAAGTTGAATGAGAAGTAACAGAATCGTATGATGTTTGATAAACATTTTCCTTTTATATATTCAATCTTCATTTCAATTCTTATAATTGTCGATTCTGTTTTAAGCTAAATGTAGATGAACGTTTGCTTGATGATGTTCTACTCAAACGAAAAATATTAACAAACCTGATGCTGGTAATCCTTTAAGTTACGGCAAGTAATGGAATAACACGTATTGATGCGCCTCACTCCTAATACACATTTCACACTAGAACACAGGATGGATTTGATTGATCAACGGTCTCACCGCATTCAAAAAGAACTAAAACGGCGAGTACGCCGAGCCCTAATTCCTTTGGATATTCAAGAAGATATTGGTATTTCTAATGTAAACGGGGACATCCTTGTTATGACTCGAGATGATGACGTTTTTGAAAAAATACAAATATTTTTAACTGGTCAAGGATTTCTTTGCGATTGGGCTGAAACTGCAACTGAAGGTATCGGTTTTCTAACCTTGGCTAGATATCGGCTGATTATCTACGACCAAACAGGACGTTCTTGGAAAATTACAAGGCTAATGCGATATGTTAACCGCTATCTGGATCATGTTAAAGTAATAGCTCTAGTTCAAGATAAGGAATCAGGAGAAAACGCTATAGCTGATGGTAGTTTTAGTTATGTGATCGGCCCAAATTTCAATGAAAGACAATTACAACAATATCTTTCCGATCTATTGGCGACCCCTGCTAATCTTAATTTTCCAGTTGAAACAAAAGTTGGAACTGATCCACACCGAAGTAAACAAGTAGATTTATTCGACGAACTACATCATCTAGAGTTAACTTCTTACAAGTAGATGGAATATATTAAAGCAAGATTGAAAGAGTATCAAATGGTAAAAAACTGAATGGTACCAGATACTTTTTATGCCACACACAGATCATAAATGCTAATTTACCAGAAACTAAAGTGAAAATTATACTAGTCAGAGATACTGAGAAATAGATTTAATCAGAGTATTAGATACGTGGTGACAATAATTCATCCTATCTTTAGCTTGATTTATGGTAGGAATATGGATGCTGACATCTCCAGAACAACCTAGTTGCCTAGTTATTCTATTTATTTTCCCACCATTCATAATCGGATTTTTTCCCTATTATTATTTATAATTTTATAGCTGGTACGGTCAAAGCGATCTATCAAACGCTCTTTTTTGTTTCAGCATCCAAGTTGTCAATAAAAGAGGCAGTATATTCAACTCTTCCTTCTTTAAAACGATTCATCTCATCTGAATCACCTTCTTTTTTCCCTTCTTTATTTTGTACTTAAAATGAAGAGTCAAAAATCATGGTAGAAAATTGAGGATCTTGCCTGCTATTTGCACCTAATTGTTATCTTGGGTAGTTTGTCAGTTTCCTCTAACAAGTAAGTGGCTATATTTATTGTGCTTAATAGCGATTATAGTTTGTGTGTTATCATAACGAATTTCACCTCTTTCTTATCCTATGTGAACAGTAATAAAATTGATTGATAATCATGAGATTAACACTAATTTGACGGAAATTTATGAAATGAATTTACGCCCTGGTGGCTACCGTGAGGTATTAGAATTGGCTTATCCAATTGTGATATCGATGGTATCCCTAACCATTATGACCTTTGTCGACACCGCTATGGTTGGTAAACTCGGCACTTCTCAAATGGCGGCAGTTGGGCTGGCAGGGATTACCACATGGACTATACTTTCGTTTTTTAGCGGCTTGTTAACTTGCGTTAATACTTTCGTAGCACAGTACCATGGCGCTGATCAGCCTAAGATGGTTGCCATCATAACTTGGCAAGGTTTGTATCTAGCTTTCGGATCATATTTACTTCTGCTTTTGATCAGCCACTTTACTTCCTACATTTTCGTTTTGATGAAGCCATCAGTTGAGGTTCAGCGGTTTGGCATCACTTATACTCGGATTCGGCTCCTTGGAGGAATTGGCCCTCTTATCTATTTCACTATATCTAGCTATTTTCGTGGTATTGGAGACACACGGACTCCAATGTGGATCGAAATATTTGCAAATCTGACCAATATTGCTTTCGATTATCTGTTAATTTTTGGTAAATTTGGTTTTCCTCGTCTTGAGGTTGTAGGGGCCGCTATTGCTACTGTTATTTCTAGTGTTCTCGCTGCTATCATTTATCTATTAATCTTCTTATCTAAAAAATCTGACCAAAAATTTCAGGTGCGAACACACATTCAATTTCGACCATCTGAATCAAGTCGGTTAATACGGATAGGCTTACCTATGGGGGTGCAGAGCGTGCTCGATGTAGGAAGTTTCACTATCTTTTCTGCCATGATTGGTCGCATGGGGAACTCGGAATTAGCTGCAAACACGGCCGCAATAGCATTACTTCATACGTCTTTTATGCCTCTGGTAGGAATTTCACTGGCAGCAACTACCTTAGTGGGCCAATATATTGGTTCTAATCAATATCATCATGCACGAACAAGTGGTTATACAGCAATTAAAGTTGGTATTGGCTACACTAGTCTGATGGCCATTCTTTTCTTTTGTTTACCAGATTTACTTTTGTCCATCATAACTGATGACCCAAATGTGATTAAACTGGGGAGTAAGATCCTATTTTTAGCTGCTATTTTTCAAATGTCAGACGGTTGTGGAATTTGTTCCAGTGGGGCACTCAAAGGCGCGGGAGATACCTTATTTACCATGATTATTGGTATTAGCTACGGGTGGATATTGTTTCTACCACTTTCTTACTGGCTGGGACATCGTTACGGGTTGTCGGGGGCATGGATAGGTGCAACGGTCTATATTATTTTACTTGGGATTACTTATTTCTTGCGTTTTCGCAGCGGTAGGTGGGAAAAAATTCAGATCTAATTTTATCCTGGCGAATCTTATTCTTGACTAATTGTCCTTTAAGTTACAGAAACTAGGGAAAAAGGTCTTATCAAGCCGAACTGGATAGATGAAAACTGGTTGTCTGTCTAATACCTGCAGCCTATGTTACCGACTGACGAGTTTTTTAATCCTAAAATTAGTTTCATTATAATCACTGTTTTAATGATGTTGGTTGTAATCGTCTGATCAATTAGTAATAGCGCTTCTGGTGTCTCGGTCTACTGCAATTGACTGACAGTTCATCATCTGCTATTTTTAAAGGGTGTAATGTTGGACATTGTATCGTATCAGTTTCAGGTATACTCACAACCAGTACTCGGGTCTCATATGTATGCCGGAACCATGGCCTGCGATATAAACTACATGTTTGACTATTTAACAAACATCTATTTGGTCATTTGTTAATCCTATTTTTTGGGGTCTAAGTAAATTTTGAATTCAGAAATAGCTGGACATGCTGAACCATCCACGCATCTGAATCGGATTCTTTTGGTAGTAGATTTCTGCTCCCGAACCAGACGAAGATTGCCAATTGCGGTTCCGTTATAGTACGTTTGCCAAGCACCACCTTTGTCGATTTCAATAGTGAAATTTTCCACACGTTGACCGAGTGGAAGATACTCTCTAATACTGATTAAATTGAAACTAAGGATCTCTGGAAATTCAAAAATGACTTCAGCTACCGGCATATTGTCATCGGTTGACCAATACGTGTCAGAATGATTGTCGACTAAATTCTGAGGAGAAAATCGTTGAGAGTCGCCACGAATATTGTTTGCTTTGATGTGTGCGCCTAAGGCCAGATTTTGACTGAATATCTCGTCCCGACGTAGACGGAATTTTTTTAAACTCTGTACGTCGTTTGGGTGAAACTGTCCTCGCTGGTTGGGTGGTACGTTCAGTAAAAGGGACGCACCACGACCTACAGACTTAAAATAGAGGTCAAGTAATGATTCCGGACTCTTTACCTTATTATCTTCCGATGCGTGGTAAAACCAACTTGGTCGGATAGAAACATCACACTCAGCTGGCAACCAACAGTCGCCTTGACGGTATCCTTGATTTAACATCTCCTGATCGGATGCCCAGGGTTTAACCATGTCAGTTTCAAATTCTTTTTTCCAATCATCTCCTCCGAAACCAGGGTAAAGGCCCGCCGTCGAAAGAGTTGACCAACAAGGATTACCTGCTATTCCCTTCTCATTTCCGACCCAACGCACATCAGGGCCAATGTCACTAAACATAGTTGCTTCTGGTTGGTTCCGACGCACAATTTGCCAAGTGTTTTCCCAGTCGTAATAGGTGCGACGATCTATACGACGATGTTCACGTGCACCACCATAGTATCCATCTCCACCATTGGCTCCATCGAACCAAACTTCAAACAGATCACCATACTGAGTTGTTAGTTCCTGCAACTGTTTTTGATAGTATTCTAGATAAGCTGGGTGGCCATACTCTGCATGGTTCCGATCCCATGGTGATAAATAGACACCAAATAGAATTTTATGCTGTCGGCACGCCTCAGCCATCTCACCGACAACATCGCCATTTCCGTTTCGCCAAGGGCTGGACCTGACTGAATGATCCGTGTATCGAGATGGCCAGAGGCAAAAGCCATCGTGATGTTTACAAGTCAGGATTAAACCAGACATACCCACCTCAACTGCGGTAGCTACTAGCTGATCTGCATCGAAATCTGTTGGTGCGAAAAGGTCTGGAGATTCGTCTCCATATCCCCACTCTTTGTCAGTGAAAGTATTCAATCCAAAGTGGAGGAATCCATAAAATTCATTTGTATGCCAGCGTAGTTGACGTGGCGACGGAACAGGACCAAAAGGCTCTGGGGCTTCAATTCGAGGTTTTGTCATTTTTCCCTTGGTGTACAAATATTTTGATAATTACTTTCTGGATTGAAAGGATTAGGATAGTTGGCTAATAATTGAGTTTGGGTGGGTAATTTTTCTAAGAAGATGGATTTCAGAACACCTAATACCACCTCTTCTGCATCAGATCAATTACTATTGATTCCCAATTGATGAATAGCCAAACTAATACATTGCTTTTGTTCTGTTCTTAATTCAGTTTTAAAAACTATGAAAGGAGCTGCAACTAGGGATTTACCAAAGCTAGCAGCTACAATTACTAGATCAAAGATATTAATTATTCCATCACCGTTAATATCGATCGTTAATTTAGTTCTCGGCTTGTTTTCAGCACTGGTAAAAGTGTCAGAAAAATTTTTTCCACCTGATGCACATCGAAATCCGTATCCTGTTAGCCGGATTGAAACTGTAACGGCTAGATGCGCGCAAAGGATTTGAAGAGTTGTCCCAACATCCACCCCGCAACACCCGGTATTGGCTAGCAGTCGGACCTAACGGATTCTTAGTTGAGAAATTTCTATAGTGATTTTTATTATACCAGTCCGCACAAGATTCATATACATTCCCTGCCATATCATATAGTCCATATCCATTAGGTTCGAAACTTCCCACTGGTGAACAATACTTCCACTTATCCCTGCCACTCGTCCCACTATAGTTAGCATTATCATGTGTTATGTGGTCTTCCTAAGGATATCGTTTGTCTTTCAATCCACTTCGGCATACTCCCACTCTGCTTCTGTTGGTAGCCGTTTGTTCGCCCACTTGGCAGGACATCGCATCATTCCAATTAACATAAATCAATGGATACTCGTGACCTGGCGAAAAATTGGCTACATCATTCCACGTGTTATAATCATAGCCTGTTTTATTAACGAATTTCTCAAACTGACCGACTGTCACTTCATGTATATCCATGTAAAATGAATCCAGTTCTACTTTATGAACTGGTAGTTAATCTTCACTGCCTTTACTAAAGTGGTCCCCCATCTCAAATGAACCGGTTGGAATTAATACCATTTCAGCTTGATCTTTCTTCCAAATAATCTTCTGTTGGCCAATCACTGACAATGGTACATACAGTAACAAAAACAGTAGTCTCAATAAGGAATTCATTGTAATTAACTTTTACTTTATAAAGATGAAGAGATCGAGTTGACAATCAGACTATCCAACATAGGAATTATAAGGTGAAAAAAGGAATAGAAACAAAATAAAAAAGGTGGGAAAAGTACTAATACCTGCCTAATCAACCCGTAAACAAGTTATTTTTAACGTGGATTTGAATAACGTAGATCAGAAAAACAAAGGAAAAATGGTTTAGGGACTTGGCAGAATATGTAACCTGTGAAAGAATCAGAGCTGACTTTAAGCAAAATGACAAGTCGCAAATCTGCCGAGGCCTTTCGGATTTTTCATATCTGTCAAATCTCTATAAAAAATCGCTATCGTACTCACTAGGTTCGCAATAGAAAACAAATGGAATTCCTCGGAACCCTATTCTTCCTAACTACTATCGCTATATTTGTAATCACTCTGCGCCACCGGCCAAGTAGAGGTATTTGTCCTGTATGCGACACACGGAGAGAAAAAGCTAAGGTGGCGGATAGGGAAAAACACCCTTACGCTGATTATAAGCCTTGTCCCAAATGTGGTTTTTCAGGCATTTCTTTTGGTGATCCACCTATTTAAACTGCCAATTGAGGGCAATCAATTAATGGAAACATTTCGGTTTCGTGAGCAAAAGGTAAATACTTTATTACACTAAAGCAAAAGAGGCTACTAATCGATGCTGATACCCGACTGATTAATCTGAAACCAGTTATTTCTTATGCGGGTTTTCAGTAAAGTGTTTTGGAATGACTACTTGAGAATCACCGTCTTGTGTGTAAAGAAAATCGTTTTGAGTTGGTTTAATAACTCAATATAAAATTGAACTTTATACTAGATATAATACCGATTTGCATTGATAATGCCTAAAGAGATGAATCTGCTAAAGGACACAACATGAAATTTCATCTGAGTGCCTAGGTAGGACGTCCACTATCCCATACCAAAGGAAACGCATCCCCAGTGAATTTTTCGCCGTGTCCAATAGTTACATATGGTTTCATAACATGTCTTCCCGTTTGATCATACACTGTTTCTTCCGTCATATAATGGTTGGCAATTGCACGCCGCTTCCGTTGACTGGAATTTTCAAAGGATCCATGCCAAGTCAACCCATGATGGTAATGCACATATCCTTTTTCTACCGGACATGGGATAACACGGATTTCCTTGTCTTGAAAAGATTTTGGCATACTATGAAAGGACTTAACTTGGTGAATGAAATCGCTGCACGTTCCCCATTTGTGGGACTCGGGCACCATATGTAAACATCCATTTGATTCGTCGGCATCGTCGAGTGCAACCCAAGCAGAAACTTGAGCTGTTTTAGGCGACAGAATAGGCCACAACGGTGAATCTTGATGCCAGCCGGTAATACCTCCCATCACTGCTGGTTTGTATTGAATTTGGTCGTGCCATACTCTGAGTTCTCGGGCACCTGACAGTTGTGCCACTTCCTCAACGATTTCAAGATTACAGGTCAAGGCGCGAAATACGTCACTGGCCTGCCAAATATTGACAATTTGCCACACAGGTATCTCAGGGTTACTAGAAAGATTAGCGATATGAACCGGTTGCGGTTTAGTATCAGACTCTTTGTCCTGCATCACTCGATCTAATTCAGAACGAAGCTCTTCCACCTGATAATTGTCTAAAACTTGACCTCCCAGCAAAAATCCATCTCGGTGAAACCGGCGAATTTGGGCTTGATTCAACATTACTTCTCTCCTATGAATAATTTCTCTAGCCTTGCAAGACAGCCCTTATACTAAATTATAATTCATTAATATCATTATAAAAAGTAGATTTACATTCCTTCTTGACGAAGGAATGATTTTATCATTTGTTTACTTCTACACACCTGAGCACTCCTGCTTAGCCAGATTTTGCTAGGCCATTGAGCATAGACACACAACCATCCACCTGATCTTCGCTTAGACCATGCAGGATGACGGGTACGTCAAAGGAAAGAGAACAAAGCAATGATACATAGTGCTCGTAATCGAGCAAGCCAGTGCCCGCCGCTAGATGACCTGCATCACCATCACGATCCAGATCTTTGGCGTGTGCAATGACGATGTGATTACCCAGCAGGTCGAATGCCTCGTCAAGTATCTCCTTCATACGTGGTAGTTCTCCTTCACCAAATATGTTGGCCGCATCCATCACCACTTTCAAATTCGGGGACTTCATCTCCTCGATCAAGCGTCTACTCTTCCTGATAGTGTTTGCGACGTTGTTCACTTCTGGTTCAAAAGCGAGTATGACACCGTGTTTCTCAGCAATTGGCAGTAGTTTGTTTAATGTACTGTTTAGCACCTGCCAAGCTTCTTCCGTTTCATTATCAGGATGGTTCCGCCACATGCTTTCCGCATTTCGAGACCCAGTGCAGGTAGCTATAATGGAAGTTCCAAGCCGTTTACAGGATGAGATAAGTAGTTCCAGCCGACGTATCTCATCTTGGCGTAACACAGGATCTGGGTGTACCATATTAACCTCGCCGCTTAACGCTGAGATAACCATATTTCGTTTAGCAACCTCCTTTCGAACTTGGTCAAAAACGGAGTCGATCTCCTGATCCAACGGCTCCTTTAAATGAGCGGAAGATATGTTAAATTGAACATGGAAGATCTCGTGACCAACTATAGCGTCGAGCGTTTCTTCTAATGATGGTCGGGCAAAATGGCCCGTCATAATTCCTACTTTCATAATGCATACCTATTTTACAGTAAATTAACTGTTGGCTAAAAGATGTAAAAAACGGACTTGAACTACGATTTATGGTTATCAAAATTTTCTGTTAAGTTAAAAACATAATACATTAACTGCCCAATAGCTTATGGCAGGCGAAATATAGGTTAGCGCTGCCGCATTAATTATGCTTATCAACCAATGAAACAATTCTGCCTCAATTCAGAGTCTTTTTAAAGCTCAAAAACGCGATAAGCACCAGTGTTTATTATAACAAATAGATGATTTTTCCAAATTAGCTATAAATTAGAAAAATGGCAAAAGAAAAGAACGGTAATAATAACAGTGGTAATCTGGTGCTCGACTGTTGTATTACGGTTACACTTACCCGTATATTCCGACCTCCGCCAAATCTACTAAATATATTTGTCGGCCATTTTGATGAGCTGAGTCTACAGTAACCCATCTGCCATCTCGGCTAAAACGAGGGTGTAAATCGCAACGCCATTCACCGCTATAGGAGGGGAGAGATGGAAATTTAGCCAAACTTATTTTCTGATTGGTTGAACAATGATACAGGTAAAGTTCTTGATAAGATTTCCCCGCTGGGTAGGTATCATTTAAAACCCAATCTCTGTCTGGTAAATATGAACAATGGCCATTTTCTACCATAACTTGAGGCCCACACACTTCAATTTGTCCATTTCCGTCTCCGAATAGATAGAACTTGTCTTTGTGGGAAGCATGCCAAGACCAAGCTAGAATATGCTCCTCATCCCGCCAGATGAAATGAGAAGTGCGGCCAGAATTGTCTACAATTCGAATATCTGTTCCGTCAACAGCAGCTGTTAACATCCGAGTATGAAACCCCCCCTCGCTAAAACGCCATCGATGGAGAAAAATAAAGCGTGAGCCGTCTGGACTAAAAAGCAGGTGATTAAAATAATGCTTAGCTGCACTAATATCACCATTTGGATAAGGAATCTGAACTACATCGGCCAGTGATACAATTTGCCGGTGATAGCCAGTATCCAAATCAATACAGTGGATGCCAGAATCTGCTGGTGCCAACTGATCCTGATATGGATCGTAGATTCCTGCGTATCCATAACCAGGACGCATATCGTTAACACGTCGAAAATCAGTTCCAACGGCTGTCTTGCCATCCGAACTAATGGTATAGATAGATTGAGGTAAAGTTCGCTTTTGACCAGTGTTGACATCTAACAGATGAGACACAAACTGGTCGTTCTGTCGATCGTTCCAGATAATTTGCCCATCCGATTTCGGTCGCCATTGCAGCATACAGCCTTGCTGCCAGCACCAAGCATTGGTTTGCCCTAGTTTGGTCCACTTGTCACTATTTTTCAGATCAATTACACCGATATCGATCCAGTCATTTTGGTTAGGAGATCGATGCTCAAAATCCACTTTCATGGCTAACACGTAGCGGTTTGTTGAATCGAATTGAAGTTTGTCGTAATAGCCGAACCAGTGATAGCTAGGTGAGACAGTTATTGGTCGTACAAACTCAGGCAACGACATTTTATTCTCCTGTAATTTCAGTTTTTAATCGTCTATAAACAGTTGGCTGGCTAGGTGAAAGCCAACTCTAAATTGCCAATGGAGGCGCCCGTAAGATTTCAACTTCTTCCTCGGACGACAGGTTGAGAACTGAAGAATGGAAACGATTTGAAGCAAGTGTTGGCTCTTCAGCAAACGAGTTGAATTTTGCCCGACGTTGAATGGCCAGAGCGATTACTTGTTCTCGTTGATGTATATGGTCAGATGTAAAGACTCCGGTTACTGTTTGTCGATGATGGTAACCGAAATAAATAGTGACACGCAAATCCGAGGAGTGATTGGTAAATGAACCGTGAACCAGATTCCGATTGTGTACAATAACATCGCCGGAACTAACTGGGACAGGAATCGAATCTGGTAAAGTAGAACCATGAGTGTCAACCATTGATTTTAAATCGACCTGTCCCCATTGATGTGACTTTGGAATTACCTGTAAGCAACCGTTATCCACTGTTGAAGGGTAAAGATAAATGCCAAAATTAACACCACGCTCCGTTTGTACTCCAGTCTTAAAAATGCCATCTTGGTGCCAATCAAAGGCCGCACCATAGTGTGGTATTTTGATAACAATCGATTCGGAAAAGGGAACAAAATCATAACCACACAGAGAAGCCACCGCTTGTAGCAGTTTAGGATAGCCATAAACACGCAATATCACCTCCGAACGGGCTAAAGGGTTGCTGATGCGATTAATAACTTGCCTTTCATCTTCTGGTGCCTGGAAGGTAAAACTAAAGTCTTTTGGGTGTTCAACGGTTTGTCCGTAGCGATTTTTCCTGTTAGTTGAGTTTATTGGTGCTGAATTGATCATTTGATCCAATTCTCGCCGTAAGGATTGAACCTGGCTATCCTCGAAGAATCGTTCTAGTACCAGAAATCCGTTTTGGCGATAATGTCGAATTTGTGTCTGTGTTAGCATTCTGATCAAGTAAAAACACGAGTCTGAACCTGAGGATAATCGTGTCCGTCGTGGCTGTAGACTATTTGGCTGTATTTTCGCTTAACATGAAAAGAGAAAGAGGTTGAATACCCCTCGGGTTTGATGACAAAACTGTTCGTCTTTCGAATACTGGTAATCTTAGCCACATATTTGTTAATGCATTTTCTATCTTTGGTGTCTGAAAATCGAGCGATCTCAACGGTTTGAAAGCTGTGTTCCTGCTCTCTCAAGAGAGGCGCGTTATACTTACCATTTTTATTCTTTTGATGGAACCTGTACTTGCCCGTAACATCAGCCTGTTTGTGCCACTGATCTGTGTTCATAATCAAAATTGGCTGTACACTACTAATACGGGTTATTCCGACCGACTTTCCGTTGGAGAATATCTCATCGGTGTCATTATTAGCAGAGTTCATGACACGATATTGCTACCACTAATTTTGGTGACGACCAAAAACTGGCTAAGCCATACAAGAATAAATACACAATGACTTTTCGCACTTTTCAGTTCCAATCTGATATTATGGTGAGCTTTGAACTCAAAAAATAGATGTTGCCCAAATGCTTATTTTTACTTCTATGCCAAGGTAAGGCTTATATTTTACTTAGTTCACTGTATTAAATACGATTATGTATGTGCCAAATTATTAGAGAGCAATTTTCTATGTTGATCAGTCGATCTTTGGTATATAATTGAAACGAAATCTCTGGCACTATACTTAGGACTTTAGCTACTGAAACTTCCTAAATCTTGCTTTAAGATTGTATATTGTTGTTTCTCGTTTAGTTTCTTTTCTCGGATGTCCTTACTCGATATTTTTCAGGTATTCTTTTTTCGTTCTATTAAGTCTATTAAGTTTTTTGCTTTTTCATTTGCGATTCTTAATTTTTCTACGAGCTAACTTGAGACAATCTTCATCTGTATTTTACACTAGAATTTTCAAAATTTAAACGCTTCTCCTTTTTACCATCATGGTGATGCTTTGTTGTATTGGTGCAGTCATTACCTTATTATATTTATGGCTGATCAGAAATCAGGAACAAAATAGATAAATCGACACTCAAATCATTAGGATTTATAGGTAAAGCAGGTACTAAAGTAAAGAAAGAAATTACCAACTGGTATTGAATCCGATTGATTATCCGGTACATGAGTTATTTTTTACGCAGGTTTCAATAACCATTTAGTTTCATAAGTCTGCCATCTAAAATTATAAACTTGCTGGAATTGGTTACACATCAATCTATCACTGGATTAAGATTAAGAACTATAGAAAATGGAAGAAAATCGATGTCAAATCAAGATAGCCAAGATAGAAGGGAGGCATTTATCCAAGACTGAGATCGTTTTTCATATCTGACTATTCTTTTGTATTTATCCAATGATGGAATAAGGCTCAAAGGAGAGATCAAATGATCACGGTTGTTGACGTGAAAAAACTTTTTTGATTTCTTTAGGAATTATCCTAATTGTCTCACTCGAATTCTGGATCTGGCTTCCCATAAATGATGCTTAACACTACTAGTATCCCTTAAAAATTTAAGAATGTACACCATACAAAATCCCATGACATAAGTGAGTCGTTACAGAATTCCAATCGCATAGCTACACTGATTTGGAACATCCGCCGGGTAGATGAACTTGCGATAAGTCGCTTACCCCATCCAAGACACGTCCCACCAAAAATTAAAGGGGTATTGAACTAATGACTTAACCATTTTGGCCATTTCCAATTTGGCTAAACTACATATTAAGATGAAATCGATACATTTAACGATTACCTCCACTTCGACGCAGGCCTCCTCGCTGCAATTTGTCTTCCAGTCGATTTTTATCCCTTCGCCCATCTCTGTTGTTATCTCTGCTGTCACCAAACCGCATCCGAAATTGTTGACGCATCTGTCCTCTTTCTTCTGCTGAGGCATTCTGAAATCACTGACGCAGATTTTGCATCTCTTTCTGATTTGTTGGCTTTTGATTCCTATCAGTTTCACCGCGTCGTCTTGAATTTTCCGATTCGGTCCGATTTTTATCTCTACTAGAATTACTACCGATTCTACCTACATTTAGCAATTGAAAAGCGTTATTTCTCAATATAACTACCTGTTCTTGCTCTGATAAAATAACCTGATTGGGCTTGATTTTTTCAATTTTAGCTTCACCTAATTGTCCGCCAATACTTACATATTCGATGCGATGGGATCGAGTTTCCTCAATCAATGCCATCCTAGGCTGATTATCTTCGGGTATTTTTGTTCCCAGTAATTGGTATTCTGGTCTATTATTTGGGCGTGTCCAGCCTAAAGGTCGAAAGAGATTATTATCCGTAACAACCTGATAGTATGAATTTATTGTTAATTGTTCCCTACGATCTTCTTGTGCTATGGCCAAATTTAAATACATCAGACCAAGAGTAAGGTTTAAGCTGAGAAAAAGTTTGATTGGCACCTTTATTTACCTCCAATTAAATAGTTTCTATAATTAAGCGACAAGAAGAGTAGGTAACAACTAAGGACAACTACTAATATCAGCTTATAAAAAACTATTGCCACCTCACCTTTCACTATGATTACCCCCGCTACGTCTTTTGCCAGTTTCATCATGATTACGGTCACCGGATCGGTTCCTATTGCTCCGAACTCAATTTCTCCCTCTTACTCTTGATGGAAACTTCAATGCCAAATTCTTGTAAAATAGCATCTACTTTTTTCCTTATTTCTTCATGGTTGGCATCAGCTTCGATCATGTCTTTGACTCTGCTATCAATCAGCAACTTTTGTTCTTCTGTTAACTGACTAAAAAAGCCACCATGTTGGTGTTTCCTGTAGCTTTTTCTTTCTACTACAACACCAAATCCTTGTGGCATTTGATCAACGGGTTTTTTTGATTTTCGAACGGTCAACTTCAGTAGCTTTCATCTCTGCCACTTTTGTTTCGATAGATTGACGTTATTCAGCCGTCAGTTGCAATTGGTGTTTATTCTTTGCTTTCTCGTTCTGGTCTCGCTTGCTTGTTATCTTCTGTTTGTGCTGAAGTTATAACAGCCAAAAAATCTAGGAATAGTTTCAATTTTCGAAACATAATTTAATACCTCAATATAAAATTTTATTTGTATTTTCTGTACGTAAAATAAGACAAAGAGTAAAGAAAAAAGTTCGAAAAAACCGAATCTAAAAAAAGAATAAATTCAGTCAAGCATTAATACAGATAGAATTAGGGCAAGATGAATTGCAAAAATCAGCCTTATACGTAATGATAGGAAGAATTGCGGAGATCAAGAGATGAGAGGGATATTTAGGATATGGACAATCGGATACCTTCTCACAGTCAACATATCTTGTAAAGGAACGCAACTTCGTGCTGGAAAAGTTCAGTTTCGTTCACACATGACACTGTGATCCACTTACTTCAAGTAGCCTGAACTAGTTTTCTCATCATCCCAAACTGGCTTGGTTTAAAACGGATAATTATCAATTTTTATGTGTTGCGTTCGGCTCGGCGACGCTCCCATTCCTCCACACTCATAGCACAGGCGACTACGTGGCTGTTGTCACAACATCTCTAAGAACGACCCAGAGATTGGGCGCGAGAGGCCGAGTACAGGTTGCCCGGATGCAGGATGTACATCT
>CAYVHK010000082.1:3668-18860 GCA_964451145.1 uncultured bacterium | reverse complement strand
ATCCTACTTCTTATAGGAAATCGACCGTGCGTGCGTGCGGAGCAACGTCAGCCCGAGAAAACAGCGCCCACCAACGTCAACAATCGGAATCCTTATTCAAACAGCAATTCGTCGGCTGCGACAACACCGAACGACACTATCACCCGATCTGAAGAGAGCAACGCCCTAGATCAAATTCGACAACGAGTCGTCGATTCGCCTGAAATTGATACTGAAAAAGTTGCCCGCCTCCGTGCCCTAGTCAATAGTGGTGAATATACAGTTGATAGTGCACAAGTTGCTGAAAAAATCTTGGCCACCGGTGTTTTACCCTCTAACCAATAGGTCAACAGTACATTAAGCAGTTGTTGCATTAATACAGAAAACCGCACATTCTTAACCGGCCTATTTTATCGAATGATGAACTCGATCGGTAAAATAGGCCAGCTGGTATAAACGGAATTCAAAATGCAATCAACAATCGATAAAATAGCGTTGAATCGTCTAACGCAGATTCTTACTCAAGAAGTAAAATTGTGTAGCAAGTTGCTTGAGTTAACGACGTCTGGTCGTTCTGTCTAAGCCGGTAATAATGTAGAGGATATCGCCATTCTTCTAAGAAAGCTAGAGACTCGAGCGCTAGAATTGAAAAATCTGTCGTTGGCTCGAACCGCTCTGATGCGTGGGTTTGCTCTAGCCTTTGGCCTCTCGATTTCCTCATCAAAAGAGCCGAATCTTTTGAATTTGCGAAAACTTGCCGATTTGGTCTCAGAGCCATTTGCGTCAGGTTTTCGCCAGTTCGCCTCCCAACTTAATCAATTGGCTCTAAAAATCCAATCAGCCCAACTAGATAATGCATACATTACGCAACGTGCGCTTGATTACGTTAACACTACGCTTCGTGTTCTAGTCTCCACCCGGAATAGTTTTGGTTATTCTGACGAATTGAACCAAAAAAATAGTATTCAGATCCACACTTTGGCCTAGGTACGTGTCATGACAAATTTATTGGGTAGCTTAGAGACTGCTCGGCAATCGCTTAACGCGCAGCGGCGCGTGTTAATGGTTACTGGGCACAACATTGCAAACATCAACACACCAAATTATTCTCGTGAACGAGTCGACATTGCTATTGATGTCAGAGGTCATTCACAATCTGGATCTAATGTTACACAAGTAACACAGGTACGAGATAAAATCTTGGAAAATCGTTTACGTCAAAGTATTCAAGAATCGAGCAGTTGGAGTACTCAATCTGATCAAATGCAACAAATCGAAAGGTTGTTTACTGATTTAGATGTAGGTGGTGTTTCTGGTGCCCTAGCGGACTTTTGGGATAGCTGGCACAATTTGAGTATCGATCCAGAATCAAAAGAAATCGCTCGTAATGTAACTATTGGACGTGCACAAGACTTAGTGCAAGAAATCAAAAGAGTCAATATTGGTTTTCAAAACCTATATGAAGAAAACAACACACAAATCCAGAATTTCATCTCTGAAGTCAATGAATTGGGGCAGTCGATTGCCAAGCTGAATCAAGATATTGCTTCAATCGAATTTTCTGGTCAAGCTGCTAATTCCCAACGTACCGTTCGCCAGAGTTTATTAACAAAGCTATCTGAATATACTGATTTCACTGCTATGGAGGAAAAAAGCGGTATGTTACAAATTCATCTAGGAGGATTTGCTTTCATAGATGGAGACCGGGTGGGTACATTAATGACTCAAGATCGAACTCCCAATCTTGCCAGTTCTGAACAGCCCACTACCAAATCCATAATCTATACTGAGATCAACCAACTAGTGAAATCCATCGCTAACTCCAACCAAAATATTTTATCTCATCGAGGCAGTACAACAGAAGCCAGACAAATGGTAAGTGAACGAAGCCAATATGAAAACCAAATTCAGAAGCTCTTTGATTTAGCGGGCCTAGAAAACGCCACAATAACTGATACTGGCGATGGAACCGGTATGATAAAAATTGAGGTTGATGGTCAGTTGTTATTAGAAGGAACCAAAATATTTAGCCTTGAAGATGATGGCAAACATAATCAAGCAAGCCCTCTGGCCAATAATCAAAAAACGGTTACTATTGTCGACCCTCGCTCAGGTAAAGAAATTTCGATTCAAAGCGGTAAAATAGGTGGTCTGATCAATGTCAGAGATAATCAAATCCCACGCTTTATTGAACGGATCAACGCATTCACTACAACATTGATGGCCGAAGTTAACTCGGTACATGTCTAAGGATATGGTTTGGACAATACGACGGGCGTCGAATTTTTTATTGGAAATAGTATCAACGATATAGCTGTTAACCATATGTTGGTGAGAAGCCCTGAGAAAATCGGCGTGTCGAGTCGGCCAGATGAACCTGGCAACAATGAGATTTCCTTTAGTATCACTGCCAAGCGCAATGCATTTGTTATGTCCAACGGTACACAAACATTGGAAGAATATTACGCTAGCACCATGACAATTATTGGTATTCAATCGCAACAAGCTCAGAGAAACGAAGAAAATAACGGTTTATTAACTTCTCAATTGGAGTCATTTCGTGAAAGTGTTTCCGGCGTGTCTATGGACGAAGAAATGGTCAATTTGATTCAGTTTCAGCGGGCATACGAAGCTGCCGCTCGCTATATATCCACAGTTGACCAAGTGATGCAGACATTAATTAACATGTAAGTGAAGTGAATGGTGATAAATTTCGACTTAGGAAGGCTTAAATGAGAGTAACCCATAAAATGATCTCTACTCAAACAACAGGCGACTTGCAAGAAGGTCTGGAAGGAATTCAGGATGCTATCGAAAAAGTCTCCACAGGGAGAAAAATTCGCTCTTTGTCTGGTGAACCGGCACAATTATTATCAGTTATGAGCTTACGGAAAGATTTTTCAATCAATGTTCAGCACATATCTAATAATGAAAAGGCAACTTTTCGCCTTAATCAAATTGACAGTGTAATTGGCCAAATCAACGATACAATGTTCTTGTTGAAACAGTTTGCAACTGATATATCATCCAAAATTGGCAGTATTGAGGCTAGTGCAGAATTGGAAAACATGAAAACACAATTCAAACAAATTGCCAATACTAAAATCCTAAATCAATATATTTTTGCTGGTACGAAAACTAGTACTCCCGCCTTTGTGGATCAAAACGGAAAAATCCTTTATCAAGGAAATACTGAAAAAATCAAATTAGAAATTAGTCAAGACCAAAAAATGCAGGTAAACATGGTTGGTTCTGAAGTTTTTGGCAAGGATGATAAGGGGCTGTTCAAAGTACTGGAAACACTAAATAATTTGGTGGAACAAAGGGATTTGGGCATCGTAGATGAGACGACCAAACATTCAATTTCTTCCGGCCAATTACTTACTGTTAGTGGCGAATTGGCAACGACTACCACCAACTTGGCTGATTTAGCCAATATTGATATAACAGATACTATTCTCCTTTCAGGTCAATCGAATTTGCCGACTGGAGAAGGAACAGTAATTAATCAAACGATCTCAATTACAGATGATATTATCAATAACCCACTGTATGGAGATACTGTTGGTGGATTGTTACAACTTTTGAAGGATACTTACGGGGACGTCAGTACCTACATAAACTCAGCGGGAAAAATTGTGGTGGCGGATAACGCCACTGAGGGTGAAAAAAGCCCATTAAGAGCCGTTATAGAACCTCAAAATGAGAACGGGTCGCTAGATTTTGGCACAATGACACATACTCGAAAAACAGTAAAAGTTCATACGGCTGATACAGAATTAATAGCATATCAATTTGATGAGAACGGAGTCTCAACAGCGGCTAGTATCGCCGATACCAGTAGCACTCTGGCTGAGTTAGTGGCTGACCCAACACGTCAACCAAGAGTTGGAGAAACCCTGACTATCAGTGGGAAAGATCCAATAGGCAATAGTATCAGCAAAACCTTCAGTTTCACAACGGCGCCTCAAACTGATGCCGACGGAAATCCAGTGGCCGATGCTAACGGCATTTATGGTATTTCAATCGGGGCCACAATCGACGATTTGTTGAGTCATATTGAGTTTAGCTTTGATGGAGCAATTCAGGCTAAAATTGGAGTTGATGGCAAATTAATGGTACAGGATACTGTTGCTGGCAACAGTCAAACCAGCATCCAAGTCACGACTCATAATGAAGGTGGTGGTGAACTTTATTTGGGTAGCTTCGCAGTTACAACCGAAGGTGATGATGCCCCGGAGCAACTCACAGATCGAGTTAAGCAAGACACTAAAAGTCTTCTGAACGACCTCATTAGTAAAGTTGATCTTATTGCCACTGAAAGTTCGTTGAGAATTCAGGATGTAACGGAAAACGAAAGTAGATTAACAACTATTCGTACCACGATCGAGGGACAGATGAAAGAAGTCGAAGGGATTGATCAGGCTACGGCTTTAACCGAATTGCGAGAGTTAGAAAACGCTTATAGATCTTCACTTACGGTAGTTGGCAAGGCCATGCAACCGTCCCTGATCGATATTCTAGGTTAGTTTATTAAAAATTTCATTCTATCCCAAAAAAGCTGACTGATATAAGCCGGCCTTTTTTGGGGTAGAATGGAATTTTTTTCTGATTACTTCGGAAATTAATGTCCTAACAAGCCTATATGAGTCCGAAATAGTTAAAAGCAATATTCAGAGTATTAATCAATTATTCATTATCGACGTAACGTATTGGCTGTACCTAGCATTTCATCTGCTGTTTGAATCGACTTGGCGTTAGCTTCATAAGACCGCTGAGCCACGATCATTCCTACCATCTCATCTACGATTTTCACGTTTGACATTTCTAGCATTCCGGAGCGAATAATCCCGGCACCAAGTTGGCCAGGCCTTCTTATCATTTCTTGCCCCGTGGCACTTGTTTGTTTATACAGTCCCCGTCCTTCGTGTTGTAACCCTCTTGGATTGGGGAAAAGAGCCAGTTCAATAGAGCCCGCAATAGTCGGTTCAATATCACCAGCAGCTCGGGTAGAAACAGTACCATCTTCAGCAATCAGAACATCCTCTGCCTCTGGTGGAATTTGAATAGGTGGGGCAAGTGGCAAACCGTTAGCTGTTACCAAGGTGCCGCTTTCATCAAGGGTAAACGCGCCGGCTCGGGTATAATAGGTCTGATTATCCGGCATCTTAATCCGAAAAAAACCATCACCCTGAATTGCCATGTCAAGTGTGTCTTCCGTATCTTTTAAATCGCCTTGCGCAAAACGAGTTGGCGTTGCAACCAATTGTGTGCCATGTCCAATTTCTATACCTGTGGGAATCGTACGCTCTTGATTAAGAGTCCCAGCCGGTTGGATAACTTGATAGATCATATCTTGAAAATCAGCTCGACTACCTTTGAAACCTACAGTATTGACGTTTGAAATATTGTTTGAAATTACATCAATATTTTTTTGTTGAGCGACCATCCCAGAGGCGGATGACCATAATGCTCTCATCATTTTTCTATTCTCCTTATCAATTAAGTATTAAGATCGGGCTGTTTCGTTGATTTGCTGCACTGAGTCATTGAAGGCTTGGATTGTTTTTTGGTACCCTTGGAAATTTCTCAAAGTTTCAATCATCTGTACCATTTGGTGAACAGGGTTTGCAGTAGAGCCTTCCAAATAACCTTGCAAAATATTAAAATCACTAGCTTGCTCTGCTGTCAAATCAGTAGCTTGATAAAGACTACTTCCTTTTTGTGTCAGGCGGTCAGCAGGAAAATCTCTTACCATCAACTGACTAATCATTTGTTCACCGTCAAAAATTTCCCCCTGATTTGTAATCCGTAAACTTGTAGCTTGACCGATTTGGATAGGTTGTTCCTCCGCATCTAAAATTGGCAATCCACTTTGTGTAACAAGGCCCCCTTGTTCATTAAGAGTAAAAGAACCATTTCTTGTATAAGAAACTATACCTTCATGATTTAAAACTCCAAAAAAACCTTTTCCTTTGAGTGCTACATCAAGTGGTTGGCCAGTTTCTCGAATTGGTCCATCAGCTAAATTAAGACGGTAATTGGCAACAGTCACAGTTGACAGATTGGTATTATTGTGAGTACTTGGAGCTAACTGAGGCTTGTTCTCTGGTCTAGATTGATCGAGATAATCTTGGAAAGCAGTCAAATGAAGATGACTTTTTTTGAAACCAGCCGAATTCAAGTTGGCCAGATTATTAGCAATCATATCCATTCGCATAGATTCATAAACCATTCCTTGTGTTGCCAGATATGTTCCTTTGTTCATATTATCCCGTACCTCACTGTGATTGGTTGTTTTTGTCGCAATTGATTGAAATTGGCTGCTAGGAGTTACAGCAAACCTTGTGCCAATTTTCAAAACGTCGAACTTTGCAAAAACAATTCTGATTTGATAGAATCGGGGCTATGATGACAGCTGAGCACGATTATCCGATATTAGTAATTTTATTTTGTTGTTTATCTTTGTTTGGTTGCTCTTGGCTGGGAGGTTCAAAAACAACACAACAATCTCGGCCGATTGACCCGTTTGTATCTCAACACAAAGCTTGGCAAAAACAAGTAGAGTTTGGTAATCAGGCCTATCAAAACCAAGATTTAGCTTTGGCATTGGAACACTACCGAAAAGCGGTTAAACTGAGACCGAATCAATCTCCACCACTGTTACGCGTAGCTCAAATCTATTATCAACTGCAAGAATACGAAAATGCCAAAAACACTTTTCATCAATACTTAGATTTAAATCCTAAAGATCGTAATGCTCGCAACTATTTAGGGTACATCTATGAAATATTGCAGGACTATAAAACAGCGGTTGATCAGTTTAAATTCAGCCTGACACTTTATGATCAAGACCTCTATGCACTTAACCATCTCGGTCTTGCGTACAAACAGTTGGGTCAATACGAAAAAGCAGAGAATGTGCTTCGACAAGCATTGGTAATTGACCCACATTGTCAAAGAAGCGATAATCGTAATCTACATAATTATTTGGCCTTAATCTATCAAGAGACCGAACGTACAGGTTCTGCTATAGCCGAGTTCAGAGAGTCAATTCGTCTGTTCCCAGATGATATATGGGCTAGAATACAGGTGGCGAATCTTTACGAAGTAGCTCAACGTAATTATGAAGCCCAACTGCAATATGCAGAGATTCTGAAAATTGAACCTGATAACTTGTTGGCACAATCTCGCTTGCAAGCCTTAGTCCAAACCAAACGGCAAAGGTCCGTAGCCAATGTACTACCTGTTGATCTGATCGAAATTGATACTCAATCTATAATTGACAACGCGCCTTCGGCTGCAGATTATCCAAACGACGATGCAATTGTTCTGCTGAATCAGTTCTGTCATGAGATTACACCAGAAGGAAGATCAAGATATACATCGCACAAAATTATCAAGATTTTTAATCAACGAGGCATCCAGAAACACGATGATTTAGCCATTCCGTATAACCCTAACTCACAGCATATTACAGTCAATTCTGCACGTACTATCTTACCTAACGGTTCCATAGTAGAACCGACTGCAGATGCCTATAACGATGTGACTCCACCTGGCCAACTGACCTTCAATCTCTACTCTGATGGATTGTGGCGAGTTATATCGATGCCAGCGTTGAAATCTGGTGTTTGTATCGAATACAAGGTCTCATTGGAAGACGTAGTACCATCGGGGAATGACCGTTGGTTTTGGGGAAGCTACACTTTCCAATCCACTGACCCAACCTTGCAGACTAACTATGCGCTCCGTCTATCCGGCAACAAACAGTTTCGTTGGAAAGCGATCAACTGTGAGTTGGAGCCCGATATTTTGGTCGAAGGCGAAACGAAAACCTACCTTTGGCACTATGGTGAAACACCATCCATTCGTGAAATGGTTGGGCAAGCTAGTACTTCTGAACTAGCCGCTCAGTTTCGTTTCTCATCAGTTGATTCTTGGAATGCAGTAAGTCAATGGTATGCTAATTTAGCTCAAGAACGTTACACTACTAGCCAAGAAATTGACCAGCTAACTCGAGAACTGACCGAATTAGCTAATACTTCAGCAGAAAAAATTCATCAATTATACAATTTTGTGGCAAGCCAAATCCGTTATGTTAGCATTCAACTGGGACAAGGAGCATACCAGCCGACTGCCGCTGACCAAGTCTTAATAAAAAGGTACGGGGACTGTAAAGACAAAAGCACGCTGCTAATTTCGTTGCTAGCCAGCATTGGTATTTCGGCCTATCCAGCTTTGCTGAGTCCTTCGCCGTATGACCCCCTTGACCTCGACCTTCCATCGATCGGTCAATTCAGCCATTTGATCGTTGCTGTTCCTATTGATCAAATTGGCTGGACTAAACAGCAAAATATGAATAGTGATTATTTATGGTTAGATCCTACAGCCAGCAGTTGTCCATTTGGAACTTTACCCACTAGTAATCAAGGTCGAACTGCATTGTTAGTCAAAGACCAAACAGCCAATTTCGTGAAAATTCCGGTCGATCTACCGGAAACTAACCGACTAACGATTACGACCAATCTCAAAATACAAACTGATGGCTCAACGAATGGCAGAATATCTATTCAACCTACGGGTCAATATAGTGTGGACTATCGCCTCACATACCGGGACATCCAGATTTCCTCTTTGGAAGAAACTTTTAATAGCGAATTGAGTAGAAAATTTTCTGGTCTAGTGATAAAACAGCACCAAGTTTCCGATCTAAGAGATCTTGACCAACCGGTTGATATCAATCTAGAGTTTCGAGCTGACCAGATGCTAAGACCGATTGATAATCGACATCAGCTACTCCATTTCGATGGGGCAGATTTTTCTGATTATGCCGATATTTTTGCTAGTCAGGAAAGAAACTATCCATTAGACCTTAGCCACCCAATCTTTGTCGAGAAAATGACCCACATTCAGTTGCCACCCGGTTGGATACCATTAAAATTACCAGATGGGAAAGACACTTATTCAGATGTTTTTTCATCCGTTCACTCTTTCGGTCAATTGAACGTGAAAGTGACTTACAAACAAACCGAAATCATGGTCGACATTAAGTTGAAAGTTACCGATCCTGTCATCACACCTGAAGTCTACCCGACGGCACGCACATTCTTTCGTTTACTGATTGCCCAAGACCAACTGACTACCACACTGAAAAAAGTACCGATCTCCTAAATAGATACTCTGTAGATGTTAAGGAAATTGAGGAATCTGAGATGACGCCGAAGCAAAAATATTTATTTGATCTTAATGGTTATTTACACATTTCTAGTGTACTCACTGATGATCAACTTACAAAGGCTCAGTTAGCCGTTGATCGCTGTATCAATACAGCTGACGCTCAACTCACTACTGGCCGAAATTTCGCTTTTGATAAATCCTTGGAAGCTTTGGCCCTTCACCCACAAACTTTTTCTATCATTAAGGCTTTAACAGATAACAAGCCTCGCCTAAATCGAGGAACGTTAGCTATTAATACCCATGAACAAAATAAGATTACACAACTCCATTGTGCTCGAGAAGATTGTGGCTGGCAAACCCGCCGATATCTAGTTAAAAATGGCCAGATTTTTTGCAACGATATTGTTGTTTTTTTTTATTTTGCCGATGTACTATCGGGAGATGGTGGGTTGGTTGTGTTACCAGGTTCACATAAATCAGAATTTGAACGACCTCCAAATCTGTTTTTTCCGGATCTTAACGACCCAAATCCACGACTACATCCAGCCTTAAAAAATATTAGGCCTAAAGCGGGTGATGTTATCATTCTAACGGAGTTGACAACTCATGGTGTTTTGGTTTGGAAACCAAAAAATCGTGACCGTCGTTTTTTGATACTGAGGTACAAAACTCAATATTTCCAAGATGAACGAGGCCGCAGACAACCATTTTCCGACGAGATTTTGGCTAAGTTGTCTCCTGAAACCAGAGAGTTGGTTGCGTTTGGTGATTATGAACATATCAAAGAAATTGCCAAGAAAGAAGAGATGACCTTTTCCGATATGTCTTAGATTTAAAAACATTTTCTGACTAATAAGGAGTTTGCCATTGCCAATTATCAATGCCATGCCAGATCTTAATCGACAATTACAGTTTTTTCCATCCCGAAACAACAATCCCCAAAAATTAAGTAAAGAACAAATAGAAAAATATAATCAGGATGGCTACATCTGTCCATTAGACGTTTTTTCGGCCAATGAAATTAAACAACACCGAGCATATTTTGATCAATTGATTGAGAAAGCTATGCAGGCTGGTTGGAATAGCTATTCTATTAACGGCTGGCAAGCTAAATGTTCAGGCATTTACGATTTGGTAACTGAACCGCGAATTTTGGACTATGTGCAAGATCTATTGGGTGAAAATTTGATCTGTTGGGCAACCCACTATTTTTGCAAATTAGCTGGTGATCCTAAGAGGGTCAGTTGGCATCAGGATGCTTCTTACTGGCCCTTGACTCCCAGCAAAACGGTGACTGTTTGGTTGGCTATTGATGACGCGGATGTTGAGAATAGTGCTATGCAAATCATTCCACAATCGCACAAGCATGGTCAAATTGAGTTTGAGACAAGCAAAGCCGAAGAGCAGAATGTGCTGAACCAAACTGTCAAAGAACCCGTAAATTACGGTTTGCCTCCTGTGGCTTTAGAAATGAAAGCAGGCCAAATTTCGCTTCACTCTGATTTGCTGTTGCATGGTTCAGAACCTAATACCTCTGACCGTCGGCGGTGTGGACTAACCATGCGGTTTATTCCCCCCGAAGTACGTGCCTTGAATCGGTGGAACCAGGACTCGATTGTTGCGCGTGGAATAGATCCGGATGACCATTGGTTTGCGGCTTCTCGACCTCAATTTGATCAAATTCCAGATAGGAACTAACCACCACCAGATTGTTGGAGGAATAACCAATGCCGAGAGAATTAATTGCTACTAGTCCAGGCCAAGCAGATCTGAAAACTTATGAAGAACGTGTTCTATCCAACGATGAAATTCGGGTTCGTACACTATTTTCATCACCTAAACATGGCTCTGGGTTACGGTCATTCCGTGCTGATACTAAGGACCACACCTCGCCTTTCGACCGTAAACGGGGAATTCATCACGGGCCACCAGCCCAACCTAAGTATCCTCAAAGACTAGGCAACATGGCAGTCGGAGAAGTGATTGAGATCGGGGGGGAGGTGGGGCGGTGGAAAGTTGGTGATCATGTATTTTCCCATTTACCAATTCGAGAGACACATACGCTGAAATCAGATCATGTTCAAACTGTTCCTTCTAATATGTCCCCAGAAGCAATCGTCTACACTGATCCGGCTGGAGTAGCTCTCTGTGCTATTCAAGCTAGCGAAATTATGTTGGGTAGTACTGTGGCGGTTTTTGGTTTAGGGGCGATCGGTCAGATGGCTGTTCAGCAAGCTAAATTACAAGGTGCGAGACAAGTCTTCGCCTCAGATCCGATTCCTATAAGACGAAAATTGGCCCTCCAGCATGGGGCCGATAGAGCCATTGATCCAATTGCTGATGATGTTGGCGAATTGATTCGGGATTACACTGATAATGCTGGAGTTGATATCTCAATTGAGGCTAGTGCCAACTACGCAGGCATGAACGACGCAATCCGATCGACCGGATATGCTGGTCGCATCATCTCTGCTGCTTATTATGTTGGCGATTCGAGTGTTCTTAGTTTTGAAGGTGAGTGGCATCGTAACCAATTAACGATACTGACAACCCGTGATGTCAACCCAACTTTGAGAAATGCCCCACGTTGGGATACCAAGCGCTTGCACAATGAAGCTTTTGAATTGCTGAAGGAAGATCGGTTATCCGTCGATGGATTAATACACCCAATTGTATCTTTCGATGACTGTGTTGAGGCTTATTTAGCCACAGATCAACGACCATCAGAACGCAGAAAGCTCGGTATACGGCATACTTAAATAGGTTCTAGTACCTTTTTACAATTGTTTTCTTTTTTATATTGACTAAAGAACCAGTTACATTGGTGTGAAAGATGAGTTAGTCAGCAAACTTCATTTCACCCCAAATGAGTGGCAGCTTCCACAGGGATTCGACCGCAAAAGTGGAAGAGGCTTTCAATTCATCTTGGCTGAGTGAACGGTCCCAAAGTTTGACTTCATCAATAAGCCCATCGAAATATCGCTCATTATCTACCCAACCAATCTCTAATTGGCGGTTTACAGATCTGATTTTTCCTTTTTTTCACCATTGTCTCTTTTTCTCCGTTGATGTATAGAGAATGGTTTTTGCCGTCGTAAACAGTAGCTACATGCACCCAATTACCAATAAATTTTTTCATATTCGTTTCACCGATGAGCCACTCTTGTGGTTGAACGCCATAGAGATAACTAGCTAGATTACCTTGATCAGTGATGTCGAGATAATAAGCAGTTGGCTTGCCAAGCACACAGTTCCGGTATTTCCAATCATCCCCGATATAAATAGATATGGGATTAATTCGGGCTTCGATTGTGATTGCATCAACGATATCGAAGGATTTACTGTCTGTAACTTCTACGTGCGTTTTCTTTTTTTGTCAAATTCGAGCGCTTTTCCTTTGACACCTGCAAAACGCTTCTGCGAACCGATGATCTTGCCATTGTTTCCATTTCTGCTACCGTCTTTGACCTAATCTCCATTTCCGTCAAAAGACCAGTAAGCAACTAGTCCTTTATCTGCCTGAACAACGGGGTGAAAAGAAAAAAACAAAACCAGTACACTGGCAATGCCAAGTTTTTTAAGGTCTGATGGATCCATATTGCCCCCCAATAAAAAGCGTTCTTAAGAATCACCAATTTCGGGCGGTGATTTGTATTATTCTGAAAGTGAAATTATTTGACATTTTCCTTCTGATCGAGGAATCTGAATTGTAACTTCATCAAAATTTAATGTGAATGAAACAACATCTTTTTCTTTATCGAAATCCGTCCGTCGTACCAATAACCGATTACCTAATTTAAGACCGGAGATTACTGGACCTTGTTGGGACGGCACATCAAAGGTGATTGGAGAGCCGTATTCCAAAAACTTCCTATATTGTAAGGATTCAGCATAAATCTGATGCACTAATTTTATTTCGAGTTCTGCTTCATGCTGTGGGCACCAGACAAAAAGTCCGTCATGTCGACGTAACAGTAAATGCCAAATAAGTTCTTGATATTTATTACGACTAAACTGCTCGACGATCCCCTCATTTTGCGTAACTGCAACCGTGTGCCAATGAACAAAAGTAACAATCGGTAAATCGCCAGGTGTATATTTTCCCGCATTACTACCTACCAAGAGCATATTGTAAAACCAGCGATAATCGACACTCTCAAAATCATACCATGTTGGAATAGTATCCCAAGTGTAAACCACAGGCATAGCAAAAGTATAATTAGTTAGCGGAAATTCGTCGAACCATTGGCGATATTTGGCTTTCTGGTCACATTTGTGGGGTGCCCCCTCAACAAATTTTTCAAAATAATCGTACCAATAGCGATAGCCATCGTGAGGATAAACACCGTAGTTTCCAACAAGCGCATTTGGAAAATAATATTGTACGGTATCAGCAAGCATATCACGTTGAAGTTCACTACGCTTTTTCCGTAACATGGACTGAAATTCAGTAAAATTACTAATTTGAGGAATGTGATCTCGGCAACGCTGACAACGCTTAGATGCCTCCCATGCTCCATTCCACTCAATCGGACCATCAATTTCCCAATCGGCAAAGACAAAATCAATCTTCAGATCGGATTCTTTATAGGCATTAACAAAAACTTCAACTTGCCTTTTCATTTCGGGTTTGCGGAAATCTAGTGCGAATGGACAACCCATCTTATGATCTTTTGAAAAAGAACTATCGAAAAATAAATCACCGTTTTCGTCAATATATGCCGTCCGAAAATCACCATTAAAGAAAGAGTAAGTACAGAGGTTAGCATTAATATTGATTGGTGATCCAAGACGTTTTTGGATTGTACCAACTCGAAGTCCTTTGGCTAAAGATTGATCTTGATCTCTCGGATTCCATGTCGAAAAAGTCCCGATTCCACGATCGTCTAGTTGTCGGATAATCGATTCAGTTTCGGCATCGTCTCCAGTATCAACATCCATCGCTTGCCATAAAAATAACGGCAACCTATTACCACGCAACCACTTTAGAGGTTGTGTGTTTTCAAGGATAATTCTAATCCGTTCCGGAGTTTTGGACATGTGTAAATCTCCTAAATTTTGACGGTGATATCTTTCCAAATCACCGCCGTACGTCCAGCGAGATCAACGGTAGCAGCACGGAGACGGTAATTTCCTGACTGCTTAATCTCAAAATTAATTTTGCATATCTGCTTCAATTTGACTTCATCAAAATACCTTTCTAATTTGTTCATACGATTCAAAAACAAATAATCCTCCTCAGATGGACCAAATAACTCCCAACAAACCAGATCGTTTGTGTAAATCCCGTGATCGTTTGCACCCCGAGTATAATAAATCGACGTCGCCCCTTCACTGACATTGGCAATTGCAATGATCTTATCCTGATTGATCGATACGTCGACCGTTATTTTTGGTGAACTGCCACTCGGCCGGACTGGTTTTCTAGCATTGTTGTGCAAAACTTTTTTTCCATTTTCGATTACTTCGACTTTCCCATCCTCTCGGATTCGGACAATTTCTCGATAACCGGAAAGATCAAGCTCATCTAAATCCCAGATTAGATCAAACGCAATTCCAAGGCGAATTAGTCTTTCGATCTCCGTGAAGAAGTTCCCCATTACAGCTCGATATTTGATACCTTGACGATTTCGTCGTTCCAAATTAAGTTCACCCAAGCCCCAAAGATTTCCACGCCCAAGATCGACGTGCCCAAGATTGTAGCCTACCGGAAGAAGGATCACGATTTCACTGGCAGATCGAAGTTTCTCAAGGTCTCTTTTCGGGTGGCTTTTAGCGTGCTGACTCAAATTTCTTGAGAGGGCAAGATATTCACTGTATGGGACACAAGCAAGTTCGTGGCTATCCCAGTAGTGAAAATGAATCGCTCCGAGATCATAAGCGTGTGTCTGAAACCAAAACGCATCAGCACGATGAAACTGACCGTAAATACTCATGCCCCAATTTTTATTGGTTACTCTTGCTGCACCACGCAAAAATCCGTAAATTATGCTCGACAAATTTTTGGGGTTATCGACTGGAATTTGGCAACCG
>CAYVHK010000082.1:0-3658 GCA_964451145.1 uncultured bacterium | reverse complement strand
ATCTCCTTCTAATAGTTCATAGGCAGCCGAACTAATCATAGTTTTCCAAACGTAAATATTCTCCTGCAGGAACTGCATTTCACCAAGATCAACGTCTGATCTGGTGGAAAGACTTTTGAGTAAACTAATCGGTGCATTTTCATATTTCGATACCAGAAAATAGGATTGAAACTCCTCAAACACAATCTGTGGTGTAATAGATTTTCTAAAATCTGGATCAGATTCAAGTCTCGGACGAATAACCCGATCACGCGTGCAAACGGCCGGCTCGTCCATGAAGATCGTCAAGCCAAGATAGTTACTTTGGTATAAACATTCCGGATAACTAACGTCGTTTCCACCAATTCCCCAATAAAAAACGTGGCAATTTTTGATCCATTCTGCCTGTTCTGAATCGACTCTTAAACAGTTAATTCCGGCGTCGATCATCTCATTATAGTCATTTGGGGTCAAACGAATCAGCTCGTAATCTGAGCCATCGTAGCGACGAGTTTCATCTTTTTGCCGAGTATTATGAGGCGGTCCAATCAAAAGATCAGAACGGAGATTAACAACTTTGGCATCTGGAGGATGAATGAAACCATCAAATTCTTGATCGCTTTTAAGCGATGAATCTTCCAAACTCTCGAGTTGATAATTATGACCAAGATATTTGGCACCCTGCGAAAAAAGGTCTTTATTTTCCATGAACCTAGGAAATAGATATTTCCAAGCACCATGTAGTGGTAGGGCCGCTTTGCCTGTGGATTGATCTTGGTATTTTATCGAATCAGACTTATTTGGATGGAAAATATATTGAGCTGTTACGATTTTAGCCTCTTCAAGTGTATTAGGAGGATAGTTTTCGCTCAGAATCCAAATGTCAAAATTTTCATTGTTTGCTTTCGTCGCACTCAAATGGAACCATCGATAGTCGAGTTCGTCCATTTTTTCTCTCTGACCAATAGTTAAAGTGAAATTTTTGACAACTGACCCGGGTATGATGTCTCCATTTCCATGTCGGTATTTTGCTACTAATCCAGTTTTCATAAAATTAATTTTGTAATTCAAAGCAAATAAATTCGGCCAATAGTATCTTACTTGTTGCAAAATCGCAAACAAGCTTAGTTGACAGCTAATTAGTGAGAAATTAACCAAAGATCCAATAAACTGGTTATTTGTAGTCCATCTGAATTAATAATCAAATTCAGTAAAGCCATTTTTGTAGATGATTTTTATTGAAGAGTAAATTGCTTTTTTACATGTTTTTGCAGGAGATTTTTTAACAAAAGATGAATTTTGAATAAGTTGACAGTTTTAACACATTCTGTATAATGGCAGGATACATGGAATTTACCGATCGATTACCATTAGTGACCGATATTGGTATTGAATCAATAAATTAAGTTACTGGGAGTGTGTAGATGATGAAGGGTAAATGTGTTTTCGTCTGGCTGATACTAACAGTAGGAACAATTGCTACTCAAGCAGCGATCAAAGATAAAGGGTTAATCTTATACTTCAGTTTTGATAAATCAGATGGTGGAAAGATTGAGGACCTAACAACTGGTAAACACCATGGTAAGTTACTGAAAGGCAAAATCGACAAGAAAAATAAAGTTTATGGCAGTGGGGCTCTACAGCTGAAAGATCCTCAATCAGCTGTAGAGGTCGATTCCTTCAAGGAGTTGGAATCTTACCAAGATAATTCCTATCTTTTTTGGCTATATTTCATGGAAGGTACCAATGGCAGTTGGAGCCAAATCGTTGCGAAGAAAGCTCCAGGGTCAGACCGGTCGCCGGGTATCTGGATCTGCCCAGCAGAATTGGGGCTGCATTGGCGGTTTAATCCTGGTAACCAAGGGTCAAATTGCATCGGCCCAGATGGTGAAGGCAAAGCATTCGATTTGAAGAAATGGGTTCATGTCGCCGGGGTTAAGAAGAAAAACTCGCTGATAATGTATATGAACGGGAAAGAAAAGGGAAAATTCGCGGCTCCAGATAAACATGCTCAAGGAGAAGAAAAACTCTATATTGGCCGAACCGGTTACAGATCAGCTACTTTTATCATTGATGATTTATACGTCTACAATCGAGCCTTAAAAGAAGCAGAAGTAGAAAAGGTCATGAAAGGTAAACTTTTGCCAGTGGATCCAAAACAGAAATTAACGACGACTTGGAGTACGTTGAAACTAGACGCTCTTTAACCTGAACATTTTATAAAGATCAAGGAGAATACACTATGCGTCAATTCACTTCTATTATTTTGACTTTAGCCATTCTCAAAGTTCTCTAGACAAAGGCCTGCCAATCTATTTTGATTTTGATAAATCCGAAGGAAAAACTTTAAAAAACCGAGCTAACAAAAATAATGGTCAGATGAACGACAAGGTAAAATTAACTCCTAAGGGCAAGTATAAAGGTGGACTAGATTGTACTGACCCCGACTCGAGTGTGATTGTAGAGTCTTTTCCTGAGTTGGAAAAATACAACGATAATACCTATATGTTCTGGATCAACTTCACTAAAGGTACAAATAGTAACTGGAGTCAAATCGTGGCCAAAAAAGCACCGGATAGCGACCGATCGCCCGGCATCTGGATTTGTCCTGATACTTTGAACCTACATTGGCGGTTTAATCCTGGTAATAAGGGAACAGATCGTTGTGGCCCAACCGGTGAAGGCAGCAAATTTGACTTGAATAAGTGGTATCACACCGCCGGTGTTAAAAGAGGCTCCGAACTCAAGTTGTATATAGATGGAAAAGAAGTTACAAAAGCGACCGGTATTCCGTCTCCGTCAAAACAGGGCGAAGAAAAGCTGTATATCGGTAAAACCGGCTATCGATCGGCAACTTTCTTATTAGATGACTTAGCAGTTTATGATCGAGCCTTAACTGAAGCAGAAGTAAACGATGCTAAAAATGGGAAACTATCCACAGCTGTTGAACTTCATGGTAAATTGGCCGTTACATGGGGCGATATTCGTTTGTTTGATTAAATTGATCGTTTAATTTCGCAGAAAATTAACTTTTTAGGGCGGTGCTGACTGGTATGCGCCCTATTTTTTTGTCATCAGATATGACAATGGACAATTTTCTTTATCGTATTGACGTGATCTGATACAACCGTTTTCATTATTTTCTTAAAAGTTTTATACTAACTCAAAAACAGCCTAAACCATCTTTTTATGGCGAAATCTATCAAGTGGTCAGGAACAGTATTTTGATAACTTTTGATAATTTGACCAAAATTATTTTCTGTTTATGGTTCACTTTTGGGTTGAATTCTTCATGGGGGGAGTGGCGTTGGCCCTCCTCTAATAGGGCACCGCGGGCCAGAACTCATCATACAGCAGTCTGGACAGGTCAAAAGATGATCATTTGGGGAGGGTGGGTTGGTAATTTGCCATTTTTTAACAATGGAGGTATTTATGATCCAAAACAGGATTATTGGCGTACCTTTTCAGTGCGGGATAAACCCGTAGCTCGTTCTTTCCACACTGCCGTTTGGACTGGTGAAGAGATGATTGTCTGGGGTGGGTATGACGGCAGTCAAATTTTGAATAGCGGTGGTACTTATAATCTTCAGACTGGTACTTGGAATCAGATCTCATTAAAGAATGTGCCTCAAGCTCGTTCTTTTCATACCGCAGTTTGGACTGGTGAAGAGATGATTGT
>CAYVHK010000081.1:0-18950 GCA_964451145.1 uncultured bacterium | reverse complement strand
AGAATCAGGAGCAAATGGCGTCTGGGAAATCGAGATAATCAGGGGCAGGAGCCCATTTTACTAGCCGATCAGGTATGTCTAGCAATACCGGCTACTAAGATGGGGCAACTGTTAGTAACCGATCTGCCGAAAATTGCTCAGTTACTAGAATCAGTTCCTTATGTTTCGTCAGCGACCATCAATCTCGCCTTCGAACGTTCGCAAATCAAACACCATTTAAATGGCATGGGATTTGTAGTTCCAGTTATTGAAAATTGTTCAATAACTGCTTGTACTTTCAGTAGTATCAAATTCCCAAAACGAGCTCCTAAAGGAAAGGTGCTGTTACGTGCTTTTATAGGTGGAGCTCTACAGCAACACCTACTCAATTATGCTGATGTCGATTTGCTAAATTTAGTTTTAGCTGATTTACGAAATTTAGTCGGCCTCAGTGGCAAACCAATTTTCTCTCAGGTTCGCCGATGGCAGAAGGCCAGTCCACAATACAATTTGGGACATCTAGAAAAAGTAACTCAAATCGATTTAAAAGTCTCTAAAATTAAAGGATTAGAGGTCGCTGGTAACGCATTTCATGGAATAGGAATTCCAGACTGTGTCCGCAGTGGAAACAAAGCTGCCGAGTCGATTTTTAAATCTCTATTGCCTGACAGCACCAAAATTCAGTAAGCACAAACAGATGCAGAATACTCTGCTAGAAGTCGGACTGGGAATCTTCCTTTTACTGACAACAATCAGTTGCCAGCCGCCCGCTGATTTAGCAGATATGAAGAAAGCTTTCCAAAAGGGAGAATGCCAAAACTGTCACCCAGCCATTTGGCGCGAGTGGAAAAGATCCCTACACGCAAAATCTTGGAGTGATCCAATCTATCAAAAAATGGTTGAAGGTTTCCCAAACCGCAGACAAACTTGTGACCCTTGTCATGCTCCGCAACCAATTTTAATCACAGGTCTCGGTCAAATGCCTAGGTTAAGGCAATTAAACCGTGAGTCAGGTGTCTCGTGCCTGACCTGTCATGTTGATGTCAATGGCTCAATGCACGGTCCAAAAGGTTCTCGACCGGCCAACTTTCACTCCGACGTCGTTGATTCAAGGTATTCTCAGAACGCAACCCAACTTTGTGCTACCTGCCATGGTCAACCCAGTGTTTCTGCTCACCAACAAATTAGGAACTGGCAAATTCAGGAACAGAAAAATAAAAATTGTACTTCTTGCCATATGCCAGCAAATAATCGCTTACAGAGCACTCAGAGTTCTAAACCAATACGAGGACGTAAACATACCTGGGAAGGTAGCCATAGTCGGTCTATGCTGAAACGGTCAGCAAAATTAACGATTAGCCGAACCAAAACGAATGTGGTGGTGACAGTAGAAAATAAAACTGGCCATCAGCTTCCCGGAGACGGTCTAAGGACAATAATATTGGAAGTAAGTTTTGGTACGAATACCCAGCAATATTTTTTTTCTGCCAACATTAGTCCAAACGGTTTAGATTTGGAATCCGACGATCGATTGGCATTCAATCATAGTAAAGAGTTTTACTTTTCGGTTCCTCAAAATCAGCTAGTAACGGCTAAACTATTCTATCAACTTTTACCCCACCAAGAAAAAACAGACTGGGTTCTAATTGCTGAAACAGAAGCTAAGCCTTAGTTTCAATCGATTGCTAGTTTTCTAGTTTAAAGTGTAAGTATTGCCTTAAAAAAATATCAATTTTAAAAAATACAATTGATCCATAAGTAAGATTCAGCCCCTTTTTCAAAAAGTGAAAAATGTGCTAAACTAGGAGGAGTCGTATTATTGGGGTCAAGAAGACAGTTGTATTTTCGTTGGATAAAAGGGAGAAAAAATAGATGGATTTTTCAACACAGTTGTTGGCAGGAATAGCAATAATAATAATGCTCAGCTTGAGTAATAGTATTCAGGCGGCTCACCATCAAGCAGAAAAAACAGATTGGGGAACGGTCGATGGTAAAGACGTTTACCTCTTCACGCTAAAAAATGAAAATGGTCTGACTGCTAAAATTACCAATTACGGCGCATTGCTGACCGAATTACATGTTCCTGATAAAAATGGAAAAATTGCTGATATCGTACTTGGTTTCGACAATTTGCAAGACTACCTCAATGGACACCCATACTTTGGAGCTACGGTGGGTAGAGTGGCAAACCGGATTGCTAAGGGGAAATTCAGTCTAGACGGTAATGAATACACATTAGCTACCAACAACGCCCCCAATCATCTACATGGTGGGGAAAAAGGGTTCGACAAACATGTTTGGACAGTTAAAAACGCAAATGCCAACCGAATCGAGATGACCTATACCAGTGATGATGGTGAGGAAGGGTACCCAGGTCGGTTAAGTTCAACAGTGGTTTATTCTTTAGCCGATGATAATACTTTACGTATCGACATGTCGGCATCAACTCAAGCCCCGACTATCGTCAATATTGTCAACCATTCATACTGGAATTTGGCTGGTCATAATTCCGGAAATATCCTAGATCATCAACTAATGCTAAATGCTTCAACCTATACGCCAGTCGACGAAACATTCATTCCGACCGGTGCTATTGATTCAGTTAAAAATACACCTTTTGATTTTACCGAAGCTAAGAAAATTGGTCAGGATATTGGTCAATTGCCCGGTAATGGTAAGGATGACCCAGGCGGATATGATATCAACTTTGTTTTGGCTGGCGAACTGGGTGAAATGAAGTTGGCTGCCAAAGTCAAAGATTCAAAATCAGGGCGTGTGATGGAAGTTCACACCACGGATCCCGGTGTTCAGTTTTACACCGGCAACTTTTTGGATGGATCTGTTAAAGGAAAAGGTCATTCTATTTACCAAAAGAATGCAGCTTTTTGTCTTGAAACACAGAAATATCCAGACTCCATCAATAACGAGGGACAGAAAGGTTGGCACTCTGTCGTTCTCCGACCATCAGACATCTACATGCACACTGACCTGTACAAGTTTTACACGGAATAGCTTCATCCAAAATCTTGTAATATAGCGGTTTAGAAATTTGGAGAATAACTCGAATCAAACAATGCGAAGAAAGGAAAACCAAATTCAGAGGTCAGCCGGCAAACAACAGATCGTTTTTCTAGTCGGATTTTTTCTGTTTTTTTGGCTAACAGCAAATGGTAGCCAAGTTAAAACCGATTACTGGGCTTATCAACCGGTTCAGCTGCCATCTGTACCAGCGGTCAAAAATTCAAGCTGGATTAAAAATCCAATTGACACTTTTATACTTAGTCGATTAGAACAGGCAAATCTATCGCCGGCCAATCCGGCTAGCAAACAAGCACTGATTCGACGAGTTTATTACGATTTGACGGGTTTGCCGCCATCGCCTGATGCAGTAGAAAATTTCCTCAATGACTCAAACCCTCAAGCCTATGATAGATTGATCGACCAGCTATTGGCTTCTGAACAATATGGGGCCAAGTGGGGGCGGCATTGGTTAGACCTTGTTCGTTATGCTGAAACTAATGGATACGAGCGAGATGGCAACAAACCCTTTGCTTGGCGCTATCGTGATTATGTAATTAACTCCTTTAACCAAGATAAACCTTATGATCAATTCGTTCGAGAGCAGTTAGCTGGTGATCTTTTTGATCAGCCAACAGCCGCCACAATCACTGCTACCGGATTCTATAGACTGGGTATCTGGGATGATGAGCCAGCTGACCGCCGATTAGCTCGCTATGACTATCTGGATGATATCGTTTCGACCGCCGGTCAGGTGATGTTGGGAATACCGATGGGTTGTGTGCGATGCCATGATCACAAAGCTGATCCTATTTCAATCAAAGACTATTACAGTTTCTTGGCCTTCTTTCACGACATTGCTCCACATAGTAATTCACCTTTAGTGGATATAGGCACATCAGAACAGAGGCAAAATCATAAAGCTAAAGTGGAGGGAAAAAAACTAGCCCAAGAAAAGTTACAAGATCAGGTTTTCAAACTAGAACAAGAATTAAAAGTAACTTTAAGCCCAACTGAAGTTGATGCCACTCTAGCTCAAACAGATTTAGTCAACCTAACCTATCGTTTTTATCGTCACACTTGGGATCAACTGCCGGACAATTACGATCAATTAAAATACGAAACTCAAGGAGGAATAGCAACTAATCGGTTTTCGCTTCGACCAGCTAGTAGAGAAAAAGCCATTGGGTTGGTCTTTGAAGGTCAATTGCGTGTTCCAGAAAATGGGGAGTATACTTTCCATCTCGACAGCATTGGTGGTTCAAGACTCTGGGTTAACGATCAAAAAGTAGCTGAATTATTAACAGCCAAAGGTGGATATCATCAGGGAACTGTTACCCTGAATTCTGGCTACGTATCAATTCGCCTAGATTATTTCAATCGAAATCAAGAATTACCGCATTTGCGAGTCTACTGGTCAAAGGCGGATGGTCTCAAACGATACTTGTCGGATGAAACTACCATTTTGCCCGACGCACGAAGCCAAGAACAAAATTGGGCTTACACTTTTGAGCAGCCGAATAAGAAAGATTGGTTTAAACCAGAATTTGATCACGCTGAATGGTTAATTGGTGCGGGCGGTTTCGGGACTACTGGTACGCCAGGTGCTGTGGTACGAACTAAATGGGAAACTTCGGAAATCTGGATACGAAAAACATTTGATTTGGATCAACTACCAAAGCAAATTGCATTGAATATCCATCACGATGAAGAAGTTCAAATCTACATTAATGGCACTAAAGTCTTACATCGTCGAGGGCATGTAACCAACTACCATACGATCTTGTTAAAACCGAAAGAACAATTGCCATTTCAGGTTGGTAAGAATATCATCGCCGTACATTGTTCACAAACTGGTGGGGGGCAATATATTGACGTTGGATTGGTTGCTAACCCAGTTTATGTGAAGTTCAACGATTTTTTACAGAAATACGCTGGGGAAATTAAAATAGACTCTGACCTTAGGATCAAGGTTGAGAAGTATCATCAAGTTCGGAAAGAGCAAGAGGACCTAAGAAGAAAAAATATTCCTTACCCACATATGGCCTTAGCAGTTCAAGATGTAGGCATATCAGAAGTTCATATTTTGCGAAGAGGTAACCCACAACTAGTTGGTGATCAAGTAAAACCTGAAGTGCCCGACATTTTAAAAATGGGCCAAGAACTCGAAATCAAGCAAACCGCGACCAAACGACGAGTTATTGCTGACTGGATTGCCAGTTCTGATAATCCATTAACGGCCCGAGTGATAGTGAACCGGATTTGGCAACACCATTTTGGTCGTGGTTTAGTAAGATCAAGTAATGATTTTGGTCAATTCGGTCGTCGACCAACTCACCCTCAACTTCTGGACTGGTTAGCTCACGAATTAGTTCTAAATCAATGGAGGCGCAAATCTCTACATAAAACAATTATGATGTCCAATGCCTATCAAATGTCAGCTCAAGGTAACGTGCAGGCAATGATTATTGATCCACTCAATGATCTTTTCTGGCGCTTTGATATGCGTCGATTATCGGCCGAAGAAATTCGCGACTCAGTCTTATCGGTGTCAGGCAACTTAAATCTTAAGCAAGGTGGACCAAGTGTTTTTCCACAATTGCCGGAGGAAGTATTAGCTACCTCTTCTCAACCAACAAGAGTTTGGGGGCAATCTTCACCTGAGGAAGCCAATCGACGTAGTGTGTACGTCAAGGTTAAACGATCGTTATTGGTACCAATTCTCAACCAGTTCGATATGGCTGATACAGACTCAACGTGTGCCGTTCGGTTTGTGACTACGGTACCCACTCAATCATTAACAATGCTGAACGGAAAATTTATTAATCAGCAAGCTCAGGCTTTTGCTGAAAGAATTCGCCAACACGGTGGTTCAAACTTGAGTCAACGACTGAAGTTTGGTTTGCGACTGGTATTATCTCGCCAACCAAATGATGAAGAACTCATTTGGGCCAAGGATTTTGTTGATACTCTGATTCGAGAAGAACAAGTCGAATCGGATATTGCCCTGGACAGGTTTGCCCTATTGGCTTTGAACTTAAACGAATTTATTTTTCTCGACTGACCTCAGCAACTTTTTGGAGTTACACGATGACAGATTTGGAAAATTACGAAACCAACAAAAAACAATTGGCACCACTACCTAATCGCAATTTTTGTGGTAGGACAAGGCGTGAATTTCTACATACGCTCGGTGGTGGTTTCACTTCTCTGGCCTTAACAGGTTTACTATCATGGGACGGTTTTCTTAACAATCAGGCTTTTGCCGCTGATGGTGTTAGCCAATACATTAATCCCCTATCCCCCAAAGACCCAAACTATATACCGAAGGCTAAACGAGTTATTTTTCTGTTTATGTATGGTGGGCCTAGCCATATGGACACGTTTGACTACAAACCCAAGTTATATCCACTAGACGGAAAAACGATACAGGTTAAAACTAGTGGTCGAGGTGGAGAAAAAAACGAAGGGAGGATTGTTGGACCCAAATGGAGTTTTAAACAGTACGGACAGTCGGGGCAGTGGGTATCAGAATTATTTCCTCATTTATCGACTTGTGTAGATGATATTGCTTTTATTAAATCGATGACGGCGGATTCTCCGCGCCATGGCTCTGCAATGCTAATGATGAATTCGGGGCATATTCTCAGTGGCCGACCCTCGATTGGGTCTTGGGTTAACTACGGTTTAGGTAGTGTGAACCAAAATCTACCTGGCTACGTAGTAATGTTGGATGAAACTGGCGGCCCGATAAGTGGAGCGAAAAATTGGACTAGTGGATATATGCCAGCGGCTTTTCAAGGTACAGTTTTTCGTTCCGATGGCGTGCCGATTTGGGATTTGAAGCATGTAGACAATATGAATCGTCAACAGCAACGACGCTTGTTGGATACCTTACGTCGATTCAATTCAGGCCACTTGGCTGACCGAGTAGATAACTCAGATTTATCAGGTCGCATCGCCAACTATGAACTGGCCTACAAAATGCAAGCGACAGCCCCAGAAGCAGTCGATTTGGAAAAAGAACCATCACACATCAAGAAAATGTACGGTCTTGATCATCCACGAACGTCTAATTTTGGCAAAAAGTGTCTTCTCGCTCGCCGGTTGGCAGAACGTGGTGTTCGCTTTATTCAAGTCTATTCTGGCGGTCATCATGGCGATAGTAACTGGGATGCTCACGGTGATTTGGTAATTAACCACGAACGACATTGTGGTAATACAGATAAACCGATTGCCGGTTTGTTGAAAGACCTCAAACAACGTGGGATGTTGGATGAAACATTAGTGATATGGGGTGGTGAATTTGGTCGTCAACCAACAGCGGAATATGCGAAAGGCACAGGACGAGATCATAACGCTCTTGGTTTTACCATGTGGATGGCCGGAGGTGGCATCAAAGGTGGAGTTAGTGTTGGCGAGACCGATGAACTGGGAAGTGCCGCAGTCGATAAGCCATTCCATGTCAAGCACTTACACGCTACCGTTCTACATCAATTGGGATTAAATCCCAATACGTTAACCTATTTTCACGGCGGATTGGATCAAAAGCTTGTAGGACCTGAAGGTGCAAGGCCCATCCATGAGATCATTGCTTAACCGAATATATAACAAGGAATCTAAGATGAAACTTCTATCATCAAACCTTCTCAAACAATCTTTTTTTTCGCTTTTTGCTTTGTTGTTCACCTTTTGCTTAGCAATTGGTTTATTAGTAAGTTGCTCTGACTCATCACAAAAAAGAGATGGTCAAAAAACTGAAAAATTAGACCTCCCTAATACAGCAATAAGAGCAGGAAAGTATATTATACTCGATACAAGAACTGATCAAGGCGACCGAGCCACGGCCAAGAAAAATGCTGAAAACACACTCAAGAAATATCCTGAGCTCGATGCTATGGTTGGTCTGTGGGCCTACAATATTCCCCAATGCCTGGAAGCGTTGAAAGATATAGGCAAAGAAGGAAAAGTTAAGTTGATTTCCTTTGACGAAGATGAACTCACACTCCAAGGCATTAAAGATGGGTATATTCTAGGTACCGTGGTTCAACAACCATACGAGTTTGGCTACCAATCAGTTAAATATTTAAAAGCACTAGTGGAAAATCAAACTGTCAACATTCCTGATAATAAACAACTTGATATTCCAACTAAGGTAATTAAACAAGAAAATGTGGATGATTTTTGGACTAACCTAAAATCACTACAGAAATTGGGAGAGCAAGCTCACAATGCTCCGCGCCCGACTGAAGGACATTATTTTGCCTTCGTAGTTAATCTACCAGACCCTTTTTGGAGTTACGCGAGAGCTGGTTGCTACAAAGCTGAACAAGATTTCAACCTGATTTGCGACTTCAAAATTCCCCACGACGGCTCTTCTGCTGAACAAAACCGGATTTTGGAAACCTTAATTCAGAAAGAAGGTTTGGCTGGTATTGCTGTTAGTCCACTTGATCCGAAGAACCAAACAGAAATCTTGAACAAAGTAGCAGAAAAAGTAAAGTTGATTTGTCACGACAGCGATGCACCGGATAGTAACCGCCTGTTTTACTTAGGAACAAATAACTATTCAGGTGGGCGCCAAGTAGGAAAACTAATAAAGGAAGCCTTACCGGAAGGTGGTCAAATTATGATCTTTGTTGGTAAGATGGATGTACTGAATGCTCAGCAACGTCGTCAAGGTTTACTCGATGAGTTGATGGATAAACCTCTATCTGGGTAAATGCCATTCTAAGCTGATATTTATAAAAGCAATAATATTAGCGGTCACTAATGGTGAATGAAGTATTACTGTGGACGAAAATTTTTGTTTTTAATGGCATCTATAGTCGCTAATTTATATTCTAAATTGCTTTGTAATTTCGGACTTTAAAGCTCTAAGACATAATGACTGATCCGCTTCTGATAGCTCGAGAGATACACAAGCATTTTCCCGGTGTACATGCTGTCAATAATGTGACAGCAACCTTTCAATCTGGTGAGGTGGTGGCTGTTATTGGCGAAAATGGGGCAGGAAAGAGTACTCTGATGCGTATTCTAGCTGGTGTTCACCAACCAGATGCAGGAGAAATTCTGCTTGATGGACAACCGGTCGTAATTCCTTCCGTTGCTTCTGCTACCGATCTGGGCATCGCTTTTATCCACCAAGAACTCAATTTAGCCGATAACCTTAGTATTGCGGCCAATATCTTTCTGGGACGAGAGCCGAAACGGTTTCATCCGTTGAATTTGATCGATTTTGCAACTATTACCAGCAAAACTGAGATGATCTTATCACGCTTGTCATTAGATTTATCTCCAGATCAGCTGGTGCGTACATTATCAATCGGCCAACAGCAGATGGTCGAAATCGGCAAAGCTCTTTCTCAATCAGCTCGATTAATCATAATGGATGAACCTACCAGCAGTCTAACCCAACATGAAACGCTGCGGTTATTTGCGCTGATTCGAGAGTTGAAGGAACAAGATGTTGGTATCGTCTACATTTCACATCGTCTGATGGAAGTTCGCGAAATTGCCGACCGTGTGATTGTCTTGCGAGACGGTCAGAATAGTGGTGAATTAACCAAATCGAAAATCGAACACCATCGAATGATATCTCTGATGGTGGGACGTGAATCAAATCAGTTTTATCAATCAAAAGTGCGACCAGTCGGTGAAGAACGCCTTCAAGTTGATGATTTGGTCGTGCCGGGACTTAGCGGTGATCCAATTAGTTTTTCACTCAGATCTGGCGAGGTTGTTGGAATGGCAGGCTTAGTAGGTGCAGGTCGAACTGAATTGGCTGAATCGATTTTCGGTATACGTCAACCAACCAGTGGCTGCATTCGTGTGGATCAGCAAGTGGTCAAAATGTGCTCGCCCGCAAAAGCAATTGAATCTGGTATTTTTTTAGTACCTGAAGATCGCAGATTACACGGCTTAATCACAGAATTTTCAGTTCGGGATAACATCACACTGCCTAGCCTGAATCGATATCAAGCGGCCAAATTCATTCAACGAGAGAAAGTTCAATCAATATCAGAGCAGATGGTCAATGAACTCAGTATTAAAACTCCGTCCGTTAACCAGGAGGCTAGTTTACTATCAGGTGGCAATCAGCAGAAGGTTGTTTTAGGTAAATGGATATCGATACAGCCTAAAGTTTTATTGTTGGACGAACCAACTAGGGGCGTGGATGTGATGTCCAAAAGCGAAATCTATCAGCTAATCGATCAGATGGCCAAAATGGGCATTGCCATTTTAGCCATCTCCAGTGATTTAGAGGAGATTTTGCGGATTTCGGATCGAGTGCTTGTTATGCACAAAGGCAATTTAGCTGGGCAACTAGATCATACTCAAATTAGCGAAGAGACTGTAATGCAGCTAGCGACTGGAACTAACTAGATTATCATTTAGTCCAAGGTAATAAAACCTTGAACAATTACATTTTAGCCTGAGCTCAAAAAGATACGCAAGAAAGTTGCCCCCAATTTTTTGGATGTTATTCAGACTAAATTTTTATCAACTAAAATCAATAAAAAAGGCCGTCAACCTCGATCGAGGCAACGGCCTTTTTTAGTTTCGTCTGGTATTGAAGAAACTCTTTCTAATTCATCTACCGTTCTTTGATATCAGCCCAAGTAGTAGTCAATTTATCTTCAACCTCAACAGCCGTGGAGAGCTTAGCAGTTTCATCTAGCCAATTAGCAATAAACTCGACGACACCAATCCCGCGCGGATCAGGTTGAACAGCCCATTTTGGTTTAGCTGCTTGCCACATAGCAGCAATAATTCCTTTTCCGTCTTTGCCTGATGTTTTGCTCACAGCTACTGCTGGATCAGCATTATCTTTATCAGCTTGGGCAAAAATAGTCAGGTCCCAGTCTGAGTCCTTGAATTGCTCAGTATGCCAAGGTCGATCGGATTTAAAAGGCTTTAAAGATGGAATATACTTTTCGCCAGCTGCCGTCGGCTTCATATCTCCTTTTCGAGAACCAAAGCTGAGTCCTTTAATGTCGAAGATATTAGCGGCACCGGATGGACCATTGTTAGGACTTCTCTTACCACCTTCGTAGCTCATATAGCCGATCCAATCAGCTACATTAATCAAAATATTGCCAGCCTCAACAAAATTCTCACCGATGGAGCCGTCAGGTTTTTTATTAGGAAAGGGATATAAAGCGCTAGGCATAGTACCACAGGCCGTGATAATTACATCCGGTTTTCCATCGCCAGTGTGTGTCTTGGCCCAAGTAGCTAAGGCGGATTCTTCACCCATAACATCTTTATCTTCAAAATCAGTTATATTGCCAAATAATTTCTTGATCCGCGCATCTTTCATAATTACATCAGTATTGGCATCAGCTGCTGCTTGGGATATCCAACCATCATTGGTTGATCCTGAATAAATAGCTAAGCTAGAACCTCCACCAGCCTTGATACCAGCCTCGGTTTTAGTAATAGAACCTACAATCATTACCATTATCAGAAGAATAACAGTTAAAAGGTTTTTCATCCAACTTGACTCCTTTTTTACGTTTGTGAAAGTTTTTAAAATTACTTCCATTGACAGTCAGATCCTAACACTTTCTTCCTAACCTGTCAATCATTTGTTTATCATTTGTGTACTACATATTTTTCAACCTCAAAGCCCCATTTGTGATATAATTGCCAACTCAAGTTAACCGATCAAAGTAAACATGGAGAAGGATTTTGTGATGCGAAAATTATTTTTTGCTAGTCTGCTTGTTAGCATATGTCTACCGATTAGTTATGGAAAGCTATTAATGTTCGACGATTTCGATGGCAAACTAAAAAAGAAATATTGGATTGGGCAAAAAGAAACGTGGAAAGTTAAAAATGGTGTGCTGGAAATTAACCAGCCGGAAAACGATGGTAACTGTCCCTGCGACTTCGGCTATAGCATTATCGAAGCCAAAGACTTCGGATTACAATTTGACTTTAAGTTGTTTCAGGACGATTTTGATGCCGGTAGTTCAATGGATTTGCTCTTTCGCGCCAAAGAATTCAAGTTTTACCAATTGATCGTTACCCCCATAGACGGGGTGGGCAAACGCAACCATGCCCGTTGGTATATTCGGGATGGAGAAAATCGGGCAACTTGGAAAGAGTATCGGGAACTACGTAAGGAGTTTCCAATTGAGGTAGTTTCCAAACAATGGTACACTCTCTCCTTGCAAGGCAAAGGTAATACATTTACGCTTTATATAAAGAAAAAAGAGGATTTACCCTCAACCAAGGTGATGGAGTGGAAAGATACCAAGAGCAAACATCCCAAGGGAGTGATTGGCTTTCACACCAACAATTTGCATCACTATCAAATAGACAACCTGCGACTATTTGATTCACCAAATGAGGTTAATTTAGCGGTCTCCCCAAAGTTGAAGCAAACCACTGTTTGGGCAGCATTAAAGCGGGCTAATCGAATTAGCCACTAATAGCAAGGCTTCAGTCGAAGTAAACTTCAGATCAAGGCGCACGTTATTATTGTTGATAAGTTTTACCTATTGTGGTAGAATCTGCCCGCCCTGGACTCAGGAGCATTTTAGACCAATTGAGTTGGTCTCTCTTTAAACTCTCGGGTAGCAGTATAAATCTGTTGTGTTTTCCCAATTCTTCGGGGTGGGAAGTGTATTAAACATGATCATGATTTATCTTGAGTATCAAGATAGAAATATCAGATTCTAAAGGAGTATAAAAAGTCTAAGATGAAAAAATTAGTATTATTGTCTCTGTTGTGTCTGTTGGTATTGCCGATCTTAGTACAAGCCAACGACCTTGCTCATTATTCAGGTCCTACCAACCCAGGTTGGATTGCCGGTGGTGCAGTGGCAGCCAATGTAAAAGCCATTGACGGATTCCAAGGTGTTAAAGCAATGTTCAACAAAATTGAAGATTTTGGTGATGGCGACGAGGAAGGGGATGATTCTCCATTAGGCAAATGGCTAAAAGATCACACCGGTAATGGTCAGCAAGACGTAGTTATCACTGATAGTGGAACTTGTCCTAGCGCTTTTTATCCGTTCCCTAACAAAAAGCCAGATGGTTCCAATATTGAAAACTTTATCGAAGCTGGAAATGTCCATATCAACGTAGCAGACTGGATTTATTACATGAGTTATGAAGGCGGTGTTCGTAGTCCCAACAACGGTCCATCTGGCGCTGCTAATGTCTTTGACATCAAGGGACTGAGCTTTGGCTCTCGCTCTGGTAATATCAAGCCCAATGCTAATGGTAAAAAGTATATTCCATCGATGAAGGCGTTTAAGTCTGACCGACCTTGGCACACTGAGCAGTTCAAAGGCTCGGATTGGGACTTAGTCTTGTTTGGTGAGGACGGCGACGATGCTGACCCTGCAGTAGCAATTATGAAAAAAGCTGGTAAAGACGGTAACGGTATGATTGCCGCCATGTGGCAAGCTGCCAAGCCAAAATGGCCTGATAAGCCAGACATTCGCGGAATTGGTGTAGGTGAATTTATGGTCAATTGGTTGCAAGAGAATGGCACTTTTAACGTTGATGCCAAGCACAAAATGACAACTACTTGGGCCAAAGTCAAGTCAGCTAATATTAATTAAATTCTGTTTCGTATCAAACCAATAAAAAGGGCCGTAACGCAGCGTTACGGCCCTTTTTATTGGTATTCGATTATAGCACTACTTCCTTCTCCCAATATTCAGAAAATAACCAAGACCAAACTGAGGGATTAAGAAAGAAAGTTCAGTGGGCGACATCAAAAGTAAAGTTTAGTTCGGAATACACAAGGCAACATAAACACGACGATCCAAAAAAAAATATTCTACTGATGATGTTAATTCACAATTTTTTATTTTTAATTATAGAGATGCCGCTTGAATTCAATATGCCAAGGCTAGTTTCTATCTAGCTGCAGATTTTTATAGAATATTCAGGCTCGCTCGCTTTTCCCATTCTGTTTTCATAAACTTGAGAGCATCCTTGGCTAACTGTTCTTCACTTTCATACATGCGTCGCCAAATTTTGGTAGCAGCAACTAATTCTGGTAGTGCTAAGCCAAAAGCCTCAACAACCATCCAACCGTCGTAACCAGTTTCTTTCAAAGTATCAAAAGTTTCATCCCACCGGACTAAACCATTACCAGGCGTACTTCGGTCATTTTCCGAAATGTGAACATGTGCTGTTTGCTGAGAGCAAGAACGAATAGCCTCTCCCACGTTCTTTTCCTCAATATTAGCATGGAAAGTATCGTACATCATCTGACAATTTGGATGGTCAACGGCATCTATGAAATTCGCTGTATCAATGGCTGAAGTAAGAAAATAACATTCGAAACGGTTAAGATATTCGACAGCCAGTGTTACATCGCAAATTTGAGCGTATTCAGCGACGGCTCGCATACTCTCAATTCCCCATTGCTTTTCGTCTACAGTTGGCCCTACTCCACTGAATTCTCCCAAGGCTGAATGGTAAGGACCACAGAGAAACTTAGCTCCTAGAGCTTGACAACAATCCAAAGCTTGTTTGTTTAGCTTTATTCCATTGGCTCTAATGGAAGCAGAAGAACTGATTGGATTATCTTCAACATTACGAACTGTCACCGCCGTACGTTCAAGACCAAGTTTATCCAACTGCTCACCGAGGTTTTTGCATTGGTTAACATCGTACTCAAACAAAGGAACTTCTACACCATCATAACCAATTGTTTTCAACTTTTCCAAAACAGGATAGTACTCTTCACCGATATTACCGCTCCAAAGTAGCAGATTCATGCCAAATTTCATGATTTTAACTCCTTCAAGATTATCTTAAGTTTAATTTATGTTTTTCTTAATCGAACAGCAAAACTCCCATCCATATTATGTAAATGCGGGAACGTCTGCCAGTAACCTTCTTCTGTCTGCATAATTTCATTTTCTTTTGGTAAAAAAGAACTAACAGGTTCAATAGAAAAATTGGGGTATTCGTTTTGAAAACGAAAGATTACTTTTTGATTTTCTTCAACTTCAGTCGTACAAGTACTATAAACAATGGTTGCACTAGGACGAATTTGATTTGCAACATTAGCCAAAAACTGAAATTGCAAATCTGCTAATTCACTGATTTGATTAGATTTCTTTTTCCAACGAATATCAGGATGTCGTCTCAATGTACCAAAACCTGAACAAGGAGCGTCAATCAAGACAACATCAGCCTCTGTTAGTGGTAAAATAACTGGATCTAATGCAGAAGCAACAACGGTTTCTACATTTGTAATACCAAGACGCTGACAATTTTCCTCAACCAGTTTTATTTTTTGAGTGGTTGTATCTATTGCCACAATACAACCGCTGTTCCTCATTAACTGAGCTAAATGCGTTGTTTTTCCACCAGGAGCAGCACAAACATCAACAATTAACTGAGTTTTTTTTTCTTCTATGCCAGCGATATGGGCAACCATTTGGGCTGCTTCATCTTGGATTTGACACAACCCCTGAGAATAACTAGTTGACTGTACAAAGTCCCCAACATTCGATAATTGTATACCATCTGGGCTTATTGTGGTTTTATGTGCTTCTACACCATCGTTCAATAATATTTGAATTAGATCATGCCGGTTAATTTTTAAAGTATTAGTGCGTATAGTTAATAGTGCGGGATTATTACTGAATTGACAAAAACTGGTTGTCCATTCCAAACCAAATTCCGAAACCCATCGTTCAATTAGCCATTTAGGGTAAGATTGAGATGCGCTTAGCCAGTTTATTGGTTCTTCTATCGAATCAGGAAACGACAAATCGTCGATATGCCGAGATAGATTACGTAAAACAGCGTTAACAAAACGCGATGTTTTAATTTGAGGTTTTGCCAGTTCCACAGCCTCATAAATAATAGCATGAATTGGTATCCGATCCAAATGAAGAAGTTGGTAAGCACCGAGTCGCAAGATATTTCGTAGGCGAGAAGGTAGCCGAAAACGCCTAGGAACAAAAGAACTTAGCACCCAATCTAGTTGACCTTGCCAGCGAATAGTGCCATAAACCAGTTCGTGCAGCAAATTAAGATCAACAGAACGGACACGTGTCTCAAGACGTCGGATGACCGTGGAAATACGACTATCAGGATGCTGAAGTTGGTCTAAACAGTTGAGGGCAACTCTACGAACATTCACAGGATTTGAAATATGGAAGAACAGTAGTTATAATTTGGAAGATATCCGAGTTAACTTCAATGAATCACTCTTTTTTCAACTTTCGCCCGAGCAGGAACCTCCGTTTTTTACGTTTCCTACTTAACATTCCCAATTTTGTCAAATTGGCTTGGCGACTGTTCAAAGATATTCGAGTGCCAATTCATATTAAGGCTGTTTGGGTTTTAGCCGAAGCCGTAGCGTGCGCTTTTGCCGTAGCTTACTTTGTTTTCCCTATCGACTTTCTACCCGATTTTCACATTTTAACACGGTTTGATGATTTGTTGATTGGTCTATTCTTAATCTCAGCTCCAGGAACTTGGTTGTTTGTTAAACTCTGTCCACGGTCGGTTGTTCTAGAACATGTAGAGCAAATTACCACCCGTAAGTAAACTCGATTCTGAAAGAACCCAGTAACTAACAAATATTCTAGACAGAAAAATTACTGAGAAATAATAGCCGTTATCTTACCAATATAGGTTGGAGTGAAATCTTTAAGTACAGTTTCAATTATTCCATAAGAGGGTTCCCAGAAGATAAACAACAATATTGTTGGAACCACAAAAAACAATAAAAGAAATTGGTTCCCAAAAGAAAACGCTAATACGGTTTCGTCATCCGTTTGTTCGAAGAACATCGCCTTGACAATACGTATATAATAATAAAGTGAAACCGCACTATTGAGTGCAGCAACAATAACTAGCCAATAGAGATTCCCTTCAAGCGCCGCAGTAAACAAGACCCATTTTCCACTAAAACCGGCAAGAGGTGGTAAACCCGTTAGTGAGAAAAGGAAAATCGCCATTGAGACGGCCAAAAGTGGTGCTCGAGAAATCAGGTTGCGATAGTTATGAATCATTTCGCCACCCAGCTGATTAGCAACCAGAATAACTACAAAGAAAGCTCCCAAATTCATGAAGAGATAGATAGTCAAATAAAATAGAATGGCCTTAATACCAGTGTCATTCAACAACACAACTCCCATTAACAAATAACCACCATGAGCAATGCTCGAATAGGCTAATAGACGCTTGACATTATTTTGAGGTAAAGCGGCCAAATTACCAAAGGTCATGGTTAAAGCAGACACAACTGCTAACAATAAAGTCCAATTTGTAGCACTGAGATCAGTGATTTGTCCGAATCCAAGATAAAAGATGCGGATCAATAAGGCAAAACCTGCCGCTTTAGAAGCAACAGAGAGAAAAGCCGTCACTGGAATTGGTGCTCCTTCATACACATCTGGACCCCACATGTGGAAAGGTACTGAAGCAATCTTGTAACCAAGACCTGTCAAGACAAAAACAGTTGCAACGGTGACTGCTAAGCGAGAACTAGGATCGGCAACTACTTCAGCTAGCTTGGTACCAATTTCTGGAATACTGGCTGTACCAGTTAAACCGAAAATAAGCGATAGGCCAAATAGCATCGTACCTGAAGCCACCGCACCGTAAATGATGTATTTGAAGGCTGCTTCGCTAGATCGGCGGTTATGCGTCAGGAATCCAGCTAAAATATATGAGGCTATTGACACAGTTTCCAAAGCTAAATAAGCTAGGAGTAAGTTAGTTGAAGCCGCCATCATAAACATTCCCAAATTAACGGCAATTAAAATTGAGTAATATTCGCCCTTGGTATTAGGATCTAGTTCATCCGACTGCATTGAGAAAATAATTGTGGCAGCCGTCGCCACTAAAACAATTACCTTAAAGTAGATGGCAAATCCATCTATTTGGATCATACCACTAAACAAAGACTCTGAGGGTAAACCAGTAGAAAAAATGGCAATTAACGTCAGAACAATTCCACCCAGAGCGATATATGCCGTTCCATTGTTATGTTTACTAGGTGTCAGGTCATAAATAATAGCGAGTAAGGCGGTTCCAATGATAAGCAATTCAGGAACAAAATACTGGAGACTATCAATGCTATTCACTATACAGGTCCTTGATTGCTGACCTATGGTAGAATGCCAACGGCTTTGCTAGTAGCATCCACGGCCTTGACAATTGCATCGACATTTTGGTCAAACATGTCGATAATGAAATGTGGCCACACGCCAAGAAGAATAGTCAGCACACCAAGAGGTAGAAGTGTTGCAATTTCATGGAGTTGGATATCTTTTATTTCCTCGTATTTAGGATTGAGTTGGCCCAGAAAAATGCGTTGTAATGTCCATAAAAAATAAGCGGCTCCAATCACAATACCAATGGTAGAAAGAATCGTCAAAAATTTAGCATTATCGAAAGCGCCGTCAAATGCTCCCAATAACGACAATGCCTCACCTACAAAACCGCTCAAACCAGGTAAGCCGAGAGAAGCCATAAAGGCTAGCGTTGTAATACCAGTATAGATAGGCATCTTAGCACCAAGCCCACCAAAACCGTTGATATCTCGATGATGGGCTCGATCATATATAACGCCGACCAACAGAAATAACATCGCACTGATAACCCCGTGGTTGAACATTTGCAGGATAGCTCCAGTAATACCGGGTTTGTTTAAAGCAGCGATACCTAAAATTACAAAACCCATATGTCCGATAGACGAATAGGCAACCATTTTCTTAAAGTCGGTTTGAAAAAGAGCACACAGAGAACCGTAAATGATGTTGATAACTGCTAAAATTGCCAGCCAGCTAGCTGAAGCGGCCATCCCTTCGGGTAGCATCGTTACATTGATTCTCACTAAACCGTAGGTTCCCATCTTCAGCAAAATTCCAGCTAGTATTACACTTATTGCCGTTGGTGCTTGGACGTGTGCATCTGGCAACCAAGTGTGATATGGGAAAATAGTCACTTTCACC
>CAYVHK010000080.1:0-19159 GCA_964451145.1 uncultured bacterium | reverse complement strand
CTAGATACTTGCCTTTTGGCACATCTCCATAGTCGACAACTAATGGACAAGTTATTTCTTTACCGTTACCAAATTGAACTCGCAAAGTTTGTCCGACCTTCAAGTTAGGATATTGATCTTTATTAATGGATCCAATAATGATGTTACCATGGCTATCAACATCGGTTATATGATGCTTATCCTTGTTTGTTGTTGAAACTGATTTGGTAACAACTGAGCATCCAATTAATAAGTAGGTTAGAACTAGGCTTAAAGTTAGTATAAGTTGTTTTTTGTTCAAATCGAAATCTCCTTGGCATATAATGATAGTTTTCTGAATTATTTGGCACTAGAAATGGATGACGCCTAACTAGAGACAATCTTAACTTGCTCACTTCATCTTTCCCATATGTTCTTTTGATTGATTGCATTGATAATCGAGCAAATTTGATTAACAAATAAAAAACCGTCGTTTCGATTACGGATTTTCATCTTTATTCTTGGTTTTCCGATTAACAGACAGATGCTAATTTGCCAGTTTCGAGATCATAGATCCAACCATGTAATCTCAGGTTTTCGCTGTGATTTCTTACAATTGGGAAATCAAACAGTCGTTTTACTTGCAATCGAACGTTGGCTTCGACCAATCGCCGTTGTCTTTCTTTTGAGGGTAATTCTCCTTCAGCTTGAATTGTATCTAAAATCGCAACTGCCGATTGTAACCAGTTTTCGATAACAGGGGAGTTGTCTCCAGTATCTAAAGCCTGAATACCACCACAATTATAGTGCCCGCAGACAACAATATCGGAAATATTCAGATGCCTGATGGCATATTCTAAAACTGCGGAGAGGCTTGCATCACCAGTTGAGACAATGTTAGCAATATTCCGATGAACAAAAATTTGTCCTAAGCGACTGTTGGTAATGGTTGTTGGACAAACCCTAGAATCGGCGCAACCAATCCAAAGTAAGCTTGGGTTTTGTCGCTGAGAAATTTGATGATAGTAATCCTGATTATCCGAAAAATTACCTCGTACAAAATCTAAGTTACCATTCAAAAACGTTTCAATCATATCAGTTGAATATCAAATTAGGTAAAGTACATGATAACTTATCAAGCCGCACAATGTCTTGGGAGAAATACGGCTTATTTGAGTACGATCATCTTTCGATTTGCTTGCCAAATGGGATTCGGTTGATCTGTCTGAGTTAGCAAACTGGCTTTTAATCGATAAAAGTAAAGCCCACTGGCGACCTGTTCACCTTGCTGGTTGTGTCCATTCCAATAAGCAGCTCGATCCATAGTGGTATAGTTCCCTGCCGATTTGAGCCCAAGTTTGAGACCACGCACTAATACCCCCGTAGCATTATAAATTTCGATTTCCACCTCAGCATCGGTTGGTAGTTGGTAGGGAATCCAAGTTTCAGGGTTAAATGGATTAGGGTAATTTTGACCCAGTTCAAAAGTTAGTGTTGTCGGTGTTTTTTCATCGTAGTTGACATCAGTTTTAATATAGACTGGTATCAGTTTTGAATCAGTATCAGCCAAGGCTAGATTTTGAACTCGGATCGAATTAACAGCTTCCACTGCTGGCCCTTTCAAACGGAAGACGATCTGTGCTAGCTGGGCTTGAGTTGAGTTAGTAACCTGATTATCGATACACAATCCTGTCACATTTTTGATTTTTCCTATTTCCAGTAAAGGTTTGACACGATCTAGTTTTTGGTCTCCAGAACGGTCAATACTGACAATGGTCAAGAGATAAGGGTCGTAGTCTAGATCAAATTGATAGCCTGCAATTTGGCAATTAGCATCTATTTTTGAAGTGTTGATCGTTAATTCCAACATTTGAGATGAAATGTTTTCTGATGAGTTGGAAATGTTAGCTTCCAAACCGATTGCGATACTAGCTGATTCAATTTCAACCTGCGGTGCCGTGGCAGGTTGATCTTCGTAAACTTCGCCAAAGTGAATAGCCACAGTCACTAAATCCTGAATATTGACCACTTCGTCAGCATTGACATCTCCCATCAGGTTAGCTCCGATTTGACTAAAGTTGTTCGCCACAGTAACCAAGTCTTGAATATCAATTCGACCATCTGCATTGATATCCCAAGGTCGACCAACTGAACCCGACAGACGATAGGTCCCAAAGTATTTAGTGCTAAAAATAAAAGTTTCTTTCTGTTCATCTATTTTTGCGTTAGAGATTTGCTCCCATTTTTTACCATCAACCAGACGGAACAAGCTAAGATCAGCTGGGTTAAGTTCCTGAGGATAGGCAATTGCTACCGTTGCCGATTTACTAAATTTATCATTGAAAAAATCCCCACTTTGAGAAATAGCACGGAACTGACGACCAGTATTTTCGATGGCACCAGGAAGCAACGGTAACTCATCGTCCGGTACAGATAGAAGCGAAACAGCTGTAAAAAGGGTGGCATCACGAGAAATAGCTCTTCGCTTAGCTGAAAATCTAGTACCATCGGCTAAAGCCGCAGTTCCACCTTTGGATGCCGAAATGATCGTAACATTGATGTTTTCCGAAGTTACAGCACCTGGCAGACCGGAAGGACTAATTGATGTTAGTGCATAGAAGTAGGTTGTACCTAGATCAACATTGACATCTGTAAAAGTTGTCCGACTTAACTTGGGTTGAAATGGTTTTAGAAAGGTTGCATCGAAAATCTCACTTTCTGCTCGATAAACGTTATAAGACTGAGCGTTGGCATCAGCTGTCCATCGAATAACAAGTTCTGAACCGGAAAAACCAAGACCACCTTTTAGGTCGGTTGGAGCTGTTTGTGGAGGTGAGGTACTAAGAGTAAGCGTTGTTTCTACCACTTCACTAACATTACCTGCTAAGTCGATAGCAGACAAACCAAGGTTATTAGTGCCATCAGCCAAGTCTATTGTCAGTTCAGATTCACTAGTACTGACGTCAAGAGCCATAGCAACGTCATTTAGTACTAATGTAATGGATTGTGGTGTGGTATTGCTATTATCTTTGTAAAGTATATTGATTTTTTGTGTGGCTAGACTAGCATGGGTCGGTAGTTCGACAAACTTAACTTTTGGCGCTTCTTGATCTAGAAAATAAACCATAGGTGGTGAGACCGGACTTTGGAGTTGCGACTCACTGCGTGAAAAGGCCGTGACCTTATTAGTTCCATCGTCCAGCAAAATTCTAGGTAAAGTGAAAACGCCACTTGGGCTAACGTTGGCAATGCCCATAGTATTATCATTGACAAATATCTCGACTTCTGTCTGCCGACCACCTGCTTCTTCTGTCATCTGTCCAACCAATGGTACTTCAGGCGTATTAGTATAAACTTTTCCGTTCTTCTCGTTGATTTCTATAAAATAAGCCTCAAACTCAAAGTCGCCTATAGCAATCTGGTCTTCTTGGTTTGTTGCACTACTGACCATTCGATTGGTAAATAGACGGGAAGCTTGACGTCCTCGTTGTTGTCGGTTGGTATTTTTTCCGCCGTCCACCTTTGGATTTTCAAAACCAACAAAAATTTGCCGATAATCGACCCAGTATTGCTCTGAATTTGCATCTTTTGTAACTACAAACAGACGGATTGTCTTGTCACCAGGAATGATTTGAGAAGATTCCGACACCTCAGATATGGCTTGATAACGTTCAGCCTTAGCTGGAACAGCGTATGGTTTAGGTGAGATTTTGTCCAATTTCAGCCAGAATAATTTGAATAGGTCGATATCTAGGTCTGGTCGTTCCTGTGGAATAGTTTTGATCTGCTCCCAAATCGTTTTTTTATCACTGTCGTCTGCCCAAGGTGGTGGTTCTTGACCTAGGCCAACTTCATCCTGTGGCAAAGTCGAATCTAGTTGTGCTAAATCAAGGAATGCTGCTACCACATCTTGGTTAGCGTTAAATGATATGTCGAAGGCTTCACCTGCTCGAACGGTGTGTGGCATAATACCAACTTGGCCACCGTAGAATGCCCCAAAACGACGTTCAATGCCAGGAGCTAGAGGTGGGGGAGGGGGCTCAGCCATTATCTCTGGTGCAGTAGGTGATTCCAATGTCACATCAAAGTTCATTGTAAACTGACTAAAGTTACCAGTCATATCTGGGACAGTAATACTAACTGCATTTAAACCAGTTGCTAGTTCCAGTGGTCGTTCCAAAGCACCCAGTTCCAGTGGATCTTCTAATCCGCCTAGTTCTAGTGGGTCTTCCAGTCCGCCTAGTTCTAGTGGGTCTTCTAATCCGCCTAGTTCCAACTGCAAACGAGCATACAGAATGACATCGCCGGTATTACGATTGAAGCGGTTGGCACTCCCCGGTCCAAATAATTCATTGTATACCACACCGTTGATTTCAACACTCATTTCCTCAAAACCAACTTGGCTATCAGAATCCACCACCTGAAACTCCATAGCCATAAAATTGGTTGAGCTAACCTCTTGGCCCGGTCGAGGAAATTGGGGCATGATTGTCGGTGGGCTATCATCTTCGACTTGAGAGTCAATTTTGAAGTGGACTGTTTTTTTGCTTTGATTACCAGCAAGATCAGTTGCCGTTAGATGATAGGCATATTCACCGTCTTCCAATGGTTTTTTGGGCTGGACTCTTAACCGTCCTTTCTGATGTTCATATTCTTGATCAATTGGTATTGTTTCGTCTTTATCAGTTACTAGTCGGAGGTTGAAAGCTGGGTCTGACAAATCTTTTTCTTCTGATAAAATTGTTATTTCGATTTCACCATTGGAAAGTATGTCCCCTTCTTGTGGCAGATTTTGGCTAATGGTAGGCGGGGTGAAATTAACCCAGAATTGACCTGAGTTGAAGGTCGTCGTGTTACCGGCTAAATCGGATACAACTATACGAAAAGCATGTGAACCTTCGGCGAATTCTGCTAATTCAGTGGAATCACCCGCTGGTGTGTAGCTAATTCGCTGTTTTTCCAAATCGTAATCAAATTCATATAGATTTTTATTTCCGTCCAGTATTAGTTGAATGCTAGCGATATCGATCCCACTACCACCGGGATTATCTCCTAAATCAGCTCCAATGGTAAATACCGATTGACTTAGGTTGATGCCTGGCTTGGGTTCAGGATTCCCCACCAATGGTTGACGAATATCCGCTAGTACCGACAAAGATTCTGCTGGAGAACTGACATTATTGCCTTTATCACTAGCAATAGCAGTAATAATATTGGAACCTTCGTCTAGTGCTAAACCCGCTTGACTGAATTTACCTTCATCATTGGCAAAAACTGTACCGGCAGGTTTTTGATTAACCAAAATCTGTATTTGGGCTAACGGTTCTGCTGTACCGGTCAACAATACTCTTCTTTTGCTTAAATATTGAGGAAGTGGAGTAAGTACGGGTTTTAGTGTTCCACTATCAACTATGAATTTGGAGTGAACCAGTTTTTCGTTTCCCGATTTGTCTCGAGCGTAGATGGTTAACAAGTGGTCCCCGTCTGTAATAGTATCGGGTCGAAATTCAATTTTCCCTGGATCTTCAAATTTTTGTTGGCTTCGATAGGCAAAAATTTTGGAATCTATGGTTTTTCCGTCCAATCGAATTTGTACTTCAGCCAGTCCGCTATCAATATCATAAGCAGAACCCCGTAAGGCGAACTCGGGGTCAGCCAAATCATCACCGTTAACGGTTGAGCCTTCGGTTGGGCTCACACCAGAAACCACCGGTTTTGTTGTATCTTCCAAGTCTGTTTCAATCTTGAAAATGCTACTGCCAACCACTAAATTACCCAACCGATCAGCTAACTGAATTTTAATAGTATGTGATGTTTGATCACCTAAAGGTGTTGTAATCGGAACAATGAGTTGCCCTGACAAGATGTCATATTGCCACCCATCAATATCCGGTGTTTTATCATCATTAGCCGGTAAAAGTTGATTGTCGAGTGTTATTTCAAGTGAGGAGACATCAACGCCACTGATAGCCGAGGAGATAACGGTTGAGTCTTTTATTACAGCTCGAATTTCGTTCACTTGCTTCAAGACTGCACCATTAGTTGGTTCAAGAGCTTCGAAAATAGGAGATTGAGTGTCCAAAACTAGATGCGTGGGAGCAGAAGGTGAGCTTTTCTTGCGAATAACATTAACCGCAACTAGCATAATTTCGTTTTTCCCTTCAACTAGTGGCACTTTGGCAACATAATTACCGGTCAGCGCATCGATTGGTGCCGTGGTAACTACATTTCCATTAACAAAGAACTCAACAACTCCACCACCTGGCATGAAAGTGATGTCGAGTTGTCCCTCAATGGTGGTGGTTGAGGTTTTAATGTATTGATTAGAGGTTCCTTGAACATCATTTGTTGGTTCTGCTTCCTGAAGCCGATTGAGCTGGGGGATAGTCGGAGTTGGTGGTATACCCAACACTTGGAACGAACGATCCATCTGCTTGATATTTTCGTTTTGGTCCTGAACAGTAATGGAAATACTATATTGACCTGTTGGCAGTGGTTCGAGTGGGAATGTCATTAGGCGTGCTGATTTACTATCGCTACTATCTAATGAAAAATCCTGAATTGGAATAGTTTTACCATCTGTTATTTGGGCTAAGTTTAGCTTGATATGTTCCAAATTGAGATTGAGACCACTTTCAGCGTCTGATAAATTAACTTGAATTGGTAAGTTGGCGTTGCCGGTGAACATACCTTCGATACCAGGAGAGGTAAAAACAACCTGTGGAGCAGTTCGGTCTGGAGCGTTTCGGTTAATTCTAAACTCCATTTTGGTTTCTGTTCTTTGTTGGGCTAAGTCTAAAGCCACTACCTTGACTTGGTAAGTAGCTCCGTCTACTAAGTCTCTGAGTGGAATTACTTTCTCCGTTAGATTAAATCCCCCTCGCCCACTGCGACGTTTTCCACCATCCAAAGAAACTTCAGCGTAACCTTCCAATAGAAATAAATCTATAAATGCCAATCCTCCTCGGTCGGTAATTTCTATTGGAATCTGTGGCCGAACATTTGCAATTTCACTGGCTGCTTGCAAACGATTGGCCTGACCAGCTACTGGTTGGACATCGAAAACTATATTGACTTGTGGTGGGACAGTATCGACGATCAGAGTAACTGGCTGAGCCTGCAAACTAGTATTACCCGCAGTATCTGTGGCAGTCCCGCCAATTTTGTAAGTACTGTCTTCAAGGTTCTCGATCAGTAAACTAAAGTTGCCTTCGACATCTGCTGTAACCAACTGTGTGAGTTGTGTCGTGCCCTGCACCAAAATTTCAACTTCGGCTCGTGGTTCTGTCAAACCGTAAATTGTTGCTTGTCTTTCGGAGATAATTGCCGGTTTAAAGGAATTAAAAGTAGGCGGATTTGGAGGTGTTTTGTCAATAACAGTTATTGGGATTGATTGAGTTCCTGTATTGCCGGCAGGATCTTTCACCCTTAAAGATGCCAAGACCGATTTACTAGCAGTGAATGTCACAATTTTGCCTGTTATACCATGTTGATCAAAATTTATACCGTCATTATCATCCAAGTCCCACATGTATTCTATCACTCTTTGGCTATTGTCGCTGGAATCTCGGCCGTTGAGAGTAATTTCTGTACCCTGACTAACAATCATTGATTTGGGTGTAATTTCGGCTATTGGTGGCAAAGTATCTTTCAGCCGTAAAATTAGTGGCTTGTCTTTTTGTGGTGGGAATAAGGTTTTGTTGTTAGCTAAATCTGTCGCTTCGAAATGGTAGGGATAATCAATTCCATTAGCAAGCATATCGAGTGTGATGCTGGTAATTCCAGCTGACCTCATTAAATCGATTGGACTGCTCGGCACAATCACTTGCGCCTGATAGACATTGGGCTTGTGTCCTAGGTTAGCACGCTCGGTTCGATCAACAAAGACAATCTGTAATTGACTAATTTGGTCATTATCAACAGCTACAACATCTATAAGGGCTACATTACCAGTGCCAGCCTCAGTAACCGTTGATTGTTTTTCAGGCAAACTTAATTTAGGTGGTTGATTATCAATCAGAACAGGACCAATAATGACCGGAGGACTAGAAACTTTTCCATCGGTAGCAATTAAACGAAGACGATAGTAAGGACGACTAGTCAGTCCCAAAACCGGCACCCCATTTTTGGAGATTCGGCTATCCCATTCGTAACTAACCTTATTGGTGGTTGGTAGTTGTTTTAGGCTATCAATTGGCAAAAACTTACCTTTGACTTCTACTGCGAAGTCAACATCGGCTCGTCCTCCCTTACCAACGTCAAGATCGAAACCAATTTGTACAATTCCGCCAGTAAATTTGACCTGGGGATTGCTGATATTAATTTTTCCACGTTCCGCCACAATTATTTGAGTGGTGGCAATAGCTTTAAATTTTTCTGTCGTTTCGGTTTCAGATACACTAAAAGTTAATTTATATTGGCCAACAGCACCAACTTTGGTTGCCCACTGAAATAAGCCTGTTTCGAATTTGGTTTCACTAACTTTGGGCTCAATCTGAAAGTTAGTCTGTAGCTTATTTTCATTTGGGTCTTCGAATGCCACCGCTAGCTTGATATCCTCACCTTCAACAACGTTGATTGCTGGTGGTAGTTTTTTGATTATTGGGGGCAAATTACGTGGTCGTATAATTAAATCAACCATCATGTCAGAGCTGGCTTTCTGACTATCAAAAACAGACAACTTTGCAGTATAGGCTCCAGCATCTCCTATTCTTGTGTAGAGCAGTAAGTCAGATCCTGCAACCTGATATTGGTCTTTGAGTTCTCCGCCTTTGATGCGAGCGGAAAAATGCAGTGGTTCATCAGGATTATCCAAATCTTTAGCGCGAAGTGGAATAACGATTTCATCGCCTTCAACAATTCTTGGTGGTACTTCGACTAAGCCGAATTGTGGTGGACGATTGACGTCGCTAACAATAATTTGGAAAGAAACCTCGGTTCTGGCCCCCTGACTGTCAGTAGCAACTATGATCGGCTGATATCCTTCCGGAATAGAGGATTCGAAGGTCATTTGCCAACTGAAGGCCCCAGTTCCATTGCCATTATCAATTACCTGTGCTACGCCCAAACCTTCGCTTTCCACCGGTGTGTTTTCTAGTGTTAGACTGATAGTCTCTTCCGGGTTTTCAGCTAAGTCTGGGTCAGTAAAAACCAGAGGGAATTGTAAGGCTTTCCCTTCATTGATCGACTGATCAACTAGTTCACCGATTAGCTTAGGTGGTTGATTTGTGTTCGCGACAGTGATATTGAAAGGGATGCTGTTGGGAAATTTGGATTGTTCTCTAGTCGTAACTGCACCTTTGGCGTCTAATGCTTTGACTAAAACTTCAATCGGCTTACGACCCGCCGCATCAAAAGGTGGTGTCCACTCGAATTTCGCTCGACCTGGGCTGATGTTGATAACTTTCGCTCCGAGTGGCATTCCACTCAGAATAAAACTTATTTTGTCGCCGTCGTAATCCAAGGCTTGAAGCGGAACAACTAACTTTTGACCTTCTTTTGCTACTTGGTCTGGAATTTGGTCAATGGTTTTTAGTTTTCCTTGTGAGTCAGCTAACAAAACGGGCAGAATATTTCTGTCTTTTACCCGAATCCGAACTGATATTTCATCATACAATGATTCTCTCTTATCTTGGTGATCTTCAACAACCCGAAATAAGAGCGTCCAAATTTTAGCACCGCCTGGGCCATCACCAGCTTTGGTATCTGGCATCCAAGTAAATAGGCCTGTCTCTTCGTCTAAAATAGATCCTTCTGGCAAAGAATCAGCTTCAAATCGAAGTTTATCTTTTTCTGCATCTTGGGCTTGGAATTGGATTAATACGGTGTCATCTGAAGAGGGTTTAGAATTTCCCAAAAGTCGGTTCTGCGAACTCTGTAGCGCGGATCGAATTGATTCACGCACATTGTAAACAGTTTGCTCCAAAGCAATTGTCGGCGGAGTGTTAACCTCACCTAAGCCAATTGAAAATTGGTGTTTAGCTTGTAGTCCCTTTTCGTCGCTAACAGTCAAAATAAACTCAGTTACCCTTCCGCCATTTTTGGACATATCCGGTTCCCAAATTAGAGAGGCAGTAGCAGAAGTTCCACCATTTTCTGCATCCGGTTTTAAGGTTGGTGTACTGACTACCGGTTTATCTCCACTAGCTCCTAATCGAGAGATTTTAAATGTTAGTTCCGATTCTGGATCAGGATCGTAGGCTTGAAGTGGTACTGAAATGCTCGGTTTATCGTTGTTATCAACAATATTATCAATTGGATCTAACTGAGGTGTTCGATTGACCGGTACGATTTCCATTGAGAATTCTAATTCGCTCTCACCAGCCTTCAGCGTAACGTCATAACTGCCGACTTGCGCATAGGTTGGTAACCATTTAAACACTACACCACCCAAAACTGGTCGCAGATGATTAACAACCGTTGACGGCAAACCTGTTGTAGTATAAGTGAGTTCTTCTTCTTCAAAATTGATAACCCGAATTAGGGTTTCAATCGGCTGACCTGTTTTGTATTGGCCACTAATTTCATCTTTCGTTGTCACAAATTGTGGTGGATCATAAACTGAATTGATCGTAATCGATACTTTAGCTACCAAACTGGATGAATTGTTGTCGCTAACGCGGAAACTAAAATAGTCATCACCATAATAATTGTTGTAGGGTCGATAGATAAATTTAGGATGTTTCCCGTTAGTAAATGGCAAGTCTATTCTATCTCCATCTAACTTTCCGTTTAAGGGCTCCTTGGAAATTTCGTAGAGCAAATCATCCTTATCCGCATCTCTTCCCTCTAGAGTTAATTCAATCAAGGTGTCTTCATCTATAGCAATCGACTTTTTGACTGCCACAGGAAGATCATTGACCGCCATCACTTTAATAGTAACGTTCCCTTCAGCTGATTGCCCCTTACCGTCGCTGACGATATAGGTGAATTGATCTTCACCACTGAAGTCAGAATTGGGAATATAGGTCATAGTATCCAGATCAATTTGACCATTTTGGGTCTCTGAAACAGATAGTACAATTAGTTTATCCCCGTCAGCATCAGTATCATTGATTAAAACATCAATTGGATAACCTTGCGTATCTTCAGGCAGTTCAGCCAGATCTGCCGTTGGAATTGGTGGATCGTTGACTGGTTCAATAATTAAGTCGACCGTGGCACCACTACTACCACCTTGACCATCAGTTATGATGTAGGAAAACGAGTCTTGACCAAAAAAGTTTTCTTTTGGTTGATAGGTAAAAGTGCCGTTACCATTGTTGTCAATTTTTATGCCTCTGGCACTGCGGCCAGAGACCGACTCAAGCTCTAATTCTTCAGCTGATGTGTCAGGATCAACATCGTTTTTCACTAAGTCTAAGATAGTAAAATTGAGTGGTGTATCCTCATCCAGAGAAAAAGAGTCGTCTTGGGCTACTGGCTCGTCATTGATTGGATTGATAGTAATCGTTACTGTAGCTGAGGCTAATCCCCCGTTAGGGTCGCTAATAGTATAAGTGAAAGCATCGTCTTGGTCTGCATCTTGGCCTGGCGTATAAGTTATGGAGCCGTCTGGATTAATTTCGGTATGGCCGTGTCCATCGGCAATTGATCCAGAACTAATTACAGTTAGTTCGCTTTGGGTCGGGTCTGCCGCGTCAGGGTCTGAGTCATTGACTAAAACCGTAATAATAACTGGTTCATCTTCATTGGTTTCAGCCCGATCGGCCTCAGCAATTGGCTCTTCATTACCACTGCGTTGGATAGCAACGATCGTGCTAGTAACAATTGGTTCTCCAACCTTTTCTTGAACTTGTAGATGAATAGTGTAACTACCTGGGACTTCGTTAGAAAAAATTGGTTGACGTTCTTTGGTTTCAAAAGTACCATCATCGTCCAAATCCCAAGCGTAAGTGAAGGTTTCACCAGTTGGATCTGATGGATCTTGAGCTGTTGCCTCATCGATCAAGACATCTTCACCTAATTCACCTGAATAAGGACCACCAGCACTTATTGTCGGCAGAATATTTAATACTTCGAGACTAATCTGGATTTGGTCTTTGGCTTCAGGATCATTTTTTTCGCTAACTACCAGCAGAATGTCGTATTGACCAATCTGTTCGGCATCGTAAATTTGTTGAACCCCCTCTTCATCGATTTGACCATCGCCATCTAAATCCCACTCAAAAAATAATTCGTCTTGGCCAGGGTCTATAGATTGGCTAGCATCTAAAGTTAGTTCTTCACCTTCATTGATAATGTATTCGACATCGATGATTGCTTTAGGTGGCAAATTATCAACCTCGACATCAAGTTGCCGGTTATTGGTCGCTTCGTCGGTATCAGTGACAGTTAATTTAACGGTATAATTTCCATCTGTGAGGAAGGTGTGTTCCACTTCGTTGAGATTAGCACCGCTGATTATGGTCGAATTATCTCCGAAATCCCATTCATATAATAATCGCCCTAAATCGACGGCTTGAGCCGTAAATTTGACAGATTCCCCCTCATTAATTTGTTCTTTGTCAGAAACTAAAGTTTCGATTTTGGGGGGAAGATTACGTACATCGACCGTAAACTGGTGAGAAACAACTCCACCATCATCGTCTTGAGCCGTGACGGTAACAGTATAAGAACCCTTTTTTTTGAAAGAGTACTCTATTTCCTCTTGATTTTGAATTCCCCCACTACGATCGCCAAAATCCCAATTATAGGACACTTGATCCACATCACCAGCAGGATCTACAGCCTTTATATTAGCTTGGATTGATTCACCTTCATTGATGGAGATATTTTCTGGGGCTGTTTGAATTTCTGGAGGAAGGTTGTTAATAGTTATATCGACCGTTCTTGTAACGGTTGATTGATTAACATCAGTAACACTCAGTGTTAGCTTGTATTTACCATTATCCAAGTAAGTATGAACGACTTCAGTCAGGTCAATATCAGACAATACCTCACTACCATCACCAAAGTCCCAAACATAAGTCAATGTGCTAAAATCCTCAGCTAAGGCTGAAAATTTTAACGCTTCACCTTCATTACCAGTCGTACTTTCTGGGGCGGACACTATCACTGGTTCAACATTCTGGACCACTACTTTGGCAATCTTTTCTACCTCGGCACCATCTTTATCAATCACTGTTAATTTAACCGGAAATTCACCGTTTTTGGTATAAACATGTTCAACAGTTACTGGTTGATCTAAAATGTGTGGAGTTTCCTTATTATCAGTTTCATCACCAAAATCCCAAATATAAGTAAGGGTAGATAAGTCAGCCGCGGCATCAATAACTTCAACAGAGAAAATAATTTGATCCCCTTCTTTCACGGTTTTACCAGTAGGAGGGGTTTTGACAAAAGGTGCCACATTTTTGACGATTATCTTTTTCGATTCTTGATGTTTACCACCATCATCATCTGTGATAGATAGTTTCAATTCAAATTCACCATTATCCGTATAAATATGGGTAATGTCGGAAATGTTTGAGCCGGTGATTGTTTCAGGTTTTGTGCCATCACCGAAATCCCAAACGTAGGTGATTTTGTCATCTCGACCAGGTTCACTCACTAGTACAGAAAAACCGATTTGCACCCCCTCATCGACCTCACTTTGTTGGGCGAATTCAGTAATTTTGGGCACAACGTTTTCGATGGTAACTTCTGCTTTTTCGATAGTGTCCAACCCCTCGTCATCCGTTACCGTCAATACGACTTCAAATATTCCATTATCACCAAAAGAATAAGTAACGTTGTCACCAATTATTGGGTCGGAACCGTCGCCAAAATCCCAACTAAAGATGAGGATATCCCTATCACCAGCTGGATCAACAGCAATAGCAGAAAAATTCAGCTCTTGGCCTTCTTTGGCCTGTTTAGGAACAACAAATTCGGTAATTTCCGGTGGGAGATTATCGACTTTGATTTGCTGTGCCAGCTGCACTTGTTGTCCAACTTTATTCTCAATTTTGACCAAAATCTCAAAGTCGCCATTGTCTGCGTAAGTATGTTTTATTACGGTTGACTCTGTTTCCTGTTTCGTGGGACTATCATCCCCAAAATTCCAGATATAGGTTAAATCACTGAAATCATTAGTCGGATGCTCAAGTTTTAGGTCAAACTCAACCTCCATTCCTTCTTCAATTTTCTGTCTTTGTTGGATTTCTATGATTCTTATTGGAACGTCGGTGACGGTCACCTCAATAGTTTGGGTAGCTTCACCTCCATTATCGTCGGCGACAGTTAAAGTTAATAGATATTGTCCCTCTTTTTGGTAGGCATAATCGACCTCATCAGTTTCGATATTGGGACTTTCATCACCAAAATCCCAACTCAATGTGTGACTATCTTCTTGACCAGCATCAATAATCACTGGTATTAGGTTGAGTGGTGTTCCCTCTTCTATTTCGATACTTTCTGGCAACTGGGTGATTTCTGGCAGTGAATTTTCAATCTCTATTTCAATAATTTTTTCACTAATACCACCGTCATCATCATTAACTACCAATTTGACTTCAAAAATACCACTATCTTTAAAGGTGTGCATCGCTGACGGCTCAACAATGGATTCTGTGATCAAGGTCTGATCGCCAAAATCCCAAGCATATTCCAATATGGTTTGGTCTTTTTCAGAATCGGTCGCGACCACTAGCAATGTTACTTCTTCACCTTCGGCTATTATGTCCGGTGAAACAACAATTTCACTAATGACTGGGGCTAGATTCTCAATTTTTGCAGTCAATTCGATTTCACTTTGACTATTTTCCAAATTAGTATCAGTGGCAATCAGTGTGATAGTGTAGGTGCCACTGTCAGAATAAGTGTGTTCTAGTGCCAAGGTAACTGGAGCTAATTCGTCTTGCAATCCTATGTTCTCAACTGAAATGGGCTCCCTTTCCTCTTCGCCCCAATTAATTGTAATGGTATGATTGTCTTCTGTTCCTAAATCAGAGACGTAAACTTCAAAATCTGCCAAGTCGATGGCTAGTCCTTCTTGTCCATTGACTTCATCTTGGCTAACTACGAATGTTGGCGGTTCGTCTTGAACCTCGATGTCCAATGTTTCTGTGCCTACTCCACCCCGTTCGTCCAGCACCGTTACTTGAACCGAATATACCCCCTCATTTTTGAAAGTATGTGGAAAAACAACCTGACCCGTTTGCGGATCTTCGAGTATTACCTCAACCTCGATATCTTCGTTTTCATCACCCCAGTTTATGTTTGCTAATCGAACTTCTCCTTCTCTTGGATCTAAATCAATAAAATCGACTAGAGTGAAATTTACAGATTCACCCTCCTTGACTGGTGGAATTAACAAAGCTGTTAGTTCTGGTGATTGGTTATTGTCTTCTGCAACAGCGATTAGAACAGATATGAGTTGACTGAAAGGAGCGTAATCTTCGCTTTCTAAAATTTCTCCATCATCACTTAGACTACAACCAAACTCGGTAGTACCAAACCAATCTTCTACCGGTATGAACTGAAGCTTATTGAGCTGATCGACTGGTATAATCTGAGCACTATCAACCTCCAATTCGTCTAGTAATAACTGTCCATTTTCAGGCAAGATCTCGATCTTTAAGTAGGCCAAGTCGTTATCTTCAGCATCTGTATAGTTGTTTTTAAAATCGTCTACTTTAAAAGTGTAGGCCAAATTCTCTTCGGTCTGAATAGTCGGTTCAGGAATGGTGGGTGGATCGTTGAGTGCAATTACCTTGATTGAAATGGATACTGTTTCACTGTAGGGGGGTTCATCAATCTCCTGCCCTTGTTCATTTAGGCGGATGACAGTCTGGCCATCATCATTGACACTAACTTGAAAAGACGTTTCACCAAACCAGTTTAGGCTCGGTTGAAAAGTTAGCGAATCCAAATTGTCAAGATCGATAGTGGCTTCTACTTTTCCTTCGACCGGTTGCAACTCAATTTCATCGAAGAGAAGTTGTCCGTTTTCTGGTAATGTCAGAATTTTTATATTGGCTAATTCATCAGCTTCAACATCTTTGAATTCAAATTCAACATTGTTGAAAGCGTATGTTTCATCTTCATAAATTTCGATTTGTACATTTTCTACATCTGGAGAGTCATTGACAGAATTGACAATTAGAGTAAAGGTAGCTTCAAAGGTATTATTTCCCTCGACCTCGATTAATTCATTGTCTTGGTTCGACTGATATTCAGTCGCAATGACATCTATATTCTCATCGCCATCTAAATCCTGTTGAGCCGTAATGGTTATTGTTCCAGTCTTTTCATCAATTGACAATTGGGCGAAATCAACCTCAGAGGGAAATAAACGATAATTAATACTTTGCTCTATCTCATCGTCGGGAACGGGCAACTGTATCAATTTAATGATCTGTGGATTTTCAAAATCCTCATGAACTTCGATTAACTCAGTATCGAGGCTGAATATTGGTGGATCATTTATCGAATCCACAATAACGGTAATTGTTTGTGTTTGGCTATAAGGATTGGGCGCATCACCATCATCATTTACTGAAAAATCAAAGCTCAGTTGGTTTTGGTTGGCAGTACTATTCCAATTGGTAGGTGGTGAAAAGCTTAATTGGTCAGAGTTTCCTAACGAAATAATAGCTATGCTGGTCGAGATCAAGTCTGCAGTTAGCAAAACTTCACCAATATACAGTTCCCCTTGGTCGGGAAGTGTTTCAATTTTGATATGTGCTAGTTGATTTTCTTCTTCATCTTGGTAAATAGCAGAAAATTCGGTCGGTTTGAAATAGTAGGTTTCGTCTTCATTAGTCGTAATAGTAAACGCTTCAATTACTGGTGCATTATTGATAGGTGCAACATTAAGCGTTATTGTTTGAGTATCACTATAGGGGTTAGGTGCAACACCACTATCATTAACCCTGAAATCGAAGCTGTCTGTACCCGACCAAGTTACATTCGGGGCATAATTCAATTGATCGATATCGCTGATTGGTATAATTTGATCAATGATGATTTCTATCCCGTTTAATTGTAATTGTCCATTTTCTGGCAGGGACAAAATTTGGACACTGTCAATGGCATCGCCTTCGATATCGGCATAGTCTGAGTTGAAAAATGATGAATTAAGTTCTAGAACCTGATCCTCAAACATGTTTGCCACATAACTAGAAATAGTGGGTGGATCATTGATGGAGGTAACTGTCAGCATGACGCTTACCGTAGCGGTTTGATTCTCGATTGCATCAGGTTCAGTCGCTGTTACGATTAGTTCTTGGTTACCAAATTGGTTGGGTAGTGCAGAAACACTAATTTTTTTATTGCTACTATCGAACAAAATAGTGGCAAAATCAACGGATGCTGGTAACAAGGCATAGACGACCGGTTGACCACTTTCGTCGGCTGGAGCTGATGAAATGATTGAAATCTCTTCGTTGCCAGTAAAATCTTCTACTAGGGTTATCTCTGATGGTTCAAATGTAAACTCTGGGGCTTCATTTTTCTGGTTAACAATAATAGTTACTGTTGCGGGGGAACTCCAATCATTTTCAGTCGGATTCGAGGAGCTTGCAACATCGCTTAAACTATAGCCAAAGATGGTCTCGCCATACCAATTCTGGTTTGGTTTAAAACGAAGCAGGTGGATCTGATCCACTGGTATAATTTCCCCCTCTGGTACAATTAGTGGATTAGATTCGTCCAGTATTAAATTTCCATTGCTAGGTAGAGCATCGATTTTCAGATAGGTCAATGGATCCTGCTCAACATCAGTCATACCAGTCATAAAATCAGATACAGTGAAAAGTATCTCTTGGTCTTCATCGATCGTTTTATCAAAACCAGAAATAATTGGCAAGTCATTTTTTGGCGTGACGGTCAATGTGAAAGTTTGACTAGCTGTGAAATTCTGCAAATTGGGATTGTCACTCTCTGTTTCAGTAGCCGTAATAGTAAACGTTTGGCTTCCGAACTGATTGTTTTTGGCTGTTATGCCGACTTCCCCAGAATTCGAGTTGAATACAATATTAGCAATATCAACCGTGGGTGGTTCTAGTTGATAACTTACTGACTGACCATCTTCTTGGTAAGGTATTGGTTTCTGTGGGATAGTTACAAACTCTGCAGTGTCGAAATCTTCATCAACCACAATTGTATTGGCACTGAGACTGAATGTGGGTGGATCGTTTTGTGCTATAACAGTGAATGTTAGTGTCTGAGTATCTCCATTTGGATGAGATGTTGTTCCATTGTCTTTGACACGAAAGGTCAAGCTGATTGAACCAAACCAGTGTTCGGCTGGTTGAAATCTTAGGTTTGAAATCTGATCCTTGGCGAATGTAGTAAGGCCAGTTGAAATACTATTAAAATAGAGTTCACCTCCTATTTGATTTTGATTTTCGTCAACAGAAACAGTAGGTTGAGAAATGATTTCTAATTCAGAAAAGGAGTCGTTTTCAATATCGAAGTAGTCTTGCTGAAAATCTGAGGAGGTGAACTCATAATGTTGATCTTCCAAAATCTCAATAAGATGATTTCCTACTGTGGGTGCGTCATTAACTGGTTCAATCGTGATTGTCAGCATTGTAGGCTGACTATAAAACTCGTTTCCCCCCTCAATATCATTGACACTAAATTGAAAACTTGAGTCGCCATACCAGTTAGCAGCTGGGTAGAAGGCCATCCGAGAAATATCATCAATTGCAATTACATCTGTTACAGATACATTAGTCCATTGATCTTGACTATCCGAAAGCTTCAACTCACCAGTTTCGGTAGTTGGCAAAGATACAATCTTGACATTTGCCAGCGCCTTCTGTTCAGTATCTTGGTAATTGTTTTTGAAATCATTATCTCGGAATAGATAAATCTGATCTTCTTGAGTTGACACGGTCTGATCTTGAACTGTAGGTGGATCATTAACGGGATTGACAGTCAATGTAACTGTTTGTTGTGCTGTGTTATTAACCAACCCACTACCGTCTGATCGAGTTTCGGTAGCGGTAATGGTTAATTGTTGACTACCATTTTTATTGGAAATGGATGAAATAGTAATTTCAAGTTGCGTTTCATCAAAAATAACATTGGCAAAATCAATACCAACAGGGGTCAGAACATAATTGACAATTTGGTCAATTTCGTCAGTTGGCACTACGTTTGGTATCAGAGTAATAGCTTGGATCTCAGTGAAATCTTCATCTACCGTTACCGTTGTTGCACTTAAATCAAACGACGGAGGATCATTAATCGGCGAAACGGTAATATTAAC
>CAYVHK010000079.1:18047-19257 GCA_964451145.1 uncultured bacterium | reverse complement strand
GCGAAAAACATTTCTATCATCATTGGTGATGAAATTCTACTGTGGCTTCGAAAATGTTTTTACAAGAGTAATTTATTACTATCCCACTAGGATCAATCAGCGTCTAATTTGGAATTAAATGGTTAAATTGTTTTTAGTTTGTTTTTTCTATATTTATGACTGCTTGTTAACAATGAAAATCCCAACCATCGCAAATATTACAATCGTTAGTCTACATATTAGTTAATAGATTCAACGTAAACCAGAAAATTATTTCTAATCAATTTACCACCAATTTTTATGAGAAATTTAATGCAATTTTGAGAAATATCCAGAAATCCGAAAACCTTGCCAAAATCCAGTGGATTGAGTTAATGATATCGATCCGGACTTTTGTAATCAAACCAGTTATTGATTACTAGTTGATATTCAATAACTGTTATCTGTTCACGCTATCAACCACTAGCTTGGTTATCCTTTTCAATTTTTTAATATAGACACGGTATAAACATTAGATAATGCGTTCCTCTATAGATTTATTAAATGGCATTGGTTTTGATACTGAAACATGTACTTCTATTATAGCAAATTCGAGTGTAATCGAGTTTGTTAACATGCAACTTGATGCTCTCGGCCAGCCGATTTTTGGTTGTCGGGAACAATACCCGCTATTACAAGCTAGTAAAGCTATAATGGCTCGCTATCGAGCAAAAGAAAAATTGCAAAATGGGTTACGGTCTCCGATCGACCAGCGTATTCAGCTGTGGCTACAGGATTATTTAGGGGAAAAAGCCCCTCAATTACCAACTCGAACTTTTGAACTAAGCCAACATGGTATTGCTCGCAATTTATCGTTACCACCTGATAGCGATGAATTTCACAGTCCTATTATTTCCAGTTACCGAGTTAGTAATGGCATAATACATAATCCAATCAGTGATCGTCGGACCACGGCTGGTGGATTTCATGTGGCAGAGGGAGGTCTGCCTATTCCTAAAGATAAAAAAGCTGTTCCATTAAATACTTTTTCTCAGCTACTAGAAATTGCATTGCAACCACCTACCGAAATTATGGAACTACCGCTAACTGCTAACCAAAATGAATCGGCCTGTGTCTGGGTATCCCTACTATTGAGACCTGTAGTTTGTCCTCAAGTAAACGGGCTTTTGCAGGAACGGAGCATGGAGATTCGCTTTTTCGCTCCTGGCAATTTGGTCAGTAACCTAGATTT
>CAYVHK010000079.1:15129-17947 GCA_964451145.1 uncultured bacterium | reverse complement strand
AACTCTGACGGAGTAATCGTTACCATCATTTCTGACAACTATTTCGGCTACTGTAAGAAAAAGGTTAAAACGCAAATTAGCTTCGCTTGCAACTTAATGGGATTGTCTGAGGAGGAACACGCTGGTGGTGCATTGGCCTTTCCTAGTTACGATCTGGGAGAAGATTTTCGCTTAAACTCTAAGTTGTTCCCCGAAGCCAACCACAAACTAGCCTCAGTAATTGACCGGCTAGATCAATGCATTGACATACAACAAAAAGGCTATGCTATTGATCGGCAATACCCAGATGTTATTTACGTACCTGAAAATGCGGTCTTCAAACTCGAGAATCTTAGTATTTCCTGGAAAAAATCTAGCAGTTCATCGGTTCAACACCAAATCAAGCTGTTGGCTAATAAAGTTTACTTATTACCCTCTGGTTACAAGGTGGAGCTAGTAAAAACAGCAGACCGATGGAGGTTGATTGGTACACGTGCTCAACCTTGCATGGCCCATAAACCTTGCACTGTGTCTGGAGGAGGAAAATCAGAAATTTCAAAGTCAATTTCTGATGCGATTATTCATGCGCCCTTTTATGTTCGAGATCTACAATACGATTTAAAAGCTGTTGAAAAAGTATTAACACAAGATTACCAATATCGGTTCAAAGTTCAGGACCGCAACCAAGATCAACGCTCAATTTTGAATATCGACCGTTCACTAGGCTCGGTAATTCAACTATTAACTCCTTCAGAAGCATACACAGATCAATATAACGACTTCATCAAGTCAATACCTACTGAAACCAAAGAACTAGTTCTACTCTTAAAACGATTTTACAAACCCGGTTGGGGACCTAATTGGAAAAAACACTTTGGTGTAACAATGATTAATGGAGTTCCGGGCCATGAGCTCCGCTATCGTGGGAAATTAGTTGTCACCAATTATCTCAGAATCGGTTATGAAAATGATGACTCTTGGCGGATTTTTCGTCTCCGAAAAGATTTCGCACCAGCTCAAAAAATACAGATGGAAGATGATATTACAACATCGGTTTTAGTGCCACGGAACTGGCTAAAGACTGAATTTGGTAACATACCAAATCCATCTGTCAAACTGGTACACAATTGTGAATACCGATTATTTCAAAGGCCTGACGACGCAATTATTGTTGGTTACGATCACCAGACTGAAAAAGATCTGTCTTGCTCCGGTAATTTTCTTGCCAACTATGAACCTATTCCACAATCACAAGCTAAGGAAATGCTGGAAGATGTGGTCCATTTCGATCAGTTTACTCAACCAATGAAAAATTTTATCCGACAGGTTGCTCAAGTTCAATCTGCTCCGGCTTATTTTTGTTGTTCGGCTTACCCAAGAATAGTGGATGGAAAACCTTCCAAAAATCCACGTTACTTACAAAATCGGCTTGATTTAGAAAAACCACGCGACCGCTATGTAGCTGAGATGGGATTACGACTGTTCCGACGCCTGAATCTGAATGAACCTGTTCACACACCTGTTGATGTAGTGTGCCCAGGTCGACGCAATAATCCGCCGGAGGACGGAGTTCGTTGTTTAGCCGTTTTTAACCCAATTCATTATTTGCCCTTGCCAGAAGCCTTTATTGAATTCATTTCATCTATGACCGGAAAGAGTCCATCTACGACTGGTACTGGAAGTGAAGGAGCCTTAACTAAGGGGCCCTTTAATGCTCTGCTGCCAATTCATGATCTAAACGCAGCACTGGTCTCTTACATTATAAGTGGATATAACCCATTCATTACAGCTTCGGGTTATGTTGGCCCTAATTTTCGGGTAGACCATGACATAAGCCTACTAATACCAGAAATTTGGTGTCGTATGGAACGTCAGGAAAGAGAGCCAAACTGGTTGATCAGAAATCAAATGCTGGAACCAGTACCCAATTTGGTTCATCGGAACCGAATTTTACCCAGTTCGATTCTCGGTTATCGCATCACCGAAGATTTTGTCAACCGATTTATGGCACGTATTTTTAGTCATCCAACAACACTATTCACCGAACCAATGCTGCGACCAGAACTACAAGATATTGATACTTTTGCTGAAGGTATTGACAACATCATATCGACCCACCAGCAAGTGGCACAACACTATTTTGACGATGGCAGTATTGAACATGCAACGCCACCACTAACCGCACTGTTGCATATTATGAAGGACGGCCATTACCAAAACAGGAACCTTAAAGCTCCAGAAATCCGTGGTTTGTTTGATTACCAGAAAGTGTTGTCTAGTAAATGGTATCGAGCACGCCTAGACTCCCAGCAAAAGCAAGATGTCTGGAGGAATAAACGACTAGAAGCATATTTAGAAAAATTGGAATCTACCGATGAAGTGAGAGAAAAAAAGAGCCAAATCACCAAACGAATCGAACACTTTCAATCTGGAGTATATCGACAATCTTTGGTCGGCACAATTGGGCGTGCTCCGGCCCTTTAAAATCAGAGACTTATTTTTTTAGATGAGCCCAAGTGTAGGTTAACCGCTGAAGACGTGTAACGGATGTAATCGTGTCTAAAAAGACGAAAGTACTCTGGATAGCAACAAAATCACTAATTGGTGCAGTGACAGGAATACTAGTACCAGTTAACATATAACCCTTTTGGTGATCGACAGCAATTACTTGAAAAAACTTCACTTGCGTTCCATCATTAGCACTGCCGGTGTAAATTAACTGGTAAGCCGGGCGTCCTCCTAATTCGACCGAATCAATAATTAGGTTGTTTAAGCCTCTGATCCCGACCTTGAGTGCTAATAAACTGACATCCTAATAGTCGTTGAGTGTCATTTTATT
>CAYVHK010000079.1:0-15119 GCA_964451145.1 uncultured bacterium | reverse complement strand
GCTTTTTCAACCATTTCTTCATTTGAAATGTCACATTTTATTGGCAGTGAATTTCTCTACTTCGACACTCATATTAGCAATAATGCCTTTGTTGGCTAATGTGTTATCGTCTGTTGACATCATGAACAGCAATTTTGGCACATTGTCTTGTAATCGCCAATGGGGCAAACTTTTTGGCATACTAACACGAAAATTATACTCAGCGTTAGTATAGTTGCGACCTTGAATGCCAGTTTTATATTGGGCCATCGATGAACCAACCCCACTGACCACAAAAAAAACAACTAAAGACACCAAAAGTCGAAAATTACACTTTGTCAACTACTTTCACCTCACCAGCTTAGATTTTCTGAAGCCTGTTGATCAAACTAAAACGAATTCAATTCCTACTCGTCAATTCGAATTTCTTTGCCAGCTGATTGACTTTTATAAATACCATCTAGAATGGACATAACCTGTTTCGATTGCTCAGGAGGAACAGGCGAAGGGGCTCCATCGACAATCGCTTGAGCAAACTCAACACATTCTTGAGCATGAGCTTCTAATGTTTCAGGAAAATCAGTCAACTCTTTTTCTTCAAAAGATTTATCTGCTTTATCATCCCATAAGAATTCGCATTTTGGCCAGTGGCAACCAGCTTTAGTGCCGTAAAGCCACATCTGCATGTCTTCACCGGTGGTCCGATGGTGCATGAGCCAACTGACTTCCAACATCTATTTTGCCCCATTTTCATAGCGAACAAAGGCTGCAGCATAATCTTCTACATCAAACTCTTCTGGAATTTCGCTATGCCCCCAACCGGTAAATGCGCCCTCTTGTTTGGCAAGTGGAGCTGCTGCCACACCGCTAACAGCCACTGGATTCGGATTGCCCATGAACCATAAAGTCAAGTCAAGAATGTGCACACCGATATCAATACAAGGCCCACCCCCACTGTTTTTTTTCAAAATAAATCCTGAACCGGTTGGTATTGCCCAACGACGAATCATCCAACTTCGGGCGTGGTAAATATCGCCGAGTGTACCTCGGTCGATTTCAGCTTTCATGGCTTTAGAATTTCCTTGAAAACGAAAGTGCTGGGCCGTCATTAATAATTTGCCTGATTTGTCACGGGCATCAATCATTTTTTCGATGTCAACTGGTGTTGGTGCTAATGGTTTTTCACAAATTACATGCTTACCTGCTTCTAACGCCGCAATTGATAACGGAGCATGATACATATTTGGCACGCAAACATCAATTATATCAATGTCAGGATCATTGAACAAATCTGAGGGATTACTAGTCAGTTTTTTAACACCATGCTCTTGGCCCCAATTAGGCAAAATATCTTCTCGTAAATCACAGCCTGCTACGATCTCGGCGTTTGGTGAGGCTTTCCATCCAGGTAAGTGGGTATTTGAAATGCCACCAACACCGATAATACCGACTTTCAAAATCTTAGACATGACTTCAATTCTCCGATTGTTTGTAAACGAATAAATCCAAATAACACATGGATTATGCCTATTTGTTCAACAAATGTCAAAGTATTGGGTACAATAGACCGTATTCTTGCTTGATAGGTCATGATTTGCTACTATTTAATCTATGTCGATTCAAATTACCGATAAAACTCAAGAAATTCTTAAGAAAATCCAGCGTATTGAGGTTTCGACTCGTCGGTTGGTTAACAATATCTTCGCAGGCGAATATAACAGTACTTTTCGAGGACAAGGGATGGAGTTTGATGAAGTGCGTGAATATCAGCCAGGAGACGAAATTCGAGCTATCGATTGGAACGTAACGGCTCGTATGAATCAACCATTTGTCAAAACCTTTGTTGAAGAAAGAGAATTAGTAATGATGCTTCTGGTTGATGCTAGCAAATCCAATGACTTTGGCACAAAACAACAAACCAAAGCTGAAATTTTGGCCGAATTAGCAGCGTTGCTTGCATTTTCTGCTATTAGAAATAACGACAAGGTAGGGTTGATTAACTTCACTGATCAAGTCGAAAATTTCATTCCACCTCGCAAAGGTAGGAAACACGCGCTACGCTTAATCCACCAGATTCTAAACGTAGAACCAAGTGGTCAAGCAACCAACATTGGTTTAGCTTTAGAATATCTCAGTCGTGTGCAAAAAAGACGAAGTGTTGTTTTTTTAATTTCCGATTTTCGGGATGAAAACTATGAGGAATGGCTACAAGTCATCAACCAAAAGCACGATCTTATCGCAATTATAGTTACCGATCCAGCTGAATTGTCTTTGCCTAATGTAGGGTTAATCGAATTGGAAGATTCCGAGACAGGATCCACATTGCTATTGGATACTAACAACCCTCAAACACAACAGTCGTACATAGAGCGGGGAAAACAAAAAGTTGAGCAAAGACGAACCCTCCTCAGATCAAATAAAATTGACCAAATCGAAATCCGAACAGACCAATCTTATGTATCTCCATTACGATACTTCTTTCAGAGTCGACAGTAATCTACTGCCAATAGTTCCGGTCTAAACTTCGGTATTGGATGGCTTCTGAGACATGAACCGGCTCGATGCTTGCGCTGCGGTCCAAATCAGCAATACTACGAGAAACTTTCAAAATTCGATCATAAGCACGGGCGCTCAATCCCAGTTGATCCAATGCGGTCCGTAACAAATCTTGGGCAGCACTTCCGACTTGGCAATACTGTCTAATCTCTTGTGGGCGCATACTAGCATTGGCATGGATGTTAGTTTGATTAAATCGGTCTATCTGAATTGACCGAGCTGACTGTACTCGGTCGCGAATATCTGCTGATGGTTCTCCAACTGTATTGTTTGCTAAATCTTGATATTTAACAGCGGGCACTTCAATTTGAATATCGATACGGTCTAATAAAGGGCCTGAAATTTTCGAAACATAACGCTTTATTTGTTCAGCACTACACTGACATTTGCGACTGGTATCTCCGAAAAAACCACAAGGACAAGGATTCATAGCAGCGACTAACATGAAATTGGAGGGATACGTCAAGGCTGCACTGGCTCGAGAAATTGTCACTTCGCCATCTTCTAATGGTTGTCTCATTACTTCTAGTACATTTTTGCGAAATTCAGGCAGTTCATCTAAAAATAAAACACCATGGTGGGAAAGACTAACTTCTCCTGGTTTAGGAATCCTTCCACCTCCAATCAAGCCTGCATCAGAAATAGTGTGGTGTGGTGAACGAAATGGTCTAATGGCAATTAAAGGCATCTGGTCATTGACTAAACCTAAAATACTATGAATTTTGGTAGCCTCCAAAGATTCACTCATGCTCATTTCAGGTAGAACTGTCGGGACCCTTTTGGCAATCATTGTTTTACCAGAACCGGGGGGGCCAATCATAATGATATTATGACCGCCGGCGGCTGCGACCTCGATAGCTCGCTTAGCATGCTCCTGCCCCTTGACATCAGCAAAATCAATAACGTACTTGGATTGCTTTTTCAACTCTGCTTTGCTATTGTAAGAAAATGGTGAAATGATAGATTTATCATTGAGAAAATGAACAACTTGTTGTAGATTCTCTACTGGATAAATGTCAATACCATCGACCATAGCCACCTCTCTAGCATTTTCTTTAGGTAATAAGAAACTGCTCAAATGATTGGACTTGGCACTTAAAGCGATGGGCAAACTCCCGTTAATGGGTCGAATACGACCATCCAGTGCTAATTCGCCAACAGTCATTAGGCTATCTAGCCGATCCACATCAATCTGACCCGTGGCGGCTAAAATTCCCAATGCAATAGGTAAATCGAATGCTGATCCTTCTTTTCTGATATCAGCTGGAGCTAAGTTAATAGTGATACGACTTGACGGAAAATGAAGATCGGAGTTTTTGATAGCAGCGGTAACTCGGTCTTTGCTCTCTTTGATAGCACTATCAGGAAGACCAACTGTATTATAAGCAGGTAAACCATCGGAAATATCGGTTTCAACTTGAACTAGATACGCATCTACGCCCAATAAAGCACTACTTAAAACACTTGCTAACATAGAAAATTTTGCCCCGAATTAATAATATTAATAGATATGGAAACGTTATATCATCTTCGGTCTGAATTGACAAATTAAACCATGTGATTTTAACTACTAAATGAGTAGAAATTCGATTTATGGATAGGCTCGATCACTAGAGCGGAAAATGTCAACTGGGTTGCGAACAAATAGATAGCGATCTATTCAGCTTAGAAGATAACTTTATTCTTCAATATCTATCTATGAATCAACCTGAGTTACAAGATAAACATATAGCTAACTTATTAAAAATCAACACAGAATAGATAATCTAGATATCATCGTGCAATTATACTTGCAGAGTATTTACTCAACACAAACGGAATAATATAATTTTCTGCTCGGTTAAGCCGCCGGTGGATTTTATCTTAAGGACAATAATGTCGGTCACTTGGTCAGTAAAGAGATTAAACTTTGGCTCAACAAACCTATCTTAGATCAGTTTTATCAAGATCTAAACCATACTTGACTGGGGCTGGAGAAAATCTAGAATCTAGTCCGAATGAAATTGTGTAACACAGCTGCCAACGGCATCAATTTCGATTCGCAAGATTGTGTCCATTTTAATGGGAACCAATTCCACCGGTGAACCAGGAATGACCCAACTACCACTTTTCAGAACCTCGCCTTTTTGACTTAGAAATCTGACCAACCAGCGCAAGGCATGCAGTGGACCACCCATAATTTGATCAGCTGTAGCTTGAGTTATCAAAACGTTATCTTTATAAACTTGAAAATTCTCCTGCTGAAAAGACAACCGCTGAGCCGAAACTTTTTGCTGACCAATGATTAAAGCAGCGTGAATGCCACCACTACAAATTAATTCTGACAATGAATTTGGCATAGACCAAAACTTAAAATTGTGAATTTCGAGGCCTGGGCTAACATATTCGATGGCTGAAATCAATTGCTCGTCGGATAGGTTTTCGCCAAAAAGATCTTTATCGGTTTTGAAAACCATTTCGGGTTCGATAGCGCAGTTTAGATAGTTTTTCCAATTTAGTCTGACACCTTCTGAAATGACGTGAGGGAAAAACAATCGACCACAAATTGGCTCGTTCAACCCAAACTGAGACCGAATAGCATGACTGGTACAACCTACTTTGAAGCCGATCACCCGCTCTCCATTTTCAATTCTCATGTTAGTAACTATGTCCTGAACTTGATAGGATTGGTCAATACTCAATTCTCGCAGATCGGGTTTTTGCTTAGTTGGCCAACAATGTTGATAAAAAGTATAGTAGAACTGTTTTGCCAGTTGGTTTATTAGTTTGTTTTTAGGCCGACGCATCATTTTTTCTGACCATCAACTGGGTTATTAGTTATAGTAGCCGATTGAGAAAGCTGATCGATGCGTTGTCCTGACTGATTAATATAAAACTGTTGGCCATCGTTCTCGACCGAAGCCAAAGGCGGAAAATTCATCATTAACTGTTGTCCTATTTGATTAGCAATTCTCGGTCTGTTGTCCATTTCCAATATCATTTCCATTTGAGTCTGCGACATATATTCAAATCGGCTAATATGCTGATCTTGATTCTGATTGCACAAGTTGAAGAAATCAGTAAGATTATCTTTGTCATCTTTGAATGATAATACAATTGCTTCTATAGTATTCAGAAGGCCATTAGCTTCTTTCAGCTGGAGTACTGATATGGATCGATTTAATTCTTGCAGACCGATCTGTCCGTCTCGGTTTAGGTCCAAATTATCAAAACAGTTTTCGTACTGATCTTCTAATGCTAAAAAAGTTCCCATATTAGACGACTGAAAATAGAATCCGTTATCGCCCAATTGCCCCATATTTTTCAACTGAAAAAAGTCAGATGCTTGCTCAAACTGAGGTGGAATTTTGTAGCCACCATCCCTACCGATATAGCCATATTTACCATTTTCATCTAAGACACAGGCCATCTGGTGCTGGAAATTACCGGCTTTCTGGAACCGAGCAGGTATGACCACTTTACCACTTTGGTCAACGTAACCAAACTTGATTTGTGAAATAGTGGGTACATTTTTTGTATTGGACAATGATTTGGCAATTGAAAAAACAGCCAAATCATCAAAAAAGTCGTAGGCTAATCCTAAATCAACTTCAAACTGGAAATCACCTTTCGTGTTAATGTAACCACGTTGGGTTTGGCCTAAATTATCGGTTTTTTCCACATAAGCTAATCCATCTGAGAAATTTTCAGCCAATATGAACTGAGGGTTAATGACTATTTTTCCTTTTTGATCGATATAACCGAATAACCCTCCACCAACTGGTTTACCATCGACGAGGCGGCCACCAATCAAGACACGCGCCAAACCATTCATAAAGTCTCCACAATAGTTGTATGGTCCAGGAATCTCAACAATGATTTGGGGAACATCTGATTGATAAGATAGGAAGCCATAGATCATCTGATTGTCGGTAGCACTGACATATTTGCCGAACCGAATTAGGCGGGAAGACATCTGACCGACCGCATCAAAAGTCATGGTTTTGCTAGGGATGGGGACGCTAACCAATGATTTCATCGGCTTAATTGGCAAGGGTTTGAAGTTAGCTACCTCATCAGGTGTGATCTGTAAGAACAACCATTTTCTCCGATCTTGAACAATAGCTAGATAGTCAACAGTATCATAAGCTTGTTGGTAATTCGCTGGAACAATCATCAGTGGGTCAGTCCTCTGTATTAGATTACTGTTCTGATGTATCATGAGTGCAATTCTAGTAGCACTGATGTAACCGTATCGCTTACCTATTGCTACTTTGGCTATACCATCAGTGGAGAAAGGAAAAGCTTGACTGTACCGAGGCTGTACAGCCACTTCAACGTTTTGTTTTTCTTGATCGTAACTGAGATAGCCAAATTTTCGTCCTGACTGAAATGGGGCAAGTAATAAGGTGGAAGGTTCGTCGGTTCCAACTTTGATTTTGGCAGCAACAAAAGAACCCGATTTTGTGTATTGTGGTGGCAAGATTACTTGACCGTTAGTGTCAATATAACCATATCGACGAGATTTAATATCACCAATACCAACTACAGCCAACTTGTGTTGGAAGGTCTCGGCAGAGTCAAACTGCCAATCGATGGCCCGATATCCCTGCTGGTCAATGAAACTCCATTTCTGGTCGAGTTGAACACTGGCCAATTTGCGTTTTTTTCCATCAACGACCGTAGAAAAATCTTTAGCCGCTTCGTATTTCACATCTACGACCCGACGACCAATAGCTGAAATAAAACCGATCCGGTCTCCAACTTGAAGTCGGGCAAACCCATTTTTGAAGGGATAAGTTTGAATCTGGAAGTAATTATCCGGTAATTGTGCCGACGGTGAATCGATACAAAGAATCAATACGACCAGCCATAAAATTAATAACTTCATTCGTAAGGCGCAGGCAGACAAACTTGATTTCACTAGGTGAATGCTGTAGGATGAATTCAACTTTCCCATGGTTTTTCTGTACCACTCAAACTTTAATCGAGACTAACGATTGCAACGATCGCCAGACACTTTTGTTTCACCTAACCGGTTAAGCAAGTGAATTGATATCACTAAGTACCCTGAATGCCAAAGTTAACCTCTAACCCAACTACCAATGGTCTGACCCTGCGTTCGATTATTATTGGCCTGCTGCTGGTCGTTTTGTTCTGCTTACTTATTCCTTATAACGATTTTTACATTGAAGGAACATTTCTGGCTGGTAATCATTTTCCAATCGGGGCCATGTTCCTCTTGACCCTAATTTTGTTTATTATTAACCCTTTGTTAAATTTACTTTCTACTGGCAAAAATGAGCACCGCAGAAACTGGATGTTAAGTGAAACTGAACTGGTTACTATCTGGTGTATGATGCTAGTCTCAATTAGTATTCCGACAGTTGGTTTAGCTCGTTGGCTATATCCAATTCTGGTCGGCTTTCGTTATTTCGCTACAACCGAAAACGACTGGAAAACACTCTTTGATCGCTATTTCCCAGATTGGTTGGCTCCAACTGACCCGCAAGCCATCCACTATTTCTACGAAAAACTACCCCATGGGCTCTCAGTACCATATTGGGCTTGGTTCAAACCGATCTTATTTTGGATGGGGGTAATCGGTGGACTCTGGTTGCTAATGATTACTCTAAGCGTCATTTTCAGACAGCAATGGATCCAGCGTGAAAAATACACCTTTCCTTTGGCCCAACTGCCGAGCGAATTGGTAAAAAATCCGCCTGCTGGCGTTGCCTTCAACGCATTGTTGAAAAAACGACTGCTGTGGATTAGTATAGCAATTCCAGTTCTCGTTCATACTTGCAACGGACTCAACTTTTACTTACCCAACTTCCCTGCATTTCCCCTCAAATTCAATCTCAATTCATACTTAACTGAAAAACCATGGTCTGCAGCTCGGCCCATGTGGCTGTTTTTGTTTCCTTCGGTAATCGGTTTTACCTATCTAGTACGATTGGATGTAGCTTTGAGCATTTGGTTTTTTTTTCTTTTTTACCGATTACAACTAGTCGTAGCTACCGCTTTTGGTATCCCAATGGAACAATCCATGGGATATACGAGCAAAGCTTACGCTTCGCACTTAGAAATGGGTGGTTATGTAGTAGCAGTTACCTATTTTATTTGGGCTGGCCGACGACACTTGGCTCAAATTTTATGGTCCTGTTTGAGCCGCAACCGATTTGACTTGAATCAACCAATCGCCGAACCGTGGCTCCTACCTTTTCTTATGATTGGTATTCTTCTTCCATCATTTCTACTCCATTCGGCTGGGGCTAATTTTCTGCTCTGTATTGGAGTCATTGGTTTAATGGGTATATCTTCGATTATGTTAACTTACATTGTCATCGCTGGTGGTATCATTCACATCAATAGTTCGTTTAGGGCCTTTGATTTTTACTACACTGCATTTGGGTCGAGCCGAATTAGCCCAAACAGCCTAGCCGTTTTATCAGTACCGTCAGCTATTTTTCGCACCAAACGTGGTCTTCTAATGCCTCATATCAGTAATGCTTTTAAAATGGCAACAGTATCTAATCTCAAAGGCCAACAACTGCTCAGCGCGATGATGCTCGCACTTACCCTAGCCGTTGTGCTGACTAGTTTCTTTTTTCTGAAATTAGTTTATCAACAGGGGGCTTTGAATTTACAATATTGGACTTTTATGACTGCTCCCTTAGTACCATTTCGTTGGCTAGAAGTACAATTTCAAGCACCAAGTGAAACTGATTGGATCAACATAGGTTTTGTTGCCCTAGGAGCAGTAAGCATGTGTTGGCTATACTGGATAAGAAATCAGTTTATTTGGTGGCCTTTTCATCCTATTGGCTTTGTGGCTTCGCCTGGTGAGTTTGCACTAAACAATCTATGGTTTTCGATATGTTTAGGTTGGATGCTAAAAGTTTTTTTGCTGAAATTTGGTGGCTTGAAAGCATTTCAAAGAGCTAAACCATTCTTTATCGGACTAGTAGTCGGCGACTGCCTGATTGGTGGTATTTGGGCTATCGTTGGTCTTATAGTTGGTGAGGGTTATGCCATGCTACCAGGCTAGCCCAAATAATAGTAGTTTATGAATCAAAAAACAAAATAGAACGATCAGGAGGTGCTAGATTGTATTTTTGGGCCAAATGATAAAAACATTCTAGCCCATTTACCTCCCTACAACTAAGATCAAAGAAAATATGCTGTGTCAGATAACGATAACAAAGTTCGAATGGAAATCCAAGATTTCTGGCTTCTTCCTTTGCAATTATGTCAATTTGACTTAACCCTTCGTCTTTTGCCTTGGTCAAAATCTGACAAATATCTCTAAATTCAAAGTTCGATCGACCAACCCAACAAGCATAAACAAATGGTAAACCTGTCAATTTTTCCCAAATTTTTCCCAAATCAATCACATACTTAGTATCTTCACGATAACGTAGGGCTTGATCGCCGATTAATAAAACGGCATCCGTCTGGTGATTGGATGGTTGTGTATTCGGCGAACAGTCAATAAACTCTGGGTAAACTTTCCAATACTCAGCCAACAAAATCTGTGTCAATGCTTGGGAAGTACGCGAACTGCTATCTAAACCGACAGTTCGGCACTGGCTAATCGGTTTTTGGCTGAACAAAAGAATACTCTGCACTTCGCCTTTTGATGCAATACAAATATTAGGAACAATACGATAGTCAGGCTGACGAAAATACTCGATAATCGGAATTAAAGCTAAATCCAATTTTCCTTTTCTTAATTCATCAGATAAGCAACTCGGATAGCCAAGACTAAGTTCAATCTCGGGGATTGAAGCTTGAATTAACGAGTAAATCAGAGGTTTTGTATTTAGAAAGGAAACAGCGCCTACTCGCTGCCGTTTTAGGGAGGTAATCTCTTTCTCCAATCAGGCAGCTACCGATTGCCAGTGGTTACCATTTCGTACCACTTGATTGAAAAGTGTGTCTCGCTCGATAGGATCACGTCCTGCTTCCCTAATCAACCGGGCAATCTGATCAACGGATACAGATTGCGGTGAAGAAGCTCCCGCCATATGAGTGATTTTCTCTTCAGTAACAGTGCCATGAATATCGTCAGCACCAAAGTTAAGAGCAATTTGAGCTGTTTTCAAACCAAGCATGATCCAGTACGCTCGGATGTGAGGAATGTTGTCCAACATCAGTCGAGAAACAGCAACACACCGCAAGTCAGTTAGACCAGACGTACTAGGTAAGTAAGCCAAACGAGTGTTTTCTGGGTGAAAGGCCAAAGGAATAAAAGTGACAAATCCACTAGAAATATCCTGACCTTCACGAACTCGAATAAGATGATCGACTCGATCCTCGACTGTTTCTAAATGACCATAGAGCATAGTTACGTTTGAAGGAATGCCTAATTCGTGTGCTTGGCGATGGATATCAAACCATTCATCAGCATTAATTTTACCCCGGCAAATTTTATCACGTGTCTGTTGTGAAAAAATCTCAGCACCGCCGCCTGGCATTGAATTAAGACCAGCATCCTTCAATGCAGACAAGGTCTCTCGAATAGATTGTTTGGATAAACGAGCCAAATGATGTATTTCAACCGCCGTAAAAAATTTCCTGTGAACTTTTGGCATTCTTTCTTTTAGGCCATGCAACAGATCAAGATAGTATTGAAACGGCAATTTGGGGTGCAATCCACCAACACTATGAATTTCAGTACATCCTTTCTCTACCGAATACATAGCCTTATCCAAAAATTGTTCTAAGCTTAACTCCCATGCCCCCTCAGTCTCAATATTCTTGCGAGCAAAGGCACAAAAATGGCATCGAGCATGCAAGATACAAACATTGGTATAATCGATATGTTGATTCAAATTATAATAGCCGATATTTCCGTTTTTTCGTTCACGTACAATATTGGCTAGATAACCAACACCCAATAGATCTGGACTATTAAAAAGAGTTAAACCATCTTCGAAGTTTAGCCGCTCTTCGGCCATAACTTTTTGATGAATAGAAACGAGTGCTTGGTCGCTCAATTGAAAATCCATCATCAATCATTCCTTTCGTTTTGGTGTTCGTTGTGAATCGGCTAATCTCAACACTTTATCGATAAAATACTGATGTACAAGACCGTTTTCAGTCAGTTCAGGGTGAAAAGTTGCAATCAAAATTCGTTCGTTCTCGGCTAAAACGATGTTTTCTTCCGCTAATAGCCCCCCTCCGGTAAGACCCAACACCCTCACATTCGGTCCTACTGATCTAATTTTAGGTGCACGGATGAATATGCCTTCGAAGTTAGAAACCTTTCCATTCAGATCAAGCTTAAGGGTATTGACGAACGAGTCAACTTGTCGACCATAAGCATTACGTTCTATGCTAGCACAAATCAAACCTAAAGACTCCATTGAATGGTTTAAAATTTGTGTTGAAAGCAGAATAGATCCTGCGCAAGTACCAAAAATTGGTCTTTTTTGAGCAAATTCACGAATTGGCTCAATCAGATTGATATTACGAAGTAATTTAATTAAGGTTGTTGATTCTCCACCCGGTATAATCAAACCATCACACATCTGCAATTGTGAAGGCTTGCGAACCTGTACACTTTCTATATTTAGCCGGTTAAGGGCAATTTGATGGAGAGCAAAATCACCTTGTAAAGCCAATATTCCAATCTGCATTCAGTACTTTTGGGTTATTGTTTGCCTACCAACCTCGTTCCTGCATACGTTGAGTCTCTGGAATATCATCAATTTCAATTCCCTTCATAGCTTCGCCGATACCTTCACTCGCTTTCGCTACCTCATCTGGATCCAAGTAGTGAGTAGTGGCATGGACTATGGCTTTAGCACGTTCTGGCGGATTATTGGATTTGTAGATACCACTGCCAACAAACACCGTTTCAGCTCCCAGTTGCATCATCAAGGCTGCATCCGCCGGCGTAGCCACTCCGCCAGCGGCAAAGTTAGGAACGGGGAGCTTTTTGTTCTCTTTGATACTACGGACCAACTCCACTGGGGCGCCAATAGTTTTACCAAAATCGACTAGCTCTTCTGCACCTAAAGAGCAAATCTGCTTGATCTCACTTTGAACGGACCGCATGTGTCGTACAGCCTCGATAATGTTGCCAGTACCAGCTTCACCTTTAGTACGAATCAAAGCTGCACCCTCTGCAATTCGACGTAGAGCTTCCCCCAAGTTACGACAACCACAAACAAAAGGAACTTTAAAATGCCATTTGTCAATATGGTATTTCTCATCAGCTGGAGTTAAAACCTCGCTCTCGTCAATGAAATCAACTTTCAGCGACTCTAGTACTTGTGCTTCTGCAAAATGACCAATTCGACACTTTGCCATTACCGGAATTGATACACTTTCTTGAATTTCGCTAATCAATAAGGGATCGCTCATTCGAGCAACTCCTCCGTCTCGACGAATATCTGCTGGAATTCGCTCCAAGGCCATCACTGAAACAGCTCCCGCGTCTTCAGCAATTTTGGCTTGCTCCACGTTTGTCACATCCATAATGACGCCACCTTTGAGCATTTCAGCTAAAGCTATTTTTTTTCTGTATTCTTCCTCTTGGTACCACACCATTTTTAATCCTTGTTAGTCAATATTTCTTATTTTTGCAATACCCTGAAAGGCTAAATATTTATCGTACGATTCCCGGGAAACATCTTTTACCATATAGCCCACAGATTATAGCCCACAGCCTAAACCAGTTCAAGCCAAATCAACGACTATTAACCTGTCTATTATCAACACAATTATAACTATCGATAATAGAAGAAAAATCGCCATTCTAATAAGACTTAATTATTCCATCAAGAAATGTAAGTTGGCGATTTTTCAAAACATACTCATACAAACGAAAGGTAAGAAAAACATCTTGTTCACAGTAGTCAATCACTGTTTGAAATAGATATTTGGCCGTTTTTCTACAGTAATGATCACTACAATTCTGATTAAGGTAAGAACTACCAGACCAACCCCGAAGCAACTCCAATCCCGCCCTCCAAAACTCAACAGCTAACTTGGAAGTTTGTAAGGCTTTATCTTCTTGAAACTGGCACATAGTTAAATTATCCAAAGAAATTCGATGCCCAACTGCTTTTACAAACATTGTCAGTAAATCAAAGGACTTCGCGCGCCAACCATCGACTGAAAATTTGGCTGAGTCCAGAACTGAAAAGTCAAAATTATCCGCATTGAAGGAAACGATACGATCGGCTTGATCAATTATAGACTGTGTTTGTTGAAAGCTAATAAAATCGAAGTCAAAGCTAGGGAAACCAGATATTTTAGCATAAGGAGAGAAGCGCAAGTACTCAAGCGTACCATTAGTTCGTGCAGTACCAATTACTAATAAACTAAGGCCAAATTTTTGCAGATTTTCGAATCCACCTACAACTTCGGTTGACCAACGAATAGTCTCAGTGTCGATAATAACCAAATTCATGAATAGTTAAATAATCAAGTCGAAACTATTAGTCCAAAATATCATCAACGCTCCCTGAAACATCGCTAAACTAATTACCACTAACTGATAGTACCAACTATCTGATGGAATCTTAGCGCACAAAATATAAATTGGAAACACAACCAGAGAATAACGCAACATGCTATTCATACAGGTATGGCCAGCCAGTGGTGGAAAAAACATCAGAATCATTGACAACAACCAATAGGCACGACTGATCCGTCGAATGCCAATACAGAGTGTGGCTATCATAGCAATTGAAAAGATCCCATTGCAGAAATGCAAGATATTGCCATCTTGCAGGCTTTGCCAAAAAACTGACAATGGATTGGTTAATTCATGTCCCCAACCAGTCTGTTGAATATGAGAAAAGGCTAAAAAATCCCCAGTTACCAAATAGCACTGCAAGGAAAACAAACCTAAACCAAGCGGCACAAAAGTTAAGTATAGAATATTAGGTCGGATTTTGCGAAAATTGAAACTATGTGCCTGAAAGTAGACCAAGAACAATGGCAAAACAATAAAAACACCAACTGACCGAGTTAATGCAACTAACCCACCGAAAATACAGGCTATTAGCCAGCGATTCTGGTTCGCGAAATAGAAGGCAGACACCATACATAAAAGAAACAGCGCTTCCGAAAAAACAGCGGAAAAGATAAATGCTGTAGGGAATAAGAACATAAACAAAACAGTTCGGTCAGCAATTTCGGAGCCTGATTGTTGAGAAACCAGTTTGTGGAGTACGTAAGCTCCGATCAAAAGAGCCAAATTAGAGACGATCAGTCCACCAATAAAATTATTTCCAACAATAAACCCGACCAATCGCATTAAAAAAGGGTAAAGTGGGAAAAAACCGTAATTGGCTCCACCATGACCATTCAAAATATTGTTATACCAGTTTTGAGCGATATTCAAATACCAACCAGTATCCCAAACACCCCAAATGTTCAACCAATTGTTAGTGCTTAAGTAGGTTGGTGCTTGGTGTTGAACTTTGCTAAAATCTAGTCTCTGTTGCAAATAAAGACGAGAAAAAACACCAATCAGTGTCAATACAAGTCGTGAACCCAAAAATAAAAAAATAATATACCGGATCTCAACGGGTATTTTCTAGACTAAATTAACCAACATAATTCCGATCTTGGATGTCGATCTG
>CAYVHK010000078.1:0-19309 GCA_964451145.1 uncultured bacterium | reverse complement strand
GTACCACAGCTTCAGTATGGCTGGGAGCAACTATGAGTTGCGCTCAGTGCCACGATCATAAGTTTGACCCTTATACAATTGAGGATTTTTATCGGTTTGCTGCTTTTTTTGCTGATATCAAAGAGGTTGGTGTTTATGGCGGTAATAGTAAACGTGAACCAATTGTACACATTTTAGATGAACAACAAAAGAACATACACAACCAATTAACTCAAGAGCTAGAAAAAACCGAAGCACAGTTTAAGGCACCACACCCAGAATTAGCTCAGTCACAAAAACGGTGGCAAAAAAGAACACTGAAAAACCTAACCGCTGATCGATTTATCGATTTTTCTTGGATTGATGATGAACAAAGTAACGGTGGTAGTACTAGCGGAAAATGGCAATTTGTAGGAAAGGAAAAAGCGCCCGTTTATAGCGGTCAATTTTCACGGTTACAACATGGGGATGGAACACTACAACATTACTTTCAAAATGCTGAAAAGACATTTACTCTCAGCGATGGGGACCAATTATTTGCTTACGTTTGGTTAGATCCGGATAATCCACCAGAGACTCTGATGCTCCAGTTTAACGATGGCGATTGGAACCATCGGGCATTTTGGGGAGTAGATAAAATAGGGTTTGGACCTATCGGAAGCGATCAACCGGACCACCGATTCGTCGGCGTTTTGCCTCCTAAGAAAACATGGGTTCGCTTGGAGGTAAATCCAAAAACGGTTGGTTTAAAAGCAGGTAGCAAAATCAATGGTTTAGCCTTCGTACAGTTTGGTGGTTTAGCTTACTGGGACAAGGCTGGCATTCACACCACTATTGCCAATAAAACTCAGTCCTCCCATCCAGAAAAGATTTTGTCCATTCTACAGTCAGATAAAATACCAACGAAAGAACAGATTCTGCAACTGTCTGACTACTACCGTACAATTGCTCCTGAACTAAAAATATTAAGAGACCAGATTCAAAAACTAAATTTAGACAAGAAAAATTTGATCGAATCGGTTCCCTATTCTTTAGCTGTTGAGTCAGTTGAACCACGAACCATTCGCGTCTTACCTCGTGGCAACTGGATGGATGATTCTGGTCCAGCTGTAACGCCAAAGACTCCTCATTTTTTGCCACCGATCATACCAAAAACCTCCAGAGAGCGTCTAACTCGACTAGACTTGGCAGAGTGGGTCTTGTCCAGAGAAAATCCGATGACTGCTCGCGTTTTTGTCAACCGTTTATGGTACCAGTTCTTCGGTAACGGCATATCAAAAGTACTAGATGATTTGGGAGCACAAGGTGAAGCACCAGTTCATCCGGAACTGTTAGATTGGCTAGCAGTAGAGTTTATCGAAAGTGGTTGGGATATTAAGCATTTGGTCAAGAAGATTGTTTCCTCACAAACTTATCAGCAGGTATCAGCACCTAGAATGGAATTAAAAGATCGAGATCCATTCAACCGACTATTAGCTAGGCAATCTCGATTCCGTTTCAAGGCTGAGGTAATTCGGGACAATGCTTTAGCTGTCAGTGGATTATTAGTCCGGGAGATCGGTGGGCCAAGTGTGAAGCCTTATCAACCCAAAGGTTACTATGCCAATCTCAACTTTCCCAAACGAGTATATCAGCATCAATCGGGTAAAAAACAATATCGTAGAGGAATGTATACTCATTGGCAGAGAACATTTCCACATCCAAGTATGATGGCTTTCGATGCCCCCACTCGTCAAGAGTGTACAGCAGAAAGACCTAATTCTAATACGCCTATTCAAGCCCTAACTTTACTTAATGACCCAAGCTATGTGGAATCGGCTCGAGTATTCGCTGAGGCTATTTTAAAACAAAGCAAGTTATCGATCAGAGACCGAATTGACTGGGCTTTTCAGCAAGCGCTGTCTCGTCCAGCCTCAATAGCAGAACAGTCAATTGTTAGCGACTTATTCAAACAACATCAAAAGGACTTTGAGCAGGACAAGGAATCAGCTCGTTTACTGGCTTCATCCGGCGAGAAAAAAAAGGGCACAGGCTTCACTAACAGCGACTTGGCTGCTTGGACTTCAGTAGCCCGTACAGTTTTCAATCTACACGAAGTTATTTCTCGCCACTAGTTATTGAAAAAATTGGAGACTTCGGGTTTGATAAGACACGCAACTCTTTGTTTGCCGATCTGTATTGATAACGAAACAGGTCAAATTACCGACATCTTGTTAGCCATCAAAAAAGTGGGGTTTGGTAAAGGCAAGATTGTTGGTATTGGGGGAGGCGTTGAAGTAGGTGAGACTGCATTACAAGCAACAGCCAGAGAGTTGATGGAAGAATCAACATTGACTGTTAACTTATCCGACTTGCGCCCAACGGCTAAATTAGCTTTCAGATTTCCTGCTCGGCCTGCTTGGAATCATTTGGTTGAAGTATTCGTAACCGAAATTTGGTCTGGACACGCAGACGAAACTGAAGAAATTCAGCCTGTCTGGTTTCCAGTTTGTCAAATCCCCTACGGTCAGATGTGGGCGGATGCTAGCCATTGGTTACCCCCTGTTTTAAATCGACAATTAATTAAGGGTAGTTTCGTTTACGGTACTGACAATCAAAGTCTATCTCAAATTGATATTCAAATTAGTGATTTTTGATGCTCTTCGATGGTTGACTGAATTTGAGCAACAATCTCGGGTTTTTCGTGAGCAATATTGTGGCGTTCAGCTATATCGGTAGTAATATCAAACAACAATGGTGGATCATGTTTTTGATGATTGTCATAGCCGCGCCAACCTCTTTCTTCTTCTCGGCCCAGCGATTCCCATGATTCGAGCACTAGCTTATAATTTCCTGACCGAGCAGCCCATAAATTACCTGGTTGCCCGTAGTAAAACCATTGGTTGCGTGGACTGGGATTGTCGAATAATAGTGTTGGGGATAAGTCTAGAGCATCAAAATGACGGTCTTCTGGTAAATTAGTATTGGTTATGTTCGCAATAGTTTTTATCAAATCGATATTAACACCAATATCAGTTACCACTCGCGGCTGAATGGTTCCCGGCCACCAGAAAATACTTGGGACTCGAAAACCACCTTCCCAAGCAGTAATTTTGCCATCTTTATAAGGACCTGCACATCCCCCCAAATCGTAGTATGTCAACCAGGGACCATTGTCACTACTAAAAAAAAACAATGTGTTTTCAGCCAATCCATATTGCTCTAGAGTCGAAGTAATTTGACCTACTGACCAGTCAATTTCCTCTACCACATCACCATACAAACCTGCTTGACTACGATTCTTAAAATCAGGTGAAGCAAAAATTGGCACATGTGGCATAGTATGCGACAAAAACAGAAAAAAGGGTTTATTGCTCACGGCTTGCTTTTTTATCCACTTGACTGATTTTTTGGTGTATCGTTGAGTTAGAGTTGGCTGCCAAACAGGGGTTTCAATGGTTTTTCTTTGCTGGTATAGCGAAATGGGAAAATCTTTACTGGTAGCATTCTTGATGTTATCATAGGTTCGATTTAAGCCAGTTCGGAGTGGTGCATCGTTACTACCAATCAGACCATAAAATTGGTCAAAACCAGCATCATTTGGGTGCCGGCCACCCGTTTCAAAACTACTACATAGACCCCACTTACCAACATAACAGGTACTATACTCCTTCTGCTTAAGCAAATCAGCGATGGTCAGTTCTGAGTAAGGTAAATCGGCCCATAGATTTTTGTCATTGTCGTTAATTCGAATGGGTAAACGGCCCGTCATCAAGGCAACTCGACTAGGGTTACAAAGAGGGCTAGATGCATAAAAAGACGTCCAACGCTGACCATTAATTCCCAATCGATCAATATTCGGTGTACGAATAAGAGGATGCCCCTGACATGATAAGTCTCCATATCCGAGATCATCAGTTAAAATAATAACAATATTCGGTGTTTCTAAACGCTGCATCATGCCTTGTTTATTTTTTTGTCCTGTTAACTTTGTTTTCATAGACAATAAATCGAGTCTTTCTAGCTAACGTCAAAAGCATAAAAACATTCAAGATTATAAATTCTTATTTTTTGGCTTCAAATACAAATCAAATTGATTTTGGTTGAGTGAAATTGTAACGTTGTTTAGCCAAATCCAGTTGTTGTTTCATGTCGGCTAACCGGCTAACATAATCCGGTTTATTTATGACATTATGTCGTTCTTCGGGGTCTTGAGCCAGATCATAAAACTCATCACCTTCACCAGTCCGAAGATAATGAATTAACTTGTCTTTTTTCGTTCTAAGACAAAGCATTGAGGGTAAATCTGGAAAGGGAGGATCTTCAAAGTATTCGATGAAAACATTCTGACGATCCCACTGATCATTTTCAATTAGCAATGGTCGTAGCGAATGTCCCTGATAATTATCTGGTACTCCTAACCCGTACAAGTCCATGATAGTAGCTGAAATATCAAGGCTCAATACTAGATCTTCAACATTTCGCCCAGGAGATTGGACCAAATTTGGATAACGAATTAGGTAAGAAATGCGAATCGAGGGATCATACATCCACCGCTTGTCAGCTAAGCCAAATTCACCATAAAAATAGCCGTGATCGCTAGTGTGTATGACCATAGTATTTTTGGTTAATCCATTTTGGTCGAGAGTATCCAGTAAGCAGCCTAATGCATCGTCAACGCCTTGAACTGTTCGGGTATAATCGCGCATAAATTGGTTCCAATTTTTATCTCGAATGAAGTTGCCATCGGGATACCATCCTGGTTCGTGTCCCATCGGTTTTCCGAGACGCAAAGATCGCGCTTTACCAACTGTGGAAGCATTAAAGGCTTGTGGACGCTCTAATTCAACATCGGCATAATTATCAGCATATCGATCAGGCGGCATAAATGGTCCATGTGGTGCTTTGTACCATATGCAAAGTGCCCAAGGACGATTATCTTCTTGCTGAATGAACCTGTTAGCATAATCAGCCAATAGATCAGTGTTGTAACCTTGATGAGCGATGGACTTCCCATCAACAATCAATGTTGGGTTGTGTTGTATTCACCTTGCCCTTGAAAACTAACCCACTGATCAAAACCAGACTGGGGCATCCCACTGGGTTGAGCGGTGGTGCTGTAGTGAATTTTTCCAAAAGATCCGGTTCTGTAGCCGGCCTGTTGTAAAATTTCTGGCCATGTTTCTATCCCGGATTTCATCTCAGCACGATTATGTACTACGCCATGCTGATGTGGGTAAAGACCCGTCAGGTGTGTAGCTCGACTGGGAGCGCAAAGTGGAACACCTGTAAAGCCGTTAGTAAACCGAATCCCTTCCTCTGCTAGCCGATCCATATTTGGTGTAGTAATAAACGGATAATCGGTACAACTCATGCAGTCATATCGTTGATCGTCACACATTGAAAAAATTATATTAGGCTGCATATAATTTTTGCCTCAAATTTAAAGATTAGTCAAAAATTGGGAGTAGATTGGCCTTTTTGGCCAAAAACGAAAATTCAGTTGAGAGTTTTTTTGAAAAATCTAATCCGATCTAAACCGAACAGGAAAGATAAGCGATTGATGAAGAAGCAAGCTGATTAGTAATCATATCGACGTTTATTCTAGCATATTGTCATCAAATTGAAACAGAAATACGGAGCGACAAAGTCATTTACTTCTGTTGATGATAACTGTATACTACCGCTCAGTTTTTCCTTCAATATTCATATTTATAGTCACTTGCTAATGAAATATTATGAATCAGAAACAGTTTAGTATCTATTACAACACTTGATGAACCTTAGAACATTGAAGAAGTAATCTGCTAAGAGGGATAAACAGGCATATACAATGCAAGTTTCTTTTTAGCTCTGAATTTGATCAAGAAACTTCACTCAATAAGAACAGATTTAAAACTGAAACACACAATACTATTTACGACTACATGGTAAGGGTAACAATAAGCTATTGTTTATTATAAAACACGGAATCACATATTGACAGTTTTATGATTGACTACTATCAGGTTTTAGGCTTACCCTCTACGGCTTCTGAGGCAGAAATAAAAAAGGCATACCGAGATTTAGCTCTTAGTTTCCATCCCGACAAAAATTCTGAACAGAATGCCCAAGCTCAGTTTCAGCTGATTTCAGAAGCTTACACTATTCTTTCTAACTCTAAGACACGCAATACTTTTGATCAAGAAAGAGAACTTAATTCCTCAACTATCGCAACGACCACCACAAACCCGACTGTTTTTTCCAATAGAAAAAAAAATAAAAAAACGGTTCAGAAAAAACTCCGGAGACAGGTATCTTTGCCGAGTTGGTTCCGGTTCCCTAATTCTGAAAAACGCAGGACAGTATCATCATATAAACAGCGACGTACGAGTGGACGACAAAATTTACGTAGATGGTGGAATTCGAAGCCAATATCTCCAAACGACCAATTACAACCAAAACCAATTAGCGGAGGAGACTTACACAGAAATATTGAGCTGACAATTCAAGAAATTGCCAATGGTTTAAAAAAGACTATTCCGATCATCTATGATGACATTTGCCTAAATTGCGTTGGTTCTGGTTCACAAAATCAGACCGCTCCTAGACGTTGTAACAGGTGTGATGGGCTCGGTGCTATTCCCAACCTGAAAGGTAATTACGAGGTAAAAGAATCTTGCCCAAGTTGTCAAGGCAAAGGGTCTTTTGTTGACTATTTATGCCACCAATGTTTCGGTAAAGGAACAGTAGAACAGAAACGGCAAATCGCTATAAATATTAACGCAGGAATTCAAGAAGGAACTATTTTGAAGATTGCCCATCACGGCAAAAGTGGTCTACACGGTGGGCAAAATGGCAATTTATACCTGACTATTCACCAAACAATAGACGAACGTTTTTCCCGTCAAGGAGATGATCTAACTTGCCAAATTGAGTTGGATTTCACTGAAGCAATTTTGGGTGCCCGAGTGAAAATTAACACGCTTGATGATACATTAGAATTGATGGTCCCTCCTGGTGTACAACACGGCCAAACACTGCCTGTTCCGAGTCACGGATTACCCAAATCAAACGGAGAAGAAGGAAAAGGTGATCTACTGATTAAAATTCAGGTGCGTTTACCAAACGAACTAACACATAGACAAAAAAAACTACTTGTCCAATTCCATGAACCCGCTAATACACCGATAAAAATTGATTAGAATCAGATGGTTTAATCAGTGGATTGATTTCCAGCTATCACTTCCAAATTCAGCAATAACTTCCCTGTCTGTAACTGCAACAATAGATGATAAATCTGTAGCAAGATCAGAATTTGGCCTTCAGTAGAAAGTTCTTGATCTTGTATTAGTCGCATGAATCCGTCTGTACGTCGCCGAATTTGGTCGATTTTATTTATGTCTGGGTCATTGGCAAAGCTACTACTCTCTCGAATAAAATGCCAAATCCTATCTTGAATTTCAACCATGAAATTTTGGGCTAACTCTTGTTGACTTCGTTTGGCGCTGTCAATCCAAATTGTGTTTGATTTCCAATTCAGAAAAAAGGCCATGCTGTTGATAATCAGATCTCGTAAGGTATCCTCACCTGAAATCAATTCTTCCAAATTGACTAATCCTTCAGCTTCTGCGGATAATGTACGGACTTTTGTATAGGCTTTTAGATTAGTAACCGTCGATTGATTATTCGCAATTAGTCGCCAATAGTCAGCGCCCGTCATTAATAAATTATCAATCAATTCTATGAATGAAACATCGGCTTGGGCCTGTCCACTGAAGTGGTGAATTGCGTGGAGATGACTGCGGAACTGCCATAAATGTTCAGTTGTCTGTTGATGTGGTGGAAACATCACAATTTTTAGCAAATGACGGCGAATATAGTCAATCAAATCGGTAGCTAGTTGGGCGCTTTGCATTCTAGAAAGATTAACCTTTAATTAGCTAGTTGCTGGAGTTTGAGTGCTGCTACTCGGTCTCTCAGAACTGCGGCTCGCTCAAAGTCCATTTGTTTTGCGGATTGGTGCATTTCGTTCTGTAGAAGTTGAATTTGTTCTGATAAGTCTACTGAATTGATCGGTTTCTTGCTAGTTTCGGTTTGAAGTTGAGATTCCGCTACTCGGCTAACTTCGGTATCTTTCTGATCCAACTCAGATATAAGATCTTGAATTGCTTTTTCAATAGTGGATGGAGTAATATCGTTTGCCTGATTATAGGCCAATTGAACTTTACGTCGTCGCTCAGTTTCTTCAATGGTATATTGAATAGCTGGTGTAATAGTATCAGCATAAAAGATGACTTCACCATCTACGTTTCTAGCCGCACGTCCAGCAGTTTGAATTAGTGATCGCTCAGAACGTAAAAATCCAGCACGATCAGCATCCAATATTGCGACCAAAGAAACTTCTGGTAAGTCTAATCCTTCCCTAAGTAAGTTAATTCCTATTATGACATCAAATACACCCGAACGTAGGTCAGTCAAAATTGAGGCTCGTTCCAATGTATCAATATCGGAGTGAAGATATTTCGCGCGAATACCGGCATCAGTCAGGTATTCGCTGAGATCCTCAGCCATCCGCTTAGTCAAAGTGGTTACAATCACCCGTTGCTTTTTCTCGGTTCGTTGGTTAATAGCTCCAATCAAATGATCAATTTGACCATCAACTGAATGAAGTGTAATTTCTGGATCAATCAAACCTGTTGGTCGAATGATTTGTTCTACAACCTGATAACTACCATCTATTTCGTATGGACCTGGTGTGGCCGAAACGCAGATTAATTGGCGTACGGTGGATAACTCTCTTGTATCTTTATGTGGCATGACTTTGGATTGAAATTCCTCAAATCGGAGAGGACGGTTATCTAATGCACACGGTAATCGAAAACCGTATTCGACGAGCGTTTCTTTTCGTGGTTGGCCTGGTTTTTGGTCAGTGAAGTGTCGGGAATAATTTTCAATACCGTTACAGTAGCCGGCCTCGCGTAACATTTCAATGTCGTATCGAGTGCGACTCTCAATCCTTTGGGCCTCGAGATATTTTTGATTAGCTCGAAAATGCTCAATTTGTGTTTGCATTTCAGTTTCAATATCCAGAAGCGCTTGCTCAAACCGAGATTCATCAGTCATAAAGTGTTTGGCCGGAAAAATAGAAACTTCTTCATGAAGTCCTAAAATTTCTCCAGTTAAAGTGTCAATCTCAGTAATGCGGTCGATCTCATCACCAAAGAGCTCAATACGGTAAGCAATTTCAGCATAAGCTGGAAATACTTCAATAACATCACCTTTTGCCCGGAAATTACCACGCCAAAAACTAACTTCATTACGAGAATATTGTAGATCCAATAAAGCCGATAGCAAATTTCGTCGCTTAATATTCTGCCCTATTTTGACTTTTATACACTGTTCACTGTAGTTTTCAGGATCACCCAAACCGTAAATGCAGGAGACGCTAGCAACCACAACAACATCTCTCCGAGTCAATAAAGAGGTTGTAGAAGCCAAGCGAAATCTATTAATTTCTTCGTTGACTTGAGCCTCTTTTTCCAAGAAAGTATCGCTAGCAGGCATGTAAGCTTCAGGCCGATAATGGTCGTAATAGCTAACAAAATAGTGAATTGCATTGTTAGGGAAAAAATGACGAAATTCGCTGAACAATTGAGCTGCAAGGGTTTTGTTAGGTGAAATTACCAAAGCTGGCCTTTGCAAATTTTGAATAACATGCGCCATGGTAAAAGTCTTACCTGAACCAGTTACTCCTAAAAGAGTTTGAAGGGGATAATTTTCTTTTATTCCTTGTGTTAATTTAGAGATTGCTTCTGGTTGGTCCCCTTTCGGTACAAAATCGGATATTAAATCAAATTGTCTCATTACATCTCTTCCCTTAAATTTAAAAGCAATATTCCACTTTTATTCGTCCCCCAAAATTGGCATCGCAACAATATACCAATTATTCCTTCACAGCAGAATATGCTAAAAAGAACCAATGGTCGAAACATATTTAACTAAATTCCTAGCAATACTAGAAAAAGATATTTTTCACTCTTAGGTTGGACAAATTCTAATTTTAGTCTATTGATCATCAATTTACGATATTTCTCATCTCAAGTTTTGAATTTTCTAAATCTTCTTTAAAAATTTTATATATTCTTAACGGAGACGTAAATCATCACGATTCTTTATCTTTAAAATGCAACACCAAAAACTGTGTAAGCTCCATTATTTCCTATCAGTTGTAATTCTGAATCTGACAGCTTAAATCAATTACATTATCTTTACTTTTTGTATTTTACTGACGGCAGGATTATACTACATCTAAATGATAACATCGAACCAGAAAAGGTATAACATGCAGAGTCAAAAAATAAAATTCATCTCTTTTGGACTTGGACCAGTTGGCTTGTTAATTCTTAAATCAGCGCTTGATAATATTAACTTTCAATTGGTTGGTGCAGTTGACGTTAATCCAAACCTAGTAGGGCGAAATGTTGGTGAATTAGTAGATAAGACTAATAAGATTGTAATCCATGAACGGTTGCAAGAAATCACGGATGTTAGTCAAGTAGACTTAGTTTTTCACGCTACCCAGAGCTACTTAGACCAGGCCGCACCTCAGTTTATCGAACTACTTAGCCGCGGTTTAAATGTGATTTCAACTTGTGAGACGCTAGCCTATCCCTTTCGCCGATATCCAGACCTAGCTCTTCAAATGGATAAAACAGCCAAATCCAATCACTGTACCTTGACCGGCGCTGGTATCAACCCAGGATTTCTACTGGATGCTTTACCAATTTTCCTGACCTCGGTTTGTCATAAGGTAACAGAAATTCAGGCTATACGACAGATTGATGCTGCCAAACGTCGTGGTCCATTTCAGCAGAAAATTGGCCTGAATTTATTGCCACGGACCTTCGAACAACAGAAAGAACAAAAAAAGTTATCTGCCCATGTAGGACTAACGGAATCAGTATATTTGATTGGGGATACACTTGGTCTGAATTTGGAGAAAGTAACGGAAGAACATATTCCTGTCATTGCTGATCAGGCCTTTAATTTAGCCCATGTTCAAATTGAAGCTGGCCGAGTGCAAGGAATCAATAGCTGTGGTCGAGGTTTAATCGGTCAGAAAGAAGTAATAAGACTAGATTTTAATGCGGTGGTCGATAATCAAGAATACGAAGAAATCAAAATTAATGGGGTGCCGGGCATTTCGTGGCGGAACCAAATAGGCACATCTGGAGACATAGCAACGGCAGCGGTCATATTGAACCTAAGTCAACGGGTAATGAATGCTCAGCCAGGGTTGCAAACTGTCTTAGATTTGCCTCTGTCCTACTGTATTGGTAATCAAGCAGTTAGCAAAATTAGTCTGCATAAGGATCTGTAGCATCTCGCAATGCGTCACCTAAAAAGTTGAAGGCGATTACAACTACCAAGACTGGAATAGCTGGCAAGATCAGCCATGGATAGTGGAGTAGGACGGTCACACGTTGGGCTTCTTCTAACAAAACTCCCCAACTAGTCATTGGCGGACGAATACCCAATCCCAAAAAACTGAGAGATGTTTCACCCAATATCATACCAGGTATGGCTAAAGTTGCAATAACAATGATGTGGCTGTATGAACCAGGTAGCAGATGCTGAACAACGATGTGCCAGTGGCTTGCTCCAGCGGCTTGAGCAGCCTTGACAAAATCTAACTCGCGATAAGCCATTACTTTACCTCGAACTTGACGAGCCAATCCGCCCCAGCTGACTAACGCTAAAATAACTGTGATGCCGAAATAAACAGTAACACTTGACCATTCAGTTGGCAAAGCCGCTCCTAATGCCATCCAAAGTGGAATTGAAGGAAAAGCTAGAAGAATTTCGATCGACCGTTGGATTAGAGTATCTATCCAACCACCCAAATAACCTGAAATGGTCCCCAAGATGGAGCCAAAAATTAAACTAATCAATACACCAACTAAACCAACCGTAAGAGAAACTCTAGCTCCATAAATAATCCGAGATAACAAATCACGTCCCATCCGGTCTGTCCCAAGTAAAAACATAGGTCCGTCTGAACCGAACAAGTGAACTCTTTCCTGTTTGTCTTTGAAAAGGAATTTTACTGGATAAATCTTGCTTGGATCGGGTGTGAAAACTATTTCTCGTGTTTCCAGTGATTGACCAGATTGTAGGGCATAAACATGTAAACCGTTTTTCCAAGACAAGTTTAGTTTTTGCGGTGGAACATGCCGGTATCGCATCTGAATTTGACTGAAATGATAGGGAGCAAAAAAACCTGCTCCTAGTGCAACAATATAACTGATCAATAAGACTGCAGCAGCAACCAAACCCATTCGGTTGCTACGTAGACGTCGCCAAATCAGTTGGCGATAGCTAAGATAACCTAGTTCTTGGTCCTGAACCATATTGGTTAATTGATCAGAACCCAACTCTGTATTCTTTGATTCACTCATAACGAATTCTTGGGTCCACCCAAGCTAAGGCGATATCGGCAATTAAATTGCCGATTACTAGTAGAATACTAAGCAACATGATCAGTGTCCCTGCCAGGTAGATGTCTTCGTCTAATAGACTACGTAACAACAATGGACCTACAGTAGGCAATCCCAATACTACCGATACAATAGCTGAACCAGATAAAATTGTTGGCAAACTCATGCCTAAGATGCTAACTAACGGATTGATGGCAAGACGGACTGCATGTTTGACCACTACCATCCACTCTTTCAAACCCTTTGCCCGTGCTGTTTGGATAAATGGTTGTCCCAGAACATCCAATAAGTTTCCTCGCATAATTCGCATCAAGCCAGCAGTACCGTTGAGACCAAGAACAATAATAGGAATCCAAAGGTGTTGAATTAGATCGCCAACTTTTCCCATCGTCCATGGTGCCCCCTCATAATAGGAAGAAAAAAGACCAAATAGTGGTAGGCCTAACAACTCAAAGGCAAAGACCATTAAAGTTAAAGCCAATAGGAATGCAGGAATCGACATGCCAACAAAACTTAGAAACGTCAGGAGATGATCGGAAAATTTGTATTGATGAGTGGCTGAATAAATGCCAACTGGAATAGCAATAACATAAGTGAAAAATAGAGATCCAATGGAAATCAATAAAGTAAAACCAATTCGATCCCAAATTAATTCATTTACATCAACTTCATAGCGAAATGATTGACCAAAATCGCCTTTTACAAAATCAATAATCCAAAAAAAATAGCGTTCCGGCATTGATTTGTCTAAACCGTAGCGTTGTCGCAGTTCTTCAGCCATCTCCATTGAACTGCTATCGCCGTATTGTTCTTCTAATTCTTGGATTCTTCGATCTAGATAATCGCCTCGGGGTAGCTGGATTATGATAAAACTGACAATAGAAATAGCCATCAACGTTGGCACTGCGATCATCAATCGCCTAAGGATATAGGTTGTCATTCTTTTTTTGAGTCTGAAATGAAATATTGTTCTGGGTAACTGGTTGCAGGAGTTACAATAGCCCAAGGGCCAAGAATCCCGTTGGTCGGTACATTATAGAACCGGTCTTTAACCACTACTAAAGAAGGTGAGCGGCCGGCTGTTCCCAAATGAAAAGGGCCCTGTTCAATATGTACTCGTACGGCGTCTCGAACATACTGATGACGTTTTTGCAAATTCTTTTCTTTCTTAATAGAATCATAAAGATCAAGTAGTTCTTTCAAGGGACCAGTTGGAGGTTCGCCTTCTTTTCCTCCTGTCTCGTACCATTTACCAACACGAGGATGCCAGTACTTAGGTAGAGTTGGAAAAACCCAGTCAGGGTAAGTGAACAGATCCATTTCAGCTTCGCCATGCATACTTACTGTAAATTTGCCTAGGTTTCGTCGTAGGCTTAATTCAGCACCAGGTGGTGTATTAAGAATGACATTAATACCCATGGCTCGCCAGCCATCAGCGATAATTAAGCCAATGTCGTTTTCTTGTCGATTTAGGTTAGAACTTGGCATATCCATTACAAGTTGTAGCGGTTGTCCATCTACCCGTAGCCGATGCCCCTGTTTGTTGCGTTGATCTAGGCCCAGCTGGTCTAGTAATTTGTTACCTTGATCAATATCGAAATTGGCATCAGCTTGCTTCCATTCTTCGAATAAAGCTTGTCCCGTTTCATCAGCAAAATGCCAACCTTCTTGGCTAACGGTAGCCGCTTGAGGTTGTAATAGACCTCGCCATGCGATCTGATTACACTTTTCGCGGTCAATGCCCAAGGCCAAGGCTTGACGGAATTTCTGTTGGCGCATCAATTGCCGTAACACAGGGTCTGGGTCGGTCCAATTTAACAGAATAGCCGGTTCGGCGCCAGCAGTACTTTTCCATTCGCGCACTTGGTAATTACCTCGGGTTTCACCCTTTTTGTAAAGAGCAAAATCCTGCAATTGCATTCCCCGAAACTGGCAGTCGATTTCACCAGCTAAAATTTTTAACACTCGCACCTGTGGGTCTGGTACTAGACGACTTTTGACCCGGTCAATATAAGGTAGTTGGCGTCCTAATTCGTCTACTACGTAATAGTAAGGGTTTCGCTCCAACTCAACTTGAAACCCACCTTTTTCATATTTGACTAGTTTCCAAGGCCAAAGGGTTGGCCGATCCACATTAGTATGATTAGCATTCTTTTTTTCAAACTGGCTAAAGTTGCCATATTCTGAGTGATCAGGATGGAATTGGATCATATAGTGCTTCGGAATATTGTATTTCTCCGAATGCCAAAATCCAGTGGCAACCCACAAAGGTACCAACCAATTTGGACCGGCAAACCTCATTATGATAGTAGAAGCATCTGTTGTTTCCACTGTCATCGGTTTACCATCTACCAAGCACCAGACCGGTGGGGTGTAGATGTGTCGCTTGTCCAAGCATAATTGATAGTAGAAGGCAAAAGATTCTGAGGTGAATGGATGCCCGTCTGACCAACGAATCCCTTTTCTGAGATGAATGGTAAAAACGGTCCCATCCTCGTTAAATTCCCAAGACTTCGCCGTTCCATCCTCTAATCCAGAACAATCAAATCGCCAACGAATAAAGGGGGCATAACCGGCTGTCATTTTCCATGTTCCTAACTCAGGATGATCATGAAATCTGTGCCATTGTCCCCCATATTCGCCTGGTTTATCGTATCCATCATAGTTCGTTTTTGCTACCAAAGGAATTTCCGGCAAACGTTTATCTAGTGGAGGGAGTTCACCCTTCGCAACTTTCTCGGACAGCATAGGAGCTTCTTTAGCCGAAAAACCAGCTGTTTCAACTTTTCTCAACTCATCAAATGGAATTGGATCTGAACAACCCGACCAGATGAAAAAAACAATCAATAGTAGGTAAATCATTCGGTACAAGACATTGTTAAAAATTTGGTTCGAAAATAAATTCTGGTTGACCTATGCCAATCAACTTAACCGGCTTGCAGATCAAGTTCATTCCTCCGATGGCAAGCAACTAGTGATTCAGCATCGAAAGTTTGTTCGACTTCGGGTTCTTCTTGACGACAAATGTCAGTTGCATATTGACAGCGAGGGTGAAAACGACAACCCGACGGTGGGTTGGAAGGGTCAGGGACATCTCCACTCAGACGAATACGCTCCCTTTTTCTTTGCAATTTAGGATTGGGCAAAGGAACCGCTGAAATTAAAGCTTCAGTGTAAGGATGTTGTGGGGTTGAATATAGCTGTTGAGCCGAACTCAATTCAGCAATTTGCCCCAAGTACATTACAGCCACTCTATCACTAATATGTTCAACTACACTCAAATCATGAGCAATAAAAATATAAGAAAGCTGAAATTTTTCTTTTAACTCTTGGAGAAGATTTAAGATTTGGGACTGAATCGACACATCTAAAGCTGATACCGGTTCGTCAGCAATAATTAGCTCAGGTTTCAATGCTAATGCGCGCGCAATGCCCACCCGTTGTCGCTGACCACCACTAAAAGCATGTGGATACCGACGCATATCATCACTTTTTAAACCAACAGACTCTAACAAATCAACCACGTAATCTTCGATTGAACCATTATTATTTTCAGATATCCAACCACCTTGTTTAGCTTGTACCTTCAGTGGTTCGGCTACAATATCACCAACCGTCATCCGAGGATTAAGCGAGGAAAAGGGGTCTTGAAAAATCATCTGAATCCTTTTTCGAAAAGGTCTTAAAGCTGAATGGCTTAGTTGGCAAAGGTCAACAGATTCTGAACCAAATAATACACTACCAGCTGTTGGTTCCAGCAACCGCATGATACAACGACCAGTCGTCGTTTTTCCACAACCACTTTCACCCACTAAACCGACGGTCTCCCCTTTATGAACATCGAAGCTGACTCCATCGACGGCCTTGACATAGCCAATTGTTTTCTGCAAAAGAACTTTATAGATGGGAAAATACTTTTTCAAGAATTTACCTTGGATTAGCTTAAGCATGGATAGGTTAACAATCAGATTATTTTAATTAGGTTGATGCAACCAACATTGAGTAGAGTGATTGTCCTCGATTAATTCCAAGGATGGCATTTTCTGACATTGATCGAATGCTTGGGCACATCGAGGGGCAAAGGCGCAACCCGATGGCATCGCCAAAGGTCGTGGCACAGTACCAGGAATCGAAAATAGGTTTCCTTTTTTTTCTCGGCCTAACTGGGGAATGGAGGCCAGTAAACCTTGAGTATATGGATGTAACGGATTATCAAAAATTTCATCAATGCTAGCCTTCTCCACCACTTTACCAGCATACATCACAACTACTTCATCGGCCACTTCTGCCATAACACCTAAATCATGTGTTATCATGACAATTGCCATACCTAGTTCTTCCTGCAAGGATTTCATTAAATCTAAGACTTGTGCTTGAATCGTTACATCTAAGGCTGTGGTTGGCTCGTCAGCAATTAACAAGGATGGATTACAAGACAAAGCCATAGCAATCATGACCCGTTGTCGCATCCCACCAGATAATTGGTGCGGATATTCATCTATCCGTTGCTCTGGTGCTGGAATTCCAACTTTAATCAGCATTTCGATCGCCCGCTTCCGAGCTTCTTGCCGACCAACCTGCTGATGTAGGCGGATAGCTTCACCGATTTGATTACCAACTGTGTAAACAGGATTGAGTGACGTCATTGGCTCTTGAAATATCATGGCGATATCATTACCACGAATCGATCGCATTTGGTCGCTTTTCGGCGACAGCTGCGTAATTTCAACAGGTTGACCATTCTTGTGGTAAGAGATTTTTCCTGATTCGATTCGACCTGGGGATGGAACCAACTGCAGAATGGATAATCCCGTCATACTTTTACCACAACCGCTCTCGCCGACAACACCCAGGGTTTGTCCAGCTTCAATGCTGAAGCTAACACCATCTACCGCTGATACCAAGCCATCCTCGGTATCAAAAACGGTTCGTAATTCGGTAATTTCGAGAAGCGGAGGCACAATCTTAAACACGTCCCATAAAATATAAAAAACAGTAAACTGGTCTAAAGCCACGCCAGTGTAACAAAGGGTGTTCAATTTGTCAACCACTTGGCATCACCAGAATTCTTGACACAAAATGGCAGTTTTGATATAATCGGTCCGTTATTGCTGTTAATTGTAGAAGGTAACTGAATGTCGCAAACAGAAACGATTCGTATTGGTCACAGCCCTGATTCTGATGACGCTTTTATGTTTTACGCTCTGGCAAAGGAAACTATTCCAACCAATGGTATCCAAGTCGTTCATGTTATTGAGGATATTGAAAGCCTAAACCAACGGGCGCTCAAGTCAGAATTGGAAGTGACTGCAGTTTCTATTCACGCCTACGCCTATATCGCGGACAAGTATGCTTTAATGCCGTGTGGTTCTAGTATGGGTGATAGATATGGGCCAATTGTGGTTGCTAATCAGCCTTTTCCAGCTTCAGACCTCAAAGGTAAAAAAGTTGCAATTCCTGGGAAAATGACCACTGCCTACTTGACATGTAGTCTTTTTGAGCCTGATTTTGAGGCGATAGAGGTTCCTTTTGACGAGATCATCGATTTCGTTAAAAGTGGTCAAGCCGATGCAGGTTTGATTATTCACGAAGGTCAATTAACCTACGGAGAAAGTGGGATGCACAAAATCGTTGATCTTGGTGAATGGTGGTATCAAGAGACTGGATTACCTTTACCATTAGGCGGATATGTTATCCGACGAGATCTCGGAACTGAAAAAATGCAACAAATTACTCGTCTTGTACGACAAAGCATACAACATTCGCTCGATAACCGGTCTGCAGCATTGGACTATGCCATGGTCTATGCCCGAGATATGGAAACCAAAACCGCCGACCAGTTCGTTGGTATGTATGTAAATGATTACACTATCGACTATGGAGACTCCGGCCGAGCAGGTGTCCGAGAATTATTGAAGCGAGGTCATGAGTCTGGTCTTATCACTCAGCCAGTGGACATTGAATTTGTAGAAATCTAGATGTAAATATTATAGTCGGTAGTTAGTATATCTGGACGTGAGATTATGAAACGGTCAAAGAAACGTCATGTTAAACAGTATCTTGGTATTATGTTTAGGTGTTGTAGTGTTTACAGCCGCATACACCTAAACAAAAAGAGAACAGCTTTTGTTGGTTGGTGTCCCAAATGTGCCAAGCCTGCCAGGGTCAAGGTCTCGCCGACTGGTAGCAATACTCGCTTCTTTTCTGCTCACTAAGCTATCATCGGCAACTTAATCTGGTATTCCACCGTATTAGGTGGTTGTGCGTGATAAATGTAAGGGGTAAATTTTAAAATGCAGTTACGCTTTTGGGGAGTACGCGGATCAATCCCGACTCCTGGCGAAAGTACCATCCGCTATGGTGGCGACACCACCTGTCTTGAAATAAAAGCTGGCGAGGCACTAATCATTTTGGATGCAGGTTCTGGTATTCGCCGTTTAGGACTAGACTTGCTGGCACGAACTACTGATCAACCCATTTCTGGCCATATTTTCATTACACATACCCACTGGGATCATATCCAAGGATTTCCTTTTTTCACTCCGGCCTTTATTAAGGAAAATCGATTTTCTATCCATGGCTCTCACACCGATAATAAACATCTTCACCAAATTTTTGCGGGCCAAATGGCGAGTGAATATTTTCCTATTCCGATTGATTTGATGGCATCAGATTTAGAGTTCATCGGTTTGTCAGAGAGTAAAGTTCATATTGGAGAAGCCGTTGTCACCTGTATCCGTGTCAACCATCCAGGCATTGCTCTGGGTTATCGAGTTGAATATCAAGTGCAGGTCATTGTCTTTACTGGGGATCTTGAGCCTTATCATTTTTTCCATGGTGATATGGGAGAACTGGCTGAAGCTAATGGCACA
>CAYVHK010000077.1:0-19310 GCA_964451145.1 uncultured bacterium | reverse complement strand
CCGTACTCGTGTGTCCATAGAACAGGTTTGGCCTCGGGTGTTCCGTCAGGCCGGGCAACAAGTAATGGCCGAATGAATGATGAGACGGCTAAATCGCTGAAAACCTCGTCAACGATCTTGAACGTATCAATGCCTTCAGTCAGTGGGTGTTCTTCTGCAGTTGTTTCGACAGATATTGGACCAAGGGGGGGGTGCGAAGATTGACCCCAAATCCATACACCACCTAGAATCTCTTTCCATTCTGGCCAGTCGTCAAAACAAATACACGCAGTATGCAATCCCAATAACCCACCGCCATTATGAACAAACCGACGAAGATTTTCACGGCCCTCTAGAGATAGGCTAAATGCCCATTGATCTCGGTAAGGTTTGTATTTTGGATTATCTTGCATTTGCCAGCGAAGAGCCATAACCGTTAGCAGACCGTATTGGCCATTATTGAGCCGGGACAATCCAGCCTCAATATTGGTCTCGAGTTCAGACTGAAATCCTACACTGGACAGTTGTTCCATAAGCGCGGACGCATTGTCGTCGAAATCGTGACCTATATCTACACCACCACTCAGAATTAGGTTGTGCACGACTTATTTTTCCGCCGCCTTCGGCGCTTTCCTCGGCATCTGTTTTTTCAAGCTACAGAAAACTCCGCCGTCAACGAGTAAATGTTGTCCATGAATGTAATCTGCCTGATCGGAGACCAGGAAAGAGACCGTGTTTGCAACATCTTCGGCGGTACCGATCCGGCCTGCCGGTACGTTGGAACCGCGTTCTGTAAGGGTTTTGGGGTCTTCGTAGACTGGACTGGACATCCCAGCATTTATGAAGCCCGGCGCTACGGCATTTACTCGGACCCCTCTAGGTCCAAGTGAGAGAGCCATCTGCTCTGTCATCTTGGCGATAGCTGCTTTGGTCGCGGGATAGGCCCCAGTATCAGGGCTCGGCGCAAATGCATTTAACGAGGTAACGTTAACAATAGCGCCGCTACCTCTGGCAGCCATCGCTTTGCCAACTTCCCGCGACATAACAAACGTACCGACTAGATTGACGTCGACAACCTTACGGAAATTCTCGACACTTTGTTCAAGAAAATCACCAAATCTGACAATCCCGGCATTATTAACCAGTACATCGGGGTATTCCCCAAAGTCGCTGACGAGCTGTTTTAGCGTCCGGGTAACCTCGTCTTCGTTGGTTATATCGCATCCGTAACCTTGAGCGTCGGGGATGCCTGCGGCCGATGCTTGCACCCCGTTTTGATCAATATCGAAGAGTGTAATCCGAAAACCGTCTTTCGCTAACCGTTCGGCAACAGCCAATCCTAAGCCGCCCGCAGCCCCCGTAACCAGAGCAATAGGTCTCTCAGATTTAGCCATTGTAAACAGATCCCTTTGAATAATAGCTATCGTAGGTTTAACGGGCGCTTGGCGATATATGAATTCGTTTCAGGCTGGTAAATATTACGATTATTGTTGTAAACCCCGTTTAAGAACGTCAGACCAATCGTTCCGTCCTCAAGAGCCGTGAAGCTGTGAATATCAGCGGGTGGCGCGACTATAGTCACATCACCCGAATTAAGGGTTGCACTCTCAACTAATTCCAGTTCCGCATAATCGTCGACTGAACCGTCATCGGCGCGCCGATATACTTTATGGTTTACTTGTCCGCGATAAACACAAAATCCTTCCCAAACACCATGATCATGGGGTGGAATAGTTTCCCCCTTCGGGACTTCAAATATGAGGATGGAAAGTTGGCCATCAAAATAAAGATATTGAGAAGATGCGACATTATTCCCTTGCCTCGGAACACCGAGTTCCAGCAGGTCGTCTCGTTTTGCCAGGGAAGCGATAGGTCCCTTGATAGATGAGATGATACCAATATGATCATCACCATGTTCCGCGACCGCGTTAATAATTTCGCTCGCCAAATCTCTAACTGAGGGTTCTTCTGTGGGCGTTGACATGTTCACTTTTCCAACGTGTATGAAGTTACAAACTAACCGAACGGGGTAGGCAATGGCGGTTCACTGAATCGTGCCACATTCGCTGAACACATTTAACACTTACACCAGATCAGAACAGCTTCACGAAGGATACCCCTTCGACAAATCCAATCTATTAACATAATGATTTTCATTATTAGTATATTTCACTATTAGTATAATGATGATTATTCATCATGTCGACTGGAAGGAGTACACCGATGGCGGGAATTAAAACTGCGGCGACGATTGATGTACATGCGCATGTTCGTCTGAATTCCACGACTGGTGCCGCTGGACGCCACGGTCCGGAGTTTGGTGAAGACAAGGATGGAACACCTTGGTATAGGGTTGGCAATTACAAACTTATAGGGGTGAAGCATAAAGCAAGCCCGTTCACCGACCCCGTCCTAAGAATAGAAAGGATGGATAAAGATGGGACCGACTTTCAGGTTCTGTCGCCGAGTCCCCTGACATATTTTCACCACATTGATGCTGCCGAAGCTATCTCATTCTGCCGGAGCCATAATGACGCCTGTGCAGAAATTGTGCGTCAATATCCTGACCGTTTGGGTGGCCTCGCTTCGTTGCCAATGCAAGATCCTATTGCCGCCCGTGATGAATTGCATCGTGCGGTCAACGAACTTGGTTTTTTGGGGGCTGCCACGGGTACGGAATTTGCCGAGCCACTTCACAGTGAAGCCTTAAACCCGCTTTACGAGGCTTTTGTCGAGTTGAATGTGCCTCTATTTCTACACCCGGCACCCTCAGGGATTGATGGGCCACCGGGTGATCCGAACCTGAAACGTTTTGATCTGGATGTCATCATCGGCTTTGCAGCGCAGGAATCGATCGCTGTTGCCACGCTGATATTTGGCGAAGTTCTTGATCGCCACCCGAACCTTGATATCTGGATCAGTCATGGTGGCGGCGGTATTCCCATGCTGGCGGCCAGGCTTGCCCAGGCAGCACGGAAGCGTCCATGGGCAACTGAAAGCATAAAAAAAGACGGTGCATTCGAAGAAGCTCTTACTCGCTTTTGGTATGACGCTCACGTGACGGCTCCATCTGCTCTTTCTTTACTGCAGACCTGGGTCGGTAACGACAGGATTGTCTATGGCACCAATTTTGCCGGCTGGGATCAGCCTGAACATGGAGAGCATGGAGAAATAGATCCCGTCTGGGCGGATAATGCCCGGCGTCTTTTGCGTAAAGACTAATATCCTAATTGAGAAAAGTTAGGAGATCCTGGTGTTTTGATCTAAAATTTACGCGCTGTAATTTTAGGTGCTTTTCCTAATAGCTGGTTCAGCTTTCCTTACACCTCCGAACTGTGTCCATGTCGATGCTATGTGCCAACCCGCATCGACAATCAGATTAATTCCCGTGATCGCCGACGCGCGGTCGGAAGCCAGGAATTCAATGGCCTCTGCAACTTCATTAGGACGGACCATTCTCCCGAGGGCCGTAAGGTCACCTGGGTCGACAGTGTATCGTCCTGATGCCAGTCGTTTTTCAACACGCGGTACCAATGTTGAGCCTGGTGAGATGGCATTAACGCGAACACCAGAACGCCCCCACTCTCCGGCGAGGTTTTTTGTGAGGTGAACTACTCCAGCTTTACTTGTTCCGTAGGCCTCAGCCGGCATTGCCCCAATTGCGGCAATAGAGGCAATGTTGACGATACTGCCCCCCCGTCCGTGCTCAATCATATTCGATCCAAAAACGCGGTTAGCTAAGAATGTACCCGTGAGATTTACGCGAAGCATACGTTCCCACTCGACAGTTTGAAGAGTTTCTGTCGGCACGATGTCCTGGAATACGGCAGCGGCAACTACGCGCGTTGTGACCGGGCCGATTTCGCGATTAATTTTATCTGCCACGTCAATGATCGCGGCCTCATCGGTTATGTCTAACTCGAAACCCGAACATCCAAGTTCTCCGGAAACCCGTTTTACGGCTGCCCCGTCTACGTCAGCGACCACAATATTCCAACCGCGGTTGAGCATGAGCCTGCTTGCGGCTTCACCTATACCGTTTCCCCCACCGATGACGATTGCTAAATCTTTATTTGTTTCGCTCATATTACGGCACAATCCAATAATTAAAGTTATCTGATAACAGTGGCTCGGCAGGCCCGGGTATTTTAGAGATGCTTGGGTTAAATGTTAAGCACAAATAGCACCGGGTCATTGCTTTATCCGTTACCTTTGTGAACGCACATGTGGGTGCTTGGCAGGCCCAAAATTTTACGCCATTCTTTTCAAAACAAAATGTTATTGCCGATTAAAAAAGGAGCATTAGTGGCTGCTCACTCCACAGTATTGAAAAGGGGTAGGGATCTCCCTCTCTCACTCTCTTATTACACTGTTCCCAACCTGACACCCCCAGAAGTTGTCAACGTAGCTGCTTTATCCGGCTGTCAGCATGTTGGGTTACGCCTGCTCGGTGGACAGCCCGGCGATAACGATATGCCTCTTTTAACTGATGCAGGACTGCGTCGCCAGACACGGGTATCAATGATTGATGCAGGTATCACGGCGTTAGACGCAAATACTGCGCGCATCGTGCCGGAAACGGATACTAATGCTTTCCTGCCTTTTCTCGACGTCGCTGCGGAACTTGGTGCCCGGCACGTCCTCACAACAGCTGACGACCCCGAAGGTGGACGGTTGGTTGATAATCTCTTAGCTCTTGGCGATGCCGCAATCGAGCGTGACCTTACTATAGACTTGGAGTTTGTTCCGTGGCTGAGTATTTGCAATGTGTTAAGTGCTGCGGACCTTATTCGGCGTTGTAAACATTCGGCAATAGGGATAGCCGTCGATGCGCTTCATTTCTGCCGTTCGGGGAGCGAAGTTCGGGATTTACACGATCTGCCAAGCTCTTGGTTTCGGTATCTTCAGATCTGCGACGCGCCGCAATTGTTGTCAGCGCCTGGACGTGATGAATTAATACATGAAGCCACCAAAGAACGCCTGTTACCCGGAGAAGGGGTCATCGATCTTGCCGGTCTAATTCGCGCACTGCCGTCGTCGTTACCTCTGGCAATCGAAATTCCACAGTCGACGTTAAGTGCTACTTTAGATGATCTGGAAAGGGTTGCACGGGCAGTTAAGGCGACGCGAGGTCTTCTAAATAAAATTGAATAATCCTGAGGGTTCAACGATGACAGATTATGGTTAGGTGGATACGTCTTGTACGCACACTCGCTTCATCACTCGACGGTCTTTCTCCATCTTATAATTTGTTATGCCGCGGTGCATCAGGCAGCGGTTATCCCAGATAAGAATATCTCCAGTTTTCCAGACGTGGTTATAGACAAACGGCGGCTGAGTGGAGTGTTCCTGCAGTCTCGCTAAGATCATTCGACCGTCAGCTATCGGTAAATCTTCGATATGAGAGGCGTACATACCAATATAAAGGCAATTTTCTCGTGTTTCTGGGTGTGGACGGATAATTGGGTGGCTAATGGGCGGTGCTCTAAGCTTTTGTTGTTCAGTTGGCGCCGGGTTGTCTAGGCTTTCACGCATAAACTCCAAACTATGAATAGCCCTGCGGCCGGCTATCTTTTGTTTGGTTACCTCCGGTAATGCCTCATAGGCCAAGCCCATATGCGCAAGTTGGGTGTCTCCCCCGGAAGATGGTAATTCAACTGGATGGAGCATTGTGGCGACAGAAGGTGTTGCAAGGTATGACTTATCGGTATGCCAAAAATAGTTCGTATTAATGTACGGACGGCTGGATGGTTCGCCATTGATGTCAAAATTGGTAATATCGTGGACAGGCGTCATAACCTTTTTGTCGTTATTCTCTATCAGATGTTCCTCCAGAGGACCAAAGATTTCACAAAGCGAGATCAGGTGTTGATCTTGGACTGCCTGATTACGAAATACCAGTGCACCATATTTTAGGAATGAGGAGCGGATTACAGAGACAATTTTAGGAGAAAGTGGCGACGTCAAATCAATTGAATCCGTCTCCGCTCCGAACGGCGAAGTGAGCTCGGTGAAGAGGTCCTGCGAAGCTGTGCTTAGGTTGCTTAATTCGTTGTCTGGCACTGTCATTGGACTCCAGTAGTTAACTCCCTCCAATCTGTTTTGAATGTGCGGCTAACCAAAACAATGAACAATTCGTGTGAGTTGAATTTCTGGATAGGAATTACACCAAATATAGATTTTAAAACCGCTTATCTCAATACTATATAAAACTGCAGAAGAATTGACATGGTGATTGCTTAAATCATAATATGGATAAAGTGGTAAAACAAATTGTTGTACTGCAACTTGAGAATTTCAGGGAGGATATGGGGGTGAAAGCTCTGCGAACTAGTTTCGGCGGGACTGCCTATTTTTAAAATTCAGACACTTCCTGTTTGGTAAACGCCTACTGTTATTACCAGGCCGGCTGGGGAGAGTCAGGATCTCGCGCTGCATGTTCCATAATTTTGCGGCGCGTCAAAGGTTTGGACTGCAAGCGGATGACAAGTAATTGGTTTCGTCCGTTGCAAAATCTAACTGAGTTTTCGAGGTAATCAAATTGCTTAAACAATAATTGATCACCGTTATTTGGCGGTTTTATAAGAAGGAGTAAATAATGTTAAGAAAATTAAAAATATACTTAGTCTTGGGTGTCTTTGTGCTCAGCACAACACTGACGGCTACATTAGCGAAAGCCGAGACAATTGTTGCCTCGCACTATGGCTTCCTGTTCAATACTGCCCCAATTGCTGTCGCTATTGAACGCGGGGAGTTCAAAAAGCGCGGTGTTAATATTACGGAAGTGATTTCGTCATCTGGCGGTGGTACAACGATGCGCAACCAGATTGCTGCAGGTGCAGGTTACGGTGTCGTCGGGACGGCGGCGGTACTGGCCGCTTTTCGGGAAGGTCATGATGTTCGGATCGTGAGCGCCAATGTTATGTCACTTGCAGATTTATTCTGGGTTTCTATGCCTGGTAAGGGAATTAAATCAATCCAGGATCTGGTAGGTAAAAAGATTTCTTACACGAGGCCACGTTCCACTAGTGAAACACTGGCTAAAATGGCAGTTAAGGCAGCTGGTCTTACCGGTAAGATCGAACTAGTTTCGCTCGGTAAGGTTGGTGCCGGATTATCGGCCCTTGAACGCGGCGATGTTGATGCTGCATTGATCCTCGAACCTATAATGAGTAGCAGAAAGGGGAAATACCAGGTAGCGTTTGATCTTGCAAACCTCCCCCGTATGACCCAGACGGTCGGCGTAACCACTGCTGAGTTTGCAAAAAAGAATCCTGACAAACTGAAAGCCATAATTGCTGCACGTCGCGCCGCTGTTGACTATCTTTACGCGGAACCTGAGAAGGCCGCAAAGTTGATCGCTAAGGCCTATGGTAAAAAGGTCTCTGAAGAAGTTGCAATAATTGCGGTCAAAAATATGGTCAAAATCAATTATTGGGGTCGCGGTAAGTTCGACTTACCAGCGCTTGAGGCGATGCTTGATGGTCTTCGTTCACAAGGGTCGTGGGAAGGCCCGATCGATTGGAGCAAAATTTTGGACGACTCCTTTTTGCCCGACGATCAGAAAGGCTAAAATCTGAGATATTTTCTTAGTGCGGGCGACGTTGTGATTGGCGCCGCCCGTTTGTTGCATTATAACCGGCGGTGCCGGCGTGTTTGTAATGTCTGAGAGTTTTTTCCATGTCTGATCAGGTTCCTACGGAAAGTTTGTCTTCCAGTCAGACAGTGGTCTCGCTTAGCGCCGTTGAACATGTCTACGGTGGTACGGTACACGCCCTCGGTCCCATAGATTTAAATCTCAAACAAGGTGAGTTTTTCGGCACGATTGGCCCCTCCGGATGCGGCAAGACTACGATGATGGATATTGCCGCTGGACTTACCGAGCCGACTGCGGGTGAAGTAACTTTTGAGGGAAATCCCGTAAGAGGTGAGGTGCCCGAGGGTGTGGGTATCGTCTTTCAGGATGACGCTTCGTTCCCGTGGTTAACGGTTTGGGATAATATTGCATTTGGCCTCCGCCGAGGCCAAATGGCTAATGCAGAAATTAAAGAGCGCGTAGACTACGCTATCGATTTTATGGGTTTGAAGGGTTTTGAGATGTCCCGTCCTTCGGAACTCTCTGGTGGCATGCGGCAGCGTGTGTGTATTGCACGCACGTTTGTTATGGAACCGCGCCTGATACTTCTGGATGAACCGTTTGGGTCGCTTGATCAGCAGACGCGGATTTTGATGGGAGACGAACTTTTGCGCCTTTGGCGGGAAACAGGTGCGACAGTATTATTAATTACCCATTCACTAGACGAGGCTGCGTTGCTTTCTGACCGAATTGGAGTTATGTCAGCAAGGCCAGGTCAATTTATAGATATTGTGGAAACCGGTTGGCCAGCTGAACGTGACAGCCGAATGGCATCTAAAGACGAGTTTGGCAAAGTAACGACGCAACTTTGGGAGCAATTACGCGAAGAATCCATGAAGGCCATGGGGGAGGAAAATACTTGAGGCGAAGCTCAACGGTCATCAGGGTCTTGTTACTCGTTTCCTCGGTCCTACTTCTTGAATTACTTTGCCAGACTGGGGTCATTAGCCCGCTTCAGCTTACTGCACCATCACGAATGGCCACAACTCTGCTTGGACTGATGGGCGAAGCTCCATTCTGGAAACAAACCCGACTGACGGTTGGTAACATCTGCATTGCGATTTTAGCAGCAACTATTATAGGTTTTTTGTTAGGCCTCATGCTCTATAAGTTGCCACGTTTACGGCGGGCTACAGAACCAATCATTGCGAGTTATTATGCTCTTCCGTTCTTCGTTCTCTATCCGCTAGCGATAGTTATCGTTGGAATGAATTCCTTCTCAATCATCTTGATGGGTTTTGCTTATGCACTCGTCGCTATGATTACCAATACCCTGAGCGGCCTCGACCGGATCCCGCCAGTCCTTGCGCGAACCGGAAGGACTTTCCGGATGGGGCAATTTCAGACGGCAATTCTGATCCAGTTGCCGGCGGCGGCACCCTATCTTTTTACTGGCTTAAAATTGGTGCTCGGATACGGGATGGCAGGCATAATCGGTTCGGAATTCATCCTCTCGAATGCCGGTCTCGGATTCTCGATTGCTTTCGCCTATGACGGCTTTGAAAGCGAAAAAATGTATGCCCTACTGTTATTTGTCATTTTACTGGTGACAATTCTTTTGACAGCGGTCCATGCATTTGAAAAGCGGTCCCTTTACACCGCCGGTTCGGTTTGGACAATCGCGACTGCCAAACAGATTTCGGTTTCGGGCGGACCAATTATCAGGGTACTGGAGGTAACAGCCGTTATTATCGCTTTTTTCGTTATCTGGCAGATATTGCATTCGTTGGTCGGCAGTGAGGCATTGACTTCGCCAGTAGAAACCTGGGCACGAGCTGAAATCTTATTTGTTACGGAGAGCTTCTGGCGACATGTAGAGGAAACGGTGAGTGCTCTCGGCGTGGCCTTAGTTATTGCTATTTTTGGTGGGGCGCTATTCGGTATGATCCTTGGGTTTAGTAGGCGCGCCGGGGAAGTGTTTGCCCCTATGTTCGTCGCTCTTCAATCAACACCCAAGGTTACACTTTATCCTGTAATGCTACTTTTTTTCGGCCTCGGGTTCTCTGCTAAGGTTGCCTTCGGTGCCATACACGGCATAATTCCAATGACGCTGATTACTTATAACGCAATGCGTTCTATTAATCCCGCACTAATTCGGACAGCGAAAACTTTGCGAATGTCGCCTTGGCAGACATTTCCGCTGATCTATGTGCCGGCGACGATCCCGGAGCTTGTCACGGCAACTAGGCTCAGTTTTTCTATCACCTTCCTTGGTGTAATGATCGGCGAAATGTTTGCATCTGTCCGCGGACTGGGTCACCTGATTATGGGCGGGATCGAATTGAACGACGTTTCCATGATGATATCGATTACTGTACTAATCGGGATTTTCGCAATTACTATCAACGGCGGACTTTTGGCGCTTGATAACCGACTTCACCGACGGTGAGAAGATAATTAGTAGGCGGAGTGATCAACCCAAGCTGATCTACTTTGCGGAACGCAATCCGAATTTGGATGGAGTGCAATTTTTAGCCCGTTGGAGGCAGCACGCTCGACTGGGTATGTCCATGCCCCGCTGGAAAAATATACACCGTTACGTTCATTGCGATGCAGTTGAAATGCCTGATCTTAAGCTACCAGTCACTTGGTGTGACGGCGTGGCTATCGTTTGCTATCGGGACGAACAAAGCCGTTTAAACCATGTATCTGATAAAAGCGCTGGACCTGTGTTGAAACAAGATGAGATGGAGACTTTCGCGCGACCCGTCCGCAAAGTCGCAATTCTAACTGACGAGTATGTGATCAAGTCCGGTAACGGGGAAGTTTGGAAATTATTCATACGAGTATCACGTCGGTCGGAGATTATTCAGGTCAATTTCTATTCTTGGAGTCTCTTGGAGTTAGGTCCCCTTCTGCTAATAAGATTTGAATCAGATGGTGTTTGCGGGAGTTATATTCAAAATCATGCTCGCCAGCCTATTAATGATATTGGAGTGGCATCAATTTGTGATTGTGTTGACGAAATTACTTCAAGTGATGCCGCGACACTCGATACTCTGGTGGCTGAGGTGTTTCAAGACGTACCACGAATTAAGAATTATATTGATCACATTAAGGCGATCTGGACTAAAGAAACTATTCTCCATGAGGCTAAATGACGTGGATATAAGCGATAAGTCGTGACGTCTGCACGTACAAAGGGGCGGATCTCAGACTGCCTTCCGGTGCGGGTTTTTTCAGACCATTCAGGATCAGCCAATATAGCCCGCCCTACAGCTGCCAAGTCAAAATCTCCTCTCTCTATTGCCTCTATCACATTGGTGAGGCCGGTTACATTGGCATCTATTGTGACTTTGTCTCTAAAGAATTTAGAATGATGGGGTTGGTCGAGGCCGATGCTGCCGACGGCGATGGTGGGTTTGCCGGAGAGGTGCCGGGTCCAAGCAGCCAGGCTTCGGGGATCTCCCTCAAAAGCCGGTTCCCAGAAGCGCCGCGTGCTGACGTCAAACCAATCCACACCCGCGGCCACCAGATGGTCGAGCAATGTTTTCAATTCTTCCGGTGTTTTGGCGATACGGGCATCATAATTGGTCATTTTCCATTGGGAGAAACGAAAGACGATGGGAAAACCAGGGCCCACCGCCCGGCGTATTTTTTCCACTACAAGGCAGGCAAAACGGCTTCGGTTCCGCATCGACCCACCGAACTCATCTGTTCGGTTATTGGTTTCCGGCCAGAAGAATTGATCCAACAGATAACCATGGGCCCCATGAAGTGCTATGCCATCACATTCCATATCGCGCGCCTGTCTTGCGCAGCGCGCGTAGGAGTTTGCGATTTCTTCGCAGTCGGAGATATTCATTGCTTTAACGACAACAATGCCGTCGGTGAGGATTTGGCGTGGCCCGTATCCGGGTACTTTTGGATCATTTGCCATTCCAAGCCTACGGACTTCGCCCACGTGCCAAAGTTGCGGTACAAACAGCGCACCGGTTTCGTGAACAGACGTAATAATCTTTTTCCATCCCTGAAGTGCGTCATGTCCGAAAAAATGAGGTATATTTTCATACGCTTTGTTTTCATGGGCCTGAGAGGAGGGGTGGTCGATAAACGTGCCTTCACTAAAGATCAACCCGGCGCCCCCTGCACCTCTTCGGCTGTAGTAGGCGGCAACTTCTCCCGTCGGTATGCCCGAAGGCGATTGTTTTCGGGTCATTGGTGCCATGACGATGCGGTTGGGCAGGGTTTTTGAACCAAAGGAATGGGGTTGGAACAGGATATCAGCGGATGTGTTCAATGTTTCTACCCCGGAAAAAAATTGCAATTTTAAGGAGATGGTTATGAGAATCGGATTTGTTGGTCTTGGCTTGATGGGTTTGCCAATTGCCCGCCGTCTGCTCAAGGCGGGGCACAAACTCCACATATTTAGTGAGAATACCAAATCGACTGAAGTCCTGACGGGTCTCGGAGCAATTTCTGAAAAGGCTGTTTTGGAAGTTGCTGGAAAGGTTGACGTGTTCTGCTCGTGCCGTGTAACACCGGAGCAGTCCCGGGACGTGTTCACGGGGGTTTGCGGCGTCTTTTCGGCAGTCACCCGACCCGAAATCTGTATTGATTTTGCGACAATCGATCCGATGACGTCGCGAGAAATTGGTAAGGAAATGGCAAAAGTGGGGATTGATTATCTCGATGCTCCGATCAGTGGTGGTCCAGATGGTGCCGCAGCTGGAACGCTTAGTATTATAGTCGGTGGCAAGAAGGGTGCGGTCAAAAAGGTTACGCCAATTTTTGAGACCTTTGGAAACCAAATCTTTCATATGGGAGAGGTAGGCAGTGGTGTAACCACAAAGCTCTGTAATAACATGATCTCTATTACCACTCATGCGCTGGTTGCCGAAGCGATGGTACTTGGGGTCAAGTCGGGGGTCGGTGCGCACGCCCTTTATGAGGTTTTGGCGAATAGCACGGCCTACAGCCGAACTCTTGAACGTGTCGTGCCTCGGCACTTTTTGGTTAGAAACTTTAAAGCGGCGGCGACCATAAATAATATCATGAAGGATTTGCAGGGAGCGCTCGATCTGGCGGAGAACAAAGGTGTTCAGCTCTCCCTTCCTACTACCGCCATGGAACGATTTGTTGAGGCGGCCGAACATGGGTATTCCGAAAATGACATCGCTGCGGTGATCCTTCCGATGGAAGAAAACGCTGGTACCAAAGTGGGGTCGGAATGACCTCTTCATGGGGAGGTTAATCGTTGACACTGTCATTGGCATTATGTTGAAATAAATCATAATTCTGATCATATTTAATACCACGAGAACAAAGTCCGGCAAGGGGAATACTTCGTTGGGTAAGCATTTTGGCATGGTTTTGATCTCCCTTAAAAAATTTATACAAAGGAAAAATTGCCATGCAGGATGACGAGGGATGTCCTTTTTCGGGTAAGACAGATCCACCGCGTTTTCCCTTCAAACGTGACAAGCCATTTGAACTTCCTGCTGAGTATGCGTTGGCTCGGGAAAACTGTCCGGTGGCTCCAATCGTCCTTTGGAATGATCAGCCAGCATGGCTGCTGACGCGTTACGAAGATTATCGTGAGGTATTGCTTGATGAACGGTTTAGCGGCGAATTTGCACGCGATAATTTTCCAACGGTAACTGAGGCAAGACGTGCTATCGACAAGTTGGAGAGTGCATTTGTCGGTATGGATGATCCACGCCACAATCACTTTCGGCGTATGTTCACCCGGGAATTTACCGCCAAACGTATGCTTGCCCTAAAACCAAAAATCGAAAGTCTGACAACGCAATTGCTTGATGAAATGGCGCATAAGGGACCGCCTTGCGATTTAGTTGCGGATCTGGCTGTTGAACTCCCGGCACTTGTCATGTGCGAGTTGTTTGGCTCGCCCTACGAAGATCGCAGCTATATACTTGAGTGTGCGGCTGGTCGTCATGGACTTTCGCAATCAGCAAGTGATGCTGCAAAGGCGGCCAATGATTTGGTGGATTATTGTCGTGATTTGATCGCTGCCAAGGAAAACAAACCGGCAGACGATATGCTGAGTAGAGTGATCCGGGATTTCGTTGTTACTGGCGATTTGAGCCGAGAGGAACTTGCGAATATTTGTTCGATGATTCTGCGTGCAGGTCACGACACGACAACCAACATGATTTCCCTTGGCACATTGCTTCTGCTCGAACATCCAGATCAATTGGGTGCATTCAAGGCTGACCCGTCACTGACTGAATCGACTGTCAATGAGTTATTAAGGTATCTGTCTCCCGTACAATTTGCACCGAGGCGAGTAGCGTTGGAGGATGTTGAGGTTGGTGGCATACAAATAAAAAAAGGAGACGGTATATTTGCGATTTCACCATCTGCAAATCGCGATCCGGATCAATTTCCGCATCCGGACAACTTTGATATTACTCGTGCTGCCAGTCATCACTTGTCTTTCGGGTTTGGCACACACCGCTGTTTAGGGCAGGGATTAGCACTGATCGAATTGCAAGTAGTTTTTTGGAAACTTTTCGAACAGTTTCCAGATTTGCGGGTAGCGGAACCCATTGAGGATCTGCCATTCAAATACGATTCACAAATTTACGGCTTATATAAGTTACCCGTTCTATGGTGACTTTATGATTGTATGGCCTATGAGCAATTTGATAATGTGATTAAATGCATCATTATGCTGATAGAAACCGCAAAGATAGAATTAGGTATCTCCAATACGTTTAATGGCAGGGGATTAGGTAAGGGAAGGTAAAGGAAATGGGTATTCAAGGTGCAACAGGTGTACGAGAGAAGGACTTGCCTTGGGTGGATATCGGTGTTCGTCCCGGTTACAACCAGCGTTACAAGGGCTTTTTTGATAAAAAACGAGACCTCGGTGCCAGGATTGGCAGTCTGTATGCTGAACCATACTATCACTCGCCTCGTCACCGGCATACATTTCAGCAAATTCGCTATGTCCTGTCTGGCAAGATGAAATATGGTAAGGAGGTTTACGGTCCTGGTGACTGTTTGTACCTACCTGAAGGTGCCTATTATGGTCCAGTCAAACCTGTTGACAGCGGTGAGCAGCTGCATTTTGCTGATATGCAGTTCGAAGGGCCATCCGGTATACCTTACCCTGAACCCGAAGATGTCGTAGATGCTCAACAAAAACTAGCTGAGACTGGCACCTTCGAAGAGGGTGTTTATACATTTGCAAATGGCCGTAAACGGGATGCGTACGAAGCTATCCTCGAACAAGTTACAGGAGAAAAAATTGAATACCCGCCGGCAATGCTTAATAGCTATATTGTCATGCACTCTAACGGTATCCCCTGGCGTGACCATGCAAACCTCAAGGGTGTTCAGGTCAAGGACCTCGCCTATTTTTTTGATACTGGACCAAATATAAAAAAAGCTCGCTTGGCAGAGGGTGCCGCCTTGCCGGCGAACTCGCCCGTTGGTCACCACGCCGTGTTCCTGTTAGAGGGCGAACTGTCGTTTAACGAAGATACATTCGATCCATTGTCCTATTTCATTCTGCCAAACGGTGATAAGCATTCGCCACTGGTGGCTATCTCAGACGTGACCCTTTTGTTGGTTGGTTGGAGCCCTAAAGGTGAGAGAGTACCTCTGGATCTGTTCTAAACGGGAGTGACTAGATAATGAGGCTGGCTAACCTCTGGCAATCTGTCGGCGAGCGAAGCCAACTCGCTTTCGTGGATGATGATGGGGCTATGCGCCTGGTAAAAGATGTTGCGGCAACACTGTCAATTAATCTCGACGATGCACTTACGGACCCTAAAATGCATGACTGGCTGCTGCCCGAAGGACTGGACCGTTTAGAAGAACTTGAAGCGCAGTTAGCCGACGTCGATATCGTTCCCGTCGATATTGCAAAGTGGAGACAGGGGCCGCCTGTAACGAAACCGGGAAAGATCATTGCAGCTGGACGCAACTACATGGATCATGTACGGGAGGGTCAGGAGATCTGGGCAAAGCGAGGAAAAAAGATTGAGATACCAACCTTCCCAACTGCATTTTCTAAATTTCCATCCAGCCTGTCCGGACCTTATGATGACATTCTGATACCTGCTGGTATAGACGATGTTGATTATGAGATTGAGTTAGCTGTAATCATTGGTCTTCCGGCACTTGAGGTATCGATTAAGCACGCCCTTGATCACGTTGCCGGTTACGCGATTTGCAATGATGTCGCGGCTAGAGGCATCCAGCGCCGCGAAATGGAGGCACAGATTGGCATCACGCTTGCTAAAAATTTTCCGACTTTTTCCCCTTTGGGGCCGTGGCTCACGACAGCCGGCGTAGTTAGTGACCCACAAAATCTAAAGGTGACCCTGGAGGTCGACGGAAATACCCGACAGGAGGCGAACACAAAGGATATGATATTTTCCGTGGCGGAACTAATTTCCTATTGGTCACGGACCGGTTTAGAAACTGGGGATATTTTGATCACGGGAACACCTTCTGGCGTTGCACTCGCTCGAGAGAATCCAGACCTCTACTATTTACGGCCTGGCCAGTTGGTTACTTCCCGCATAGAGAAGTTGGGTGAATTGCGCAATTTGGTCCGCTAAATAAGCCTTATTAGTTCAGGTTACCCAAAGACGAGATTATCTGATATGCTGGTTGATTGCTTCTGATATTACGCTGACGTAATGGTCTTCATTCGAAGTAATCCTATCTGCTACACCACCAATACCGATTGCGAGCCGGGTTCCAAGGAACTCGCCTGGTATCGGAACTGCGACAATGCCGCCACCTGGGGTTAAGGTATTTGTGGATTGGGAATATCCTTTGCGTCGAATTTTCCGAATTTGCTTCATTAATTCGTCAGGATTAATCAAATTGTCCGCAGATGTATCGTATAGCCAAGAAATTTGAGCTTTGAGTTCGGTATTTGTTAGTGCTGATAAAAACAGGTGTCCTACCGCCGATCCGACCATAGGGCGCACTGCCCCGGAACGAAGGTGCATCCGCACTGGATTGGTAGCCGGAATAACATGAATATATTGAACCACAGTGCCGGCAGGTGCGGCTAGAATAACCGCCTCACCAGTTTGTAGGCTGATTTCCTCCAGTGCGGACATGACGCTGCCATCGCCAAACAAATAGGATTGGACAGTGCGACCTAGGAGGGCGACCCGAGCTGTTGGGCGATAGGTGCGACTAGCCTTGTCGTAATGCAAGTACCCTAGCTTCCCCAAATTTTTCAACAGAATTGAGGTGCTTGACTGAGGATAGCCAAGCGCCCGAGAAATCTGGCCTACTGAGACCGTTATATGCTCTGCATCAAAGTATTCGAGAACCTCCAACGTCCGTTTTATAGATCGTGAAAGATCGTTTTTATTTTTAGTCATCAATCCCACCTATAAATTACACGAATTAAAAGAGGGCATTAAAGGAAAGTTGCCTGACAAAATTAGACCTAAGAGTAAAATTCCATCGGTAGTGCCAAAAAATCCATGTTAGATCGTGGATTTGTTTTAAAATTATTCAATGCGGATAGCCATTGTCGGACAAAGCTGTTCTGCTTCCTTTGCTGCCTCGAACGAATTCTGATCAGCTGTTTCTGAGAGGAGTACAACGATCCCGTCTTCTTCGCGCTGACCGAACACTTTTGGTGCCGCGAATACGCATTGTCCTGAACCTATACATTTCATCTGATCAATATGTACTTTAAAACTTGTCAAAGTTCTATCAACCTCTGCTACCAGTTACCATTGGCAAGGACGCCACCGTCGACGACAAGAGTTTGGCCAGTTATATAGCTGGCTTGCGCCGACAGAAGGAAGGCTACTACTTCAGCAACTTCTGAAGGTTCGCCAAACCGACCAAGAGGGATACTCTGACGGAGGCTATCCTGATCGGCTAAACCATTTGCGATGTTTTCTTGTACCATTCGCGTATTGATGATGCCAGGTACAACGGCATTAACGCGGATATCATCTGGCGCCCATTCAATCGCTAGAGTTCTGGTGAGAGCTTCAACACCGGCTTTTGCAGCTGCATACGCTGCCCGCTTCGGTCGACCAATCCTCGCGCCGATTGATGAGAAGTTGACCACTGCCCCCGAGGTTTGTTTCAGGGGATTGTGGAACGCTCGGCAAACCCTTAGAACGCCGCCCAAATGGACATTAAAAAGGCCTGTCCAAGTTTCATCTTGCAAGTCGCTCACGGCTTCGTGCTTGTTGTATCCAGCTGCGTTAACAAGTCCCGCGATCGGGCCGTATGTCGAGAAAACTTCTGCAGCTAGTAAATCAACTGCTTTACTATCAGAAATATCAGTTACTATATATTGAAAGTCATCCGAAGTAACTTTTGCAGGCTTATCCCTGTCTACTAAAATGATTTGCCAACCCTTTTCTTGCAAAACATTTCCAACCGCCAGTCCGATCCCGCGGGCGCCACCGATGATAAGTGCAAGTGGTTCGTCTTGTTCCTTTAAGCTCATATTTCAATTCTAAGTGTTTGTCTGCTGATTTGATTGTGATTCTAACCATCAACAAGTCAATGTCCAGCGGCCAGCAGATAAGGTCAGAGGGACTACTGCGTGGGCGTGGCGGAAGAACATCTAACCTTGTAATTAAGCCGCTCCTCTTAATCAGCGATCGCCCAGGAGAAGTTTAAGAACAACAATTTGTTAAACGAACAGGGACCTCTACTGTCGGTATTAATTTTGGTGTGTTATATGATAATACCATGTCCCAGTTCAAATGAACTGCCTCACATGTAATGTGAAGTTTAGCCTGTTTCTTTACAATGGAGAGTATTAGCCATGACCGATGGATTAGTTCAAGCCTCAGAAGCGCTTGTTTTCCAAGTCCCGATGCGTGATCCCAGTGACCTGACGGGTATCGAGGCTCTATTCGAAAATCATACTATCGAACCGGAGGAAGTCGTGGCAATATTTGCGAAGACGGAAGGTAACGGTTGCGTTAATGATTTTACCCGCGCCTATGCCGTAGATATGTTAAAGGTTATGTTTGCCAAAAGGCTTAACTGTTCTCCACAGGATGTAAGTGCACGCATCGCAATGGTTATGTCAGGTGGCACCGAGGGTGGTTTGTCTCCGTTTTTCCTTATTGTTGGGAAACGCCCTCATGATAAAAATACTTATGACACTTCGCCTGCTCTTGCCATTGGCACAGCATTTACTCGTGATTTTTTGCCGGAAGAAATAGGTCGTATGGTCATGATACGGGAGGTCGAGGCAGCAATAAAAAATGCTACCAAGTCTGCAATGCTTGATAGTGTCGACGATGTACACTTTGTACAGGTTAAGTGTCCTTTGTTAACGTCGGAGCGGATCGCAGATGCTCACTGTAGGTATAAGGATGTAGTTACCGAGGATACTTACGCCTCCATGGGCTATTCGCGTGGTGCTTCGGCACTTGGTACTGCCCTCGCTTTGGAAGAAATCAACGAGGGAGATATCACAACCGAAAGTATTGGTCACGATTGGTCATTGTTTTCGGACCGCGCCAGCGCTTCAGCTGGCGTTGAATTAATGAACTGTGAAATAATAGTTCTTGGCAATTCCAACGCTTGGGTTGGTGATAATATCATTGCGCACGATGTCATGCAGGATGGTATCGATGCATTGGCAATTTGGCGCGCTTTGGCAGGTGTTGGGTTAGATAGCCCTCCACAACTTGATAAGGAGCAACGAGGCAGGGTAACAGCTGTGCTATGCAAAGCAGAGCCAAGTACAAACGGTGCTATCCGCGGTGCC
>CAYVHK010000076.1:0-19377 GCA_964451145.1 uncultured bacterium | reverse complement strand
AGATTTACAGCAATTCAAAGAACAAAACAATATATTTTCGTTAGAAGCTCAATCCGAGGGATTAGTCAATAAAATTGGTCTACTAGAAGGGACCCTAAGTGCCAAAGAGATTGAACTAGCAGTTCTGGATAATGTTAATGTAGCTAAAAATAACCCCAAACGCCGCTCTTTGAGCTATGAAATTCAAGCCCTACATAACAAGCTGGAATCAGTAAGAAACGGCATAGACGCTTCTGGCAAGCCGATGTCAGTCAATCTGAACGCTATTCCTAAAATTGAACGGGAATTGAAAAATCTAATGCGAGAGCAAGTCAAGCAAGAAACTCTTTATGCTCTGTTGTCACAACAATACGAAGAAGCCAAAATTCAAGAAGCCAGCGACGAAATTGGCATAACTGTATTGGATCCTGCTATTCCGGCGGTTAAAAGATCTAAACCGAATCGTAAGCTTCTTGTACTAATGGGTGGAGTAACCGGTTTGATGTTATCGCTTGGTTTGATCATTACACTAAATATGATTGAAAAATATAAAAATGAGCAAACAAAAGAAAACACAAATTAATGATTACGATTGGGAATCAAACACTCTTGACTGGTTAAATGAGCATCAATCAGCAGTCAGTCTCACCTTCGATGATGGAATGGATTGTCATTTAGAAACGGCTATTCCCATCTTAGAACATCATGGGCTTCGAGGTACTTTCTATCCGATCGCTAAAGGCGAATTATCGGAAAATTCAGAAGATCTACATAGCCTACAGAAATTCCAGCCCGCTGCTGAAAATGGTCATGAGATCGGTAATCACTCCATTCATCATTGGTGTAGTTGCGCCGCACGTTTGACTAGTGATTCAACCGGCCTTGAGTACTTAACATTAGAAGAATTAGCAGATGAACTCGATCAATCCATACTCAGACATAAGGCCACATTTCCTCACATTTCGCTTTCGAGTTTTTGCTATCCATGCTACAATACGTTTGTAGGTCGAGGTTTCGAAAGACGTAGTTACGTGCCGCTAGTGGCTGACCGATTCTTTGCTGCCCGTGCTGGTGGTGAAATGTCAAATCTAACCAATTCTCCCTACCATGCGGATTTGCATTGCCTTACTTCCTGGAAATGCGAAAATCGGACGGCTTTAGATCTAATAAAGTTGGTAAAGTCAACCCCAAAAAACAAAGGTGGATGGAATATTTTCACCTTCCATGGTATTGGAGAAGGACATTTGTCCATTGAAACCGATGAGTTTACCACTTTTTGTCGTTTCTTGGAAAAAGAACAGGAATCCGTCTGGACCGCGCCATTAATCCAAGTCGCATACAAACTTCACCAATGGCGTCGGAAAATAGATTAGCTCATGCTGATTAAAATCGCCCATCGTGGTTTTTCTTCTGTCGCACCGGAAAATACAATGGTGGCCTTTCAAAAGGCATTAGATCTCGGTGTTGATTGTGTCGAACTAGATGTACACGGTACTATTGATCGACAGGTAGTAGTAATACACGATGAAACTTTAAACCGAACCACAAACCAAACAGGTTTTGTTAATCAACAAACTTTAAAAAAAATCAGTCATGCAGATGCTGGAAGCTGGTTTGACAATCAATTCCTCGGGGAAAAAATACCAACTTTAGTCGAATCACTGGACTTAATTTGCTCTTCAGCAGTAGCTGTGGTAGAAATAAAAGACACTAACATTACAGAACAGGTGGTGCAGGCTATCCACCGAACAAATAATAGGGATCGTGTAATAGTGATTGCTTTTTCCTCAGTGGTATTAGCACAAACCCGCCAACTGGATGCAGGCCTATCAACTGGTTTTTTGTTTGGTACCAACAAAGATAAAAATGCATCATTGAGTGATACCGAATTAGCAACTCAATTAGTTCAACAGGTTTCCGAAATGGGTGTCCCATTACTTAATCTAAATGAAAAACTGATAACACGAACCCTAGCATATGAAATCAAAAAACGTGGTGTTAACCTCTGGACTTGGACCATTGATGATTCAACCAGAATGACAGAAGTGATTGCAAGCGGTATTCAGGGAATTACCTCTAACCAACCACAAAAATTACTCAATTCAGAAGTGTAGTAATATGTTGATTGCTGACGAAGAACTAATGGTTCAATTCAAAAGAGGAGACATGGGGGCTTTTGAGCTTATCGTTCGGCGTTACCAGAATCAGATGGTCAGTTACATTGCTAATGTTATCGGTGACCCGCATCGAGCTGAAGACTTAGCGCAAGAAACCTTTCTACGAGTGCTTAACAGCGTAAGACGATACCAAGATAAGGGTTACTTCAAAAATTGGCTGTATCTGATTGCAACTAACTTGTGCCGGAACGAGATTCGCAACAGAAAACGACAATCAACTGATGTTTTTTCTAATTTAAATTTAGAACGATATGAGCCTTCAACGGATCGTGTCGTATCAATAATAGAGAATCTTTTAAGCGACACTCGTTATCTACCGGATCGATTATATGAACAGAAAGAACGGGAACAAATGATTCGACAGCAGGTCAATAAGCTACCAGAAAACCAAAGACTCAGTTTGGTTTTGGTAACCTACCAAGAACTCAGTTACCAAGAGGTTAGTGCCATCATTGGTTGTTCAGTTAGTGCTGTCAAATCTTTAGTACATCGGGCTAGACAAAACCTCAAGCGTAAACTTATAGAGGTTGGAGTTGAAGAAAGTTATAATGCAAAAATTTAAGCCAAAAAAATTAGATGTTCAATACTGCTATATTGATCACCTCTCATCTTACATAGATCAAGAATTGCCTAAGTCACAAATGGCAATGGTAAAAGCACATCTAAGAATTTGCGATAATTGTCGTTTAGAGCTGATACAACTTCGACAAGTCAATGCTACTTTACAGAGAGCCGAACCAATTTCGGCTTCACCTGAATTTTTGGGCAAAATTTGGGCACATACTAGACAAAAACAACAAAAAACACTATATTTTTGGTCTAATCAATTGACCAAACGGATACATTCTCTATTATCCCTGTCCCTAATCTCATTTCTGCCATTTTTTACCAACTATCGAAAAATTATGCGATTATCAATGGTCAGTTTCAGTCTGTTAGTGGGAACACTTTTTTACTGCCAAATTCCAACGCCTCCGATTTTTTCGCTGACCAATCAACCAACTAGACCTCAAAATTCGATAGAATACGTTGAATTAACCAGTGTAATTCTGGCTGGGGAAAACAATCGACAGTTACGACAACTTCCTCATCCAATGTTGTCTGCATTTAAATGGCAATCCAATTCATTAACTGAGACCAATACACGTACTCAACCCTAGTCGATTTTTGGTTAATTCTAGACACTCTTTTAAGGATTTTTATGTCTGCCTTCGTTCATCTACATAACCACAGTGAATACAGTTTGCTCGATGGTGCTTGTCGCATCAGTGAAATGATCGATTGGGCTGTTGAAAATTCCGCTCCAGCTATCGCCCTAACTGATCACGGCAACATGTTTGGAGCTTATGATTTTTACAAATCAGCAAAAAAGAAGGGTGTAAACCCAATTTTAGGTTGCGAAGTCTACGTAGCACCAGAGCACCGAAACAAACGAGAAAAAGGTCAACGTCCTTATCACTTAACACTTCTGGCAGAAGATGTGGTTGGCTATCAAAATTTGATGAAGTTAGTTTCTTTGGGTTATATCGAGGGTTTTTACTCTAAACCAAGAATTGATATGGAAATTTTGAGAGCCCATAATCAAGGCATAATAGCTTTGACTGGTTGCATAAATGGGTTTGTACCAGCCTTAATCGGTAGTAATAAAGACCAAGCCCGTGTTAATCTGAAAACACTGATCGATATTCTGGGAAAGGACAATGTTTTTGTCGAAATCCAGAATCATGGTTTGAGTGAAGAGATCGATGCCATGCCAATCCTAATTGAAATTGCAAATGAATTTAACTTGCCGCTGGTTGGTACGAACGACTCTCACTATTTAACACATGGTCATCATGATATGCATGACGTTCTGCTTTGTGTACAAATGGGAAAAAATCGCCATGATCAAAAACGCCTTCGTTTCGATAACCAGTTCTATCTCAAAAGCATCGATGAAATGCAATCGGTTTTTTCAGACTACCCACCCGAAGTCATCACAAATACCATCGAAATTGCCAATCGTTGCCAGATCAAACTTGATTATGATGATAGCATTATGCCAGAGACTGCGGTGCCAAAAGGACATACACCGATTACGTATCTAACACAGATTTGTCAAGAAGGGCTAGAAGAAAAAGTAGAAGTTGTTACCACTGAACTTCAACAACGATTAGATTATGAAATTTCGATTATTAAGCAGACCGGTTATGCAGGTTATTTTTTAATCGTTTGGGATTATTGTAACTACACACGACAACAAGGATTTCCATTGAATGCTCGTGGTTCAGCAGGCGGCAGTTTGGCTCTCTACGCTTTGGGAGTAACAACCTTCAATCCGGTTGAATACGGTTGCATTTTTGAACGATTCCTAAATTTAGAAAGAGTCAATTTACCTGATATTGACATCGACTTTGCTCCTGAACACCGTGATCTAGTTATTAAATACCTGGTCGATCAGTATGGCGAAGAATCGGTTGGTTATGTAGCTGCATTTAACAGTCTTGGTGCCAAACAGGCGATTCGTGATGTAGGACGGGCATTAGATATGCCTTTGTCAGACGTAGACCGCGTTGTGAAGTTGATTCCCACTACACCTGGAATTACACTAGATGAAGCGTTAGAAGAATCACCTGAATTTAGCCATGCCGCCAACGAACCACAGAACAAAGCGGTAATGAAATTTGCACACGAATTAGAGGGAATGAAACGACACGTTTCAATCCACGCTTCTGGTATTGTTCTAGCTAATGGGCCCTTGACTGACTATGTACCATTATTCAAAGATAAGAATGGTCGAGTTGCTACCCAGTTTGAATTTAAAACTGTTGAGTCAATTGGCATGGTTAAATTTGATTTTCTCGGATTGCGTACCTTATCCGAGGTTTATAACTGCCTAGAACGAATTCAGACAAATCAGAATATAGAAATAAATTTGAACGATATTCCTTTTAATGATGAAAAAACCTACGCGATGTTAAGTAAGGGGTTAGTGGCAGGACTTTTTCAACTTGAAACTTCTCCCGGAATGAAGCGAGTCATTATCCAAATACAACCTGACAAATTTGAGGACTTTATTCCCATTCCAGCCCTTTATCGGCCAGGGCCTCTAGATAGTGGTATGATGGATAGTTTCATTCGACGAAAAATCGGCTTGGAACCAGTTACTTATCTCCATCCCTTACTGGAGAAGTCTCTGGCAGAGAGTTATGGTGTATGCATCTACCAGGAACAATTGATGCAAATTGCACAAGACATGGCTGGTTTCACATTGGGTGAAGCCGATCTTCTGCGCTATGCCGTTAGCAAAAAAGATGCTGAAATGCTCAATGATATGAAGGAAAAATTTATTGAAGGTAGTATTGCAAACGGAGTAGCAAAAGAAAAAGCGATTGAAATTTTCGAATATCTGGAACCTTTTGCCCGTTATGCTTTCAATAAATCACATACAGTGGCTTATGCTATTTTGTCTTATCAAATGGCCTTTTTGAAAACACATTACCCACGTCAGTTTATGTCAGCTATGATGACAGGCGAATCGTCCCATAGCGACAAAATTATGAAGTATATTGCGGAGTGTGGGAAATTAGCTGATTTTCTAGGTACTGAGATTAAGGTTTTACCACCTGATATAAATAATAGCGATACGACTTTTACTGTTGATGGAAAAAATATTCGTTTCGGTTTAGCTGCTGTCAAAAATGTCAGTGAGGGAGTTATCGAGGAGGTAGTAACCGTTAGAACCGAAGATGGCGCCTTTTCTTCCCTGCAAGATTTTTGTGAACGTGTTGACGGGAAACAACTAAATAAAAGAGCAATTGAGAGTTTAATTCAAGCCGGTGCTTTTGATAATGTTGGAAATTCTCATCGGGCACAAGATTTGGCTAATTTGGACCGCATCATGAAACTAGCTCAAAGCGTTCAAAAAGATCGAGAGAAAGGTCAAATTTCATTGTTTGGTGGAGGCAGCGATGGTGAAGAAGATCCATTATCGGCACAGGTCAGCTCAAATCCTGTTGAACCATGGAGTTACGAAGAGAAACTAAAGAATGAAAAAGAAATACTTGGCTTCTACCTCTCAGGTCATCCATTGGAACAATATGGAGAGATTGTGGATTACTATACAACGGTTACTTCTCAAACGTTAGTTGAACACGGATTGGATACAGAAGTTTACACTGTTGCAATGATTGCAGAAATTAAAAATATAATTACCAAGAAAGGTGATCAAATGGCAATTATTGTTCTAGAAGATTTGGAAGGTACGATTCCAGCTGTTGTTTTTCCCGATACTTACAAAAACTATCAAGAACTAATGGAAGAAGGTAATATCATCTGGGTACGAGGCAACATTGGCCAAGATCGGCGACGAGATGAAAATGAAAACCAAGAGGTGGTTCGACAAATTCAAATAAACGAAGTAGTTAACATAAACGAAGTAATTGATAAAATGACCTCATCTCTTGAAGTCTCGATTGACAATGATGATCTGAAAAAACAAGAAAAGCTAGAACAACTGCTAGAGCTCTGCAAGAATAATCGGGGAGAAAATGACCTAGTATTGCGTTTAGCTAACCCAAAATTTGGAGAAATTATCGCTCAATGCAATCAACGATATAATCTCCCTTACACCGAAACAATTATTAGCCAAATCGAAGAAATATTTGGCCAAGGATCTATTAAACCGAGCAACCGCACTAAACGCATAGGTGAGCAGCCTAAATTTGCCTTGAATCCTTGGTAAATAAGGTATACAAGCGAGAGTGATGTGTGCTTTCATAAAAAGCTTATTTTGTTACTTAAGCTGGTGGCAAATTGGACTTTTATTTTTACTCTCTATTGTTTGGTCGCCAAAGTCTTCGGCTCAAATTAATGTTTTTACTGTGGAAACTATGAACCAGCTTAACCGAAAAGCCGGTTTTTATAATAAAGCTCGTTTAGATTTCACCCACCATTCGGGTAATACGACCATGCAATTTTTTAAGCTCAGATACCGTTCTGATTATGTGAACACAAGATACCATCTGTTTGCCGTCGGTGATTTTCAAATTCGTAGCAAAGACTCCAAAGCATTTGTTAACCGCGGAATGGTTCACGGGCGAGCGATTAGGTTGATCAAACCAAAACAAATGCTAGAATCCTTTATTCAAAAGCAATTCAGTCAGTCAATTTTTCTGAGAGATCGGAATCTAATCGGTGGAGGGTTAAGAATTCAAATTTTTGGCAAATCTGATGAGCACGATAATTCCGACCTTAACTTATACTTGGGAATTGGTGCCATGTGGGAATATGAACTAATTGAGAATACTGAGTTAGCTAATATAGCAACTAATCTACTTCGATCAACCAACTATATTAGTTTAAATTATCCTATCTTGAGTCAAGTGTCGGTAAGTTTGACCAGTTATTATCAAGTTGATCTAGGTAAAATAAGCGATTTTCGCCTCTTAACCGAACTAAATATCACCTACCAATTAACAAAACAGATTCAATCTTTTACCAGTATTAATTCCCGTTACGACAATGACCCACCAAACAATCTGTCTCCCCAAGATCTACAAATTAATAATGGTATTATCATTGCTTTTTAAGACTGTTTTACGAATGTTATAATGAAAAAAATTGAATAGAGGCTGTCCGATGTCTGTTTACTTTGCTTATGGCGACCGAACACAAGTGATTAATACTGATCAAAAAGAAAAACTAATTCAAGAATTACTCGATTATTATCAGCAACCAGAAAAAATATTGGTACTACCGCCTGATATTACTCGCCTACCTTCCGATGCTGGTCAATTGACACGAATTCTCTACCAAAAATGGTATCAGCGTAGCAAAAGCAATGGACGAAGATTTGATATTCTACCGGCTATCGGAACACATTCTCCAATGACACAAAAACAAATTGAAACCATGTTTGGTTCACTGGAAAAAGCAACCTTTTATAATCACGATTGGCGAAATGGATTACAACGACTTGGTGAAGTGCCGGCAGAATTTGTACGTGAAGTTTCCCGAGGCAAAGTAAACTATGGCATTTCGGTTGAAATCAATCAGCGAATTACCCAAGGAGACTACGATCTGATCTTATCAATCGGTCAGGTTGTACCGCATGAAGTTGTAGGCATGGCAAACGGCTTTAAGAATGTATTAGTTGGTACTGGTGGCTCAGAAATGATTAATAAGTCCCATTTCCTAGGAGCAGTAGACGGAATTGAACGAATGTTAGGACGAACAAAAACTTCTGTTCGTCATGTTTTTAACTATGCACACCAGAAATATTTGAGAAACATCGGTATAGTGTATCTGATGTCAGTAATGGGAACAGAAGATTCAGGTCAAACAGTGATGCGAGGATTGTATGCAGGCGATGACCATCAAGCTTTTGAAGAAGCAGCGCATTTGAGTCGAAAAATCAATTTCAATCTATTGGATCGACCACTTGAGCGAACTGTGGTCTATTTGGACCCGCTCGAATTTAAAAGTACGTGGTTAGGAAACAAGGCTGTTTATCGAACACGAATGGCCATGGCCAACAATGGAGAATTGATTGTGATCGCTCCTGGTCTGAAGGAATTTGGGGAGGATGCTGAAATCGATCGTCTTATTCGAAAGTACGGTTATCTCGGTACTGAAACTACTTTAAAACAAGTGGCAGAAAATGAGGAATTACAAAGCAACTTATCCGCAGCAGCTCACCTTATCCACGGTACATCAGAAGGCCGGTTTACTATTACTTATGCAACTAAATATCTAAATCAATCGGAAGTTGAACAGGTTGGTTATCAGTGGGCTAATCTAGAAGAAACCTTAGCCAAATATGATCCTAAAAATTTAACTGATGGACATCAAACTAACTTTTTTTATATTAGCAATCCGGCACAAGGTCTTTGGGCTTTAAAAAGCCAATTTGACCAAACAACTACTGACTACTGAACCAGTAATCGAAATCTTCAAAACGTAGTTCTACCAAACTAGAAATGTCCCTCAAGTGTGGATCCTTGAGACCAATTAACTCAGAACCAAAAACGTATCGATAGTTTAGGCCCAAACCAAGAGCTATATTCGGCCATGGATTCAACTCTATCCTGAGGCCGGGTTCAGCCAAATAAAAATCATCTTCTCGATAGTCAGCGGATTCGGGATTGTCGCCAAACTCAGCTTTTCCTTTACCCATGAAAGCAGTAGCAAATATTTGGTACGACTTGATTCGACCCAATCCATACTCAAATAGAAAACCTTGATAATTACAATTCAAAAGCAAAGGAAAGGACACTCCGGCTTCGTCCGTGGTTTCACCAAGTTCAATAGCAGTTATCAAACGATAAATTCCCGCCCCAAGCGTTAAACGATTGGTAATATGCCACCCACCCTGAAAACCAGCCATGAACCCACGCTGATATTTAAAAGCTGTGTAGCGCGCAGCTGGACTAATGAAACCATAGCTAGAAAAATCAGCTGAGAGTTTCTGGTCCTGAGCTGACACCGATTGTATCGGAGCTAATTGTGCCGTCGAGATCAATGGCACAATATTCAAAGACAAAAACAAGCAGATAATTAACGACAGTTGTCCGTGTCTTTTGACGATAAGCAGCCCAAAACTAGGCATGAAATACTCCTTCTCGTGACCATGAATTAAGTTAAAATTACTCGTTCAATTAACCAAAATTAGACTATGCAATAGGAAAAACATTTGGCAGCTTACATAAGCCAGTCATTCTCTGGATGAAAACTATTTTTATCCAGAAACACACTTTCAACTTTTTCGAACATTGATCAAGGCTACCGATTAGCATTCTGCTCTTAGTTAATCGGAAACCATATAACTAACATGGCTTTAGTTAATTGATTGTTATCAAAACTAGTCGAAGACAGGGACGTCAAGCTCAACCTCACGCCCCCCTCTTTCCGAAGAATCATGTACGCCTTGAAACACTACATTGGTCAATAACATGCCATAAGGATCAATAGGGGATGGTTTGCCATGCCGAACAGCATCGATAAAATCAGTATCTTCAGCTATGAAGACATCGACTGAGTCAAATTCAGTGAATGACTGGTCTTCAATTTCACCGTCATTATCGCCATAAACGAAAACTCCATTTTGTGGACCACGCACTTCACTAACACCGATTCTGAGACCAGCTTTTTCACCTAAGAAAATAGTACCTCCCAAAGAGTCCATATGCATACACCAACTAGTTTTGAATACCAAGCGAGCACCATTTTCAAACAACACCCATCCAACACCAAAGTCTTCCACCTCAGTCTCTTTCAAGGCCGGATTCCAAGTATTATTCAGACTAAGTCGATTATCCATGATGCCCATGATGGCCACCGGCTTAGGGTGTCCCATTAGATAAAGAGCAGTATCTAAAGCATAAACACCAATATCAGCAGTGGCTCCCAAACCCGCGGTGGCCTTTCGGATGAAACTGCCACCTGGATTGCCCCTCCTGCGGTCAGCGATGGTTTCTGCATAGTAAATAAGACCCAATGTACCACTATCAACGATTTGTTTTGCCTTAATCACTTGTGGTGTATAACGTAACTTGAGAGCCACCATTAGAATATTACCAGTTTCATGCGCCGCTTGTACCATTGAAGTAGCCGATTCTAGTGTGGCTTCCATCGGCTTTTCACAAAGAACATGTTTCCCTGCTCGCAAGGCGGCGACAGTTGGTGGAGCATGAACGCCAGTTGGAGTGCAAACTAAAACAGCCTCTATCTCGTCCATTTTTAACATTTCGTTGTAATCACTGAAGGTGTTTTTTTCAACGACTCCCCAGTTATTCACCATTCGTTCTAAGTTGGCCGGCATCAGATCGCTAGCTGCAATGATTTCTGCTCCTTGAATTTGTGAGATCGCTCGGCAGTGAGCCTGAGAAATTCCACCAGCACCAATCAGTCCAAGTTTTATTGTTCGCATAAATATTAATGAATCCTTTTTGATTTTTAAAGACAGATGCAATTTTTTCAGAGCTGACACAGCCTAGCATAATTGTATCGGCTTTGCTAAATTTGGTCAACCAAAAACATCGAATAGAATGCTCGTTTCTGTTCAGAGAGAACTTGACACTATGGTAATTAGATTGGTAACATTTGATCGATTTGGCACAAGCAGTACGGTATAAAAGACAATGCAAAAGCAAAAAACAACCAATCTAATTCAAATAAGACCTCCTGTGGAGTCTAATGTAGCCGAAACACTAATTCCACGAAGACAGACTCGTCAAATCGACGTTGGTGGTGTAATGATAGGTAATGGGCATCCGATTTCAATTCAAACTATGACCACTACACTAACACGTGATGTAGATGATACGATGCGTCAAATCGATCGTTGTGTTGAAGCTGGCGTGGATATCGTACGCGTGGCTGTTCCCGACCAATCGGATGCTAATTCTCTTAGCGAATTAGTCAAACGTTCACCAGTACCAATCGTTTCTGATATTCACTTCAATTATAAGTTTGCCTTAAATGCGATAGAAGCAGGCGTAGCTAAAGTTCGCATTAATCCAGGTAACATTGGCAAACAGAACCGAGTTATCCGAGTTTTATCAGCGGCTAAATCGGCCAAAATCCCGATACGAATCGGGGTTAACGAGGGGTCGCTTGAAAAAGATTTACTTGATAAATATCCGTCTCCTACGGCAGAGGCCCTAGTTGAAAGTGCCAACCGACATGTTCAGATCTGCCAAGAAAACGGCTTCGAAGATGTAGCGGTCTCCATTAAGTCTAGTCATCCTTTACGTATGATTTCTGCCAACCGCCTGTTTAGCCAGATGAATGACTATCCCCTACACTTAGGTGTAACTGAGGCTGGCCCCCCAAGACGATCACATGTCAAATCATCAATTGGTATTGGTACACTGCTAATGGAAGGGATTGGCGATACACTTCGGATTTCAATTACTGGCGATCCCGTGGAAGAAGTCCTAACGGCAAAAGAATTACTTCGCACACTCGGCTTAGCTGAACAAATGCTAGACATTATCTCTTGTCCCTTTTGTGGGCGGGGTGATGCAACGGCTGGCTATGAAGAAATTGTTGCCGCTGTTGAATCACTACTAGAAAAAAAACAAATACGGATACCAGTAGCAGTGATGGGTTGCGAAGTCAATGGGCCAGGTGAAACCCGAAACGCTAAGGTCGGCTTACATTTGGGCGGAAAGGAATTAGCAATTCTGAAGATTAACGGTAAAAAGGTGCGAACATTTCGAGGTAAAAGTGAAGTTAATCCTCAATTCTTATCCCAAGCTCTATTGGAAGCAGCTCAAACAGTATCTTCTTCATCAAGTCAATAGACTACTAACTATATGGATTTTAGCAAACAATATCAAGACGACCTATCGTCAGCTTAGTCTGACATAGCATAATCTTAGGATTCAACGGATTTGCATATCATAAAATGGATTTCGGTATTACTTGAAATCATACGCTATCCACTTTTTGCCATTCCACTTGTGGCAACTTTGCCTGGTGCCTTGATTGCTTCGGATGGACAATTTACTTGGCGAGTTGGTATCGCTTTAGCCATTGCTATGCTCGGGTATTTCGCCGGCATGATGAAAAATGACTATTTTCACCGATACCAAGATGCGGCAGTTAACCCAAATCGTCCCATCCCATCTAGGCGACTATCTGCAAAAAAAGTTCTGATTCTTGCCAGTTCAAGTTACATCTTATGCTTGACTGCTGGCTTTCTAATGAATCTCAAAGCTGGTTTGCTAGTGATTGGTTTAGTAATGATCTCTCACGCCTATAATGCGATTCTGAAAGATCGTGGGATTTGGGGAAGTATCAGTTTACCAATCGGCATCGGCTTACTTAGTATTTTTGGCTCCTTGGTTGTCTCAGGCCAAGTAAAAGCCCTGACTTGGTACGTTTTTGGAGCTATTACTTTCTACGATTTTGGTACACATATTGCCACCACTTTCATAGATTTAGAAAGGGACCGAAAAATTGGCATTTTAACAACCCCATTACAAATTGGCATTGGCCCTGCCTTAGTCGTGTCAGCTGTAGCGACGGTTGTCGCCTTCACTATTGCTGTTTTGCCTATTTGGACATTAGGGTTGAATTGGTACTACGCCGGCTGGGTTGGAATAGCGGCAGTTGCTACCATAGTTTCTCGTCTGCCACTCCATTTAAACCCTAATGAAAAGAATGGTTATGCAGCTCTAAAAGGCTCTATGGTCGGGGCAATTACCTTTTTCCCTTGCTTGATTGGATCAGAACTTAGGTTTTTGCAATCAGCTTTTATTATCTTACCCCTTCTTATCGTAACTCTTATTCTTTTACAAGGTAGTAAGCAAGAGGTCTAATCCGTCTTATTCATCAGTATCAAAAAGCAAATTTTCTTTTTAATACTGATGAATAAGAAAGAGTTAAGCAGACTAGGCTGAAACCTTCTGAGGTTGGTATTCACGTCGGCGGAGAAATCGTTCGCCAATATCATAGTCAGGTTGATCGGACACATATCGCCAAAGTTCAACCCGTTTCATTAATTCGTATCGGTGATCGTCTCCCTCCCAACCGTGTTGAGTAGACAGAATTCGACCTATCTCCGGGTCGTCTATATCAGAAATATCAAAATGGCGAATCTGAGGTTGAGATGGATTCAAACGCAACTTAAACATATACCGATCTTGATCAGTGTAATTACTTCTGGCTCCATGCCAAACTCTTGTATTCCAAACATAGATAGTTCCTGCTGGACAAGTAGCCCAAATCTTACCGACTACATGTTGATAGCCACGAATTTCGCCTGTACGTACATTCCGAAAGTGAGATCCGGGAACTAAGAATGTCCCCCCCATTTTGTTTGATGTGTCGGCAGGGAAAAATGAGAGTTGGATATCAAAGTAATTTTGACGGAAGTCAATCACTGAATCTTGGTGCATATCTGGCCCTCTAGTGGTATGAGCCTTAACTAAATGGGCTGCATGGTGATCATATAGTGGATCAGAACCGATTAATGATTGGATTAACCCTTTAACTTTTGGTAGCCGAAAAACTCTACCCAAAGCGGTACCCTTAGGCCAGGTATCTTCAAATGGCGTTCCAACAGCCAAATAGCCTCCACTAGTGGGCATTTCATCTAAACAAGATTGACACAAGTCAGGTGGTACCATATTCTCATATCTTAGATAACCAGAAGCCACAAAACGGGCCATGTCTTTGGATGAAATCAAATGTTGCATAAATTACCTCTAGTTTTCCGCTTGTATTTCACAAAACCGAGACAAAACAGTTTGGTAGGGGAAAGGTCCTAACTCATAGCCATCTGTTTCGGTTCGATGTTTGTATTCACTCATTTGGATAACCTGCCATCCATCTCTCATAGCAGCCATCGCATTCTTGTAAGGGGGTCTATCTTCTTCGATCAAATCTTTAATCCCAGTTCCCTTAGAAGCTTCGTATTTAGCCCATGCCACCGGTGAAACATCAAGTGCTGGACTCGTTTGATAAAATACGAGAATATCCTGAACTTTGGCCATAAATGCCATCTCCTGAAATAAATCGGACGAGAGTCCAACTTCTTGTTTAACTTTCGTTCTCTACAGATTCACTGGCAAGCGGCAGTCACAATAATTGACAAAGCATATTTTGTCAAGTCCATTAAATTACCAACCAAGGCCCTGATTAGACACAAAACCAAAGCAACCAATTCTCAATCCCTTTAAGGCTAAAATCAATAGATGTTATTTTGAGATTATAGCCAATATTTTTTAGAATTTATAGCATTGAAAAAATGTAATTGACCAAGAAGAAAATACACGCTATTAGATAATTGGTGTCTGCCGGATGTACAATTTGACAAAGTTATTTACAAGATTAACATGGCATCTCCGTAGCTATAAAATCGGTAACCGTTAGCGATAGCTTGTTGATAAGCATCCATCACCAACTGTCGATCAGCAAAAGCACTGACTAGCATTATTAGAGTTGACTTCGGCAAATGAAAATTAGTAATTAGTGCATCCACAATCTTAAACTGATAACCGGGATAGATGAAAATATCTGTTTCGCCTTTTTTCGATTGTATTTTTCCATTTTGGAAAGATGATTCTAAACTTCTAACCGATGTCGTTCCGACAGCGACAATTTTCCGTCCGCTATTTTTGGCTTGGTTAATACAATAGGCTGTTTGAGGTGAAATCTCAAAATATTCTGTGTGCATCTGGTGATCTAAAAGGTTGTCAACTTTGATCGGCTGAAATGTACCTAAACCTACGTGTAGTGTCAATTCAGTTTTTTCAACTCCTGATTTTTTTAGTTTCTTAAAGAGTTTTGGTGTGAAATGTAGACCTGCAGTAGGTGCAGCTACTGCACCCGATTTTTGGGCGTAAACACACTGATAGCGATCAAGATCTTTTTCTGTTGTTGTTCGTTTAATGTAAGGTGGCAAAGGTGTTTGACCAATTTGATACAAAGAATCGAAGAAATCACCGTCATAATCAAATCGAACCACAAAGCTACCAATATTAGTTTTTGCTACTATGGTCGCTACCATTTGAGCTGTTGCTTTATCGTTCTGGATATTGCCAAAGAAAATCTGCATTTTGCTGCGCATCCGCCGACCCGGTTTCATCAGCACTTCCCACAATCGATTACCCTTCTGTCGTAATAAAAAAACCTCTACTTTACCTCTAGTTCGAGCTTTGTAACCGATCAATCGAGCAGGAATAACTTTAGTGTTGTTAATGGCAAGAAGCGAGTTCTTAGGTAAAAACTGACCAATCTGATCGAAGGTCGTATGGCGACACATTCGGGTCTGCCGATCTACAACTAAAAGGCGAGATTGATCCCGATTTTCAAGAGGATACTGAGCAATTTGGCTTTCTGGCAAATCATAATCATAGCTGTCGAGTTGTAGATTAGCAGCATCGTTTATTGTTTCCACAGGCATTAACTATATAAAAAATCAGGAATTGGGTAGCCAAGATGCGAATAAGCTGGGTTCATAGCAGTTCGTCCATGTGGAGTCAGAGAAATAAAACCAATCTTAATCAGATAGGGTTCATAAACCTCTTCAATAGTACGTTCGTCCTCGTTGAGGGCGGCAGCTAAGGCGCGTAACCCTGCCCGACCACCTTTGAACCTTTCTATCAAAGTTTCTAGGTAAAAACGGTCTTGCTCATTTAAACCTAATTCGTCAATTTGGAAAAATCCCAATGCTTCACGGGCAATAGCCCCGTTAATCTGACCATCATAGCGTACTGTCGCAAAATCTCTCACACTCAGCAAAAGATTTTTGGCAATTCGCATGGTTCCTCTGGAGCGCTGACCAATCTCAACTTGCGCCTCTTGATCAACCGAAACCTTCAACTGATCGCTATTTTGTCGAATAGCAATCATCAATTCATCTACACTATAATAATCCAAGTGTATACGGATGCCAAATCGATCACGAAACGGAGCTGCCAACAGGCCTTCTCGGGTAGTAGCTCCAACTAAGGTAAAGTGAGCCAATGGTAAGGGAATAATATCGCTTGCAGCCCCTTGACCAACGGGAACGTCGAGCTTATAGTCTTCCATTGCCGGATACAGAGATTCTTGCACTACCGGCGACATACGATGAATTTCATCAATAAAAAAAACATCTTTATCATTGAGATTGGTGAGAAGTGTGGCTAACTCTAACTTAACGATCGATGGTCCGACAGCGGATTTGTAATCGCTACCAATTTCATTGGCGATGATTTTGGCCAGGGTAGTTTTACCTAACCCCGGTGGACCAACTAGCAACACATGCTCAATAGCTTGATCTCTCTGTTTAGCAGCCTCAATTCGGATCCGCAAATTCTCTTTAGCCGAATTTTGACCGATAAAAGCATTTAGACTCTGTGGACGCAGGCTGTAGGGGCTTTCACCAATTGTGTCGATAGCTTCCATTTTTTACACAACTAACCCAAATTTCGGCTCAAATAACGCAGAGCTAAACGAGTCAAATCTTCCAATTTAGCGTTTAGACCTAAAACCCTTTGTGCTTCCGTAACAGCTTGACTAGCAGCCTCCGCTGCCCCCCCCAAACCGACAAGAGCCTTGACCGCATCGTCATTAGGTTTGGTTCGTATTTGAATATCAAGTTCATCTTCAAAAGAAACGGTTTCAATCTTCTTTTTTAAAGCCATAACCATAATATGGGCAGTGTTCTTGTTAAGTCTAGGAACTGTGGCCAACGCAGTAATGTCTTCCCGACGAATAGCCAGCCGAAATTGAGCAGGAGTAAGTTTAGCCACAATTCCTTGAGCTAGTTTGGGCCCAACGCCTTTGACGGTAATGGCTAAGGTAAAGACCAAAAGTTGATCTCTGGACTGAAATCCAAAAAGTTTGACGTCGCTATCCCGAACATAGTAATGGGTATGCAAAACTACTTCTTGCCCAAAATCTGGCAACTGCCAAACTATATTAGGTGGCAAATCAACAACATAACCAACGCCATTTACTTCAACAATAACCTGCTGATCGTTTTTGGTAAGTATTTTCCCCTTAAGGTAAGCAATCACGGGTTAATTTAAAAGCGTCAAATTTATTGATGACAATTTAATTAGCTGATATTTAAGCTGCATCCAAAATTTCGTCCGGGATATCAAAATTGGCGTAGACCTTTTGTACATCATCGTTGTCTTCCAAAGCATCCATCAAACGAACCATTTGTCGAGCCTCTTTTTCTTCCAATGATACTGTGGTCTGAGGAAGCATTCCAATTTCAGCATGAGTAATTCTAGCACCATCCACTTCAATAGCTAACCTTACTTCTTCGAAGGTTTCAACAGGTGAAACGACTTCGAAAACCTCATCTAATGTGTTAATATCCTCAGCACCAGCTTCCAAAGCCACTGTCAATAGCCTTTCCTCATCAACACTGTTTTTTTCGATCAAGACTAAACCACACTTGTTGAAAATCCAAGCTACGCAACCACGCTCACCCAGACTACCACCGTTCCGACTTAAAATATAGCGAATTTCCGAGATGGCACGGTTTTTATTGTCGGTCATAATTTCGATCATAATTGCAACCCCGGCTGGTCCATAAGCTTCGTAAGTGGCTTCCTCATAATCAACCCCTTCCAAGTCTCCTGTTCCTTTTTGGATAGCGCGAGTAATGGTATCATTGGGCACATTACTACCTTTGGCTGCTTGTACTGCCGTGCGTAAGCGCGGGTTCATTTCCGTATCACCACCACCGAGACGGGCAGCAATTGAAACCTCTTTCAACAATTTAGACCACAATTTACCTCGTTTGGCATCATTGGCTGCCTTTTTGTGTTTGATTGAGGCCCATTTAGAATGTCCGGCCATTTAATTCCCTCTACAAAAATCGATCTATCCTAACACAACCCAGCTTTGGTTGTCAAAACCATGAGTAGTAACCAATTGGCCACCATTTTTCTCAATCTTAGCTAGGAAAATTACCTTCATCAATTTCGCCTTCTTGAAAAGACTGTTCCAACCAAGGATCTTTGGTCTGGTATCGAAAATCGATAACCTTTTGTCTCATCTGATTCAGCTTTTCGGCCAAGGCTGATTCGGCAATTAAATTCTCTGACTCGGCCGGATCGTTTAGCATATCAAATAATGCCTCTCGACTTTGGTACAGAAAAGATTGAAGAGATCTCTGCCCCAGTTGGTCAATACCTTCATTACGTACAGCCGTCCAAGTCATAGACCGAAATAAATCGCTAGGCAATGGTGTTCCTAACGGATGGGCCAAATTTCGCACATATTTATAGCGTCGGTTACGTAATACTCTATAAGGGTAGTAGTTAGTTACTTCATGAAAACAATGCGAATAATAGGTCTCCTCCCACTCACCATTACCTGGAGACAATGAATCATCTTCCAAAATTGGTAAAAAAGAACGACCTGAGAGCGGCAAAGCGTCATGTGGGTAATCAACACCACACCAATCGAGAATTGTCGGACAATAATCAACCCAATTCATTAAAGCTTGATTACGAATCCCTCGCTTTTGCTGATGAGGACTGTAAATAATCAAAGGACAGTGATGACCACTATCAAAGCTAGAAGCCTTAGCACCAGGAAACGGCATAGCGTGATCAGTAGTGACAAAAACTAATGTTTCCTCTGCTCGCCCTGTTTTTTTTAGGACACTGAGAACTGCACCAACAACTTGATCCCAACGAGATATGCTTTCATAGTATTCGGCTAGATCAACCCGTGTGGCTAAATTATCCGGCAAGAAATTCGGTACGGGAATTGATTTAGGATC
>CAYVHK010000075.1:0-19772 GCA_964451145.1 uncultured bacterium | reverse complement strand
CGTAAGGTTGGTCGAGTGGCAGTAAATTTGCTCAACAATCAGCTACCCGAACTTTTACTACCTTTGGTAGCTGGAGACTATTTTCTGGCTATTGACAATAGTGCGATAACCAGCATTTCTGACTCGATTGACCACCCTTATTTTGTAACAGTTTTACTAAATGATCTCGATCCTAATATAAGCATTGAGGTTGAACCCAACAATATATCTCCTTTCGTTAATCCTCAACAAGCAACGCAACTTACGTTAAGTCATACACTGAAGGGTACCCACTGGAATGGTCAGACTGATGTTGACTGGTTTCAGCTCGATCTTAGCAGAAAAGTTGTTCCAAATCAAACAGACCAGCCTTTTCTACTTCTGGACTTACAACCAATACTAACGGGTGGTAGGCTTCAGGTTGAAGTTTACAATTCTGGCCAAAAAATGATCGGCCAAAAACAATTTTATCCCTCTACTTCTGGTATCCAAGTAGGGCCACTGGCGGTACCCGTTTCTAATAGTAAGTATTTCATCCGAATTCAGCCAAATTTTCCGTCTGGTATTGCTAACTACCAACTTACGGCCAATCTGGTCACAACTTTGACGCATAGTGCTGAGTCATCACTGGCCCTAGATGAGGCCTTGTCTGTTAGGCTGGAACTGCCAGTTAATCTCATTGCGGCTGGAACCGAACCTAAATTCGATTTGGTTGGTGATTTCTCACCTGCGGTATTTCCTGAACGGTTAATAAACCAACCTATGAACCAGAATGGCGGAGGCTATCTTGGTACTTATACACCACAATCAGGAGAGGATGTTACTTCAGCAATTGAGAGGGTAAGTTGGCAATCATCATCAAGTGGATTGGTTTCGGTCGATCTACCACAACCAATCCAAATTGATACTGTTGCACCATACATCAAAAGCATTCAACATGATGGCTCAGGCGTACTGTCGGCAGGAGATCGTTTGACAGTACAAGTAGCTGGTGATTTTCAACCTACCGATCAGATTTACATTGAAATCCAATCGGCAAAAAATGGTGAGGTTCAACTAAGATTCCCCTTCCAAAACCAGAAAGGAATCAAAAATCAACAAAAAACCGCAATTTTAACAGTTTTAAAAACACATCAGGTTATGGATGGTATTCTTACCGCCCGTAGTGTTGATTCCGCTGGTAATGTGTTCGTTCGACAACATCCACAAAACTTAATTATCCTCGGCAGATCACCCAAGATAGAGTTAGTACAACATAATGCTGATCGGCCGTTAAAGTTGGGCCAAGATCTAGTGGTAACTCTGAAGCCTCGTCAGTCAGATCAGACCGCACAAGCGATCGGAAAGGGCTATAGTCAGCTGGGTAATAGAGCTGACCAATATCCGTTAGAAAATCAAAATGGTTTGCTGATAGGTACTTACACGGTAAAGGCAACGGATAACCTATTCGATGTGGCTGTTCATGTATTCTACGCACCATCAAATCAACCATCAGTTCGGATTAGCTTACCTAATCGAGTGACACTAGATGGAATTCGGCCAGTACCGATCATAATCAAAAAAGTAACAGACGTAGCCGCAGACAATGGTTATCAACTGCGAGTAGAGTGGCAACCGTCTGTCGATCCCAAAACGGTTGGTTACAACTTATATTTGCATGATCGGCCCATTCGGATGACTGATCAGCCCCTTATCCATAATTTATCACCAATCTTGGATGAAACAACGATTAGGGTCGATCAAAATAGCCAGCCTTATTACGTAGCAGTGACGGCAGTTAGCCAAGTAGGTAATGAATCAGATATTGGTTTGGATTCTTTATCCAAACCAGTAATGGCAGTGGATAACCGCCCACCATCGCCGGTTGCTGTCGTTTCAGCTGTTGATACTCCTGATGACTTCGGTGGTAGTGTCACAGTCTCTTGGACTCAGCCGAGTCGAGCTGCTGATTTTTCATACTATCGAGTTCATCAGTCAATAATTCAGCCAAAGCCTGGTTCCAAGCCAAAACATATATCGGTTAAAATACCACATCCCTATGTGACATCTGCTGAAATGCCGACTAATGCGGACTTGTCGGATCATTATTTTTTTGTTACGGCTGTTGATCTATCTGGCAATGAGTCGCAAATCTTGTCGCAGTCTATTTCTGAACCAACTCAATCGGTTCTTAACCTGACTAATCAAATAGGATCTCACACCGACATAGAATGGATTACAACTCCAATTGGGCCAATTCGTCACAGCAGCTTTACTTTTCGCTGGCTTCCGACAAAAAAACCGTTCATGTACTATCAGTTAGACGGTGGTCGTTTGCAACCCACTTTATCCACTGAATTAACGCTAACTGGACTGACCATTGGTCAACATCAGTTGACTTTATCAAGCGAAGATCAACAGCAAAAAGTAATTCGGCGCTTCAACGTTCACCGTTCCCCACTGAGTGAGCGTGAACCTAATGACCAACTATCTCAATTCGATGTGTTGCCTATCGGCTGGCAAATCGATGGGAATTTAACTGGTCAAGATCAAGATATTTACCAGCTTGAGGTAGTTAAACGGGGTCTGATTGACCTTCACTGGTCTAGTACCAACAGTGAGATGAAGATTGAGGTTAGGCAATTTGATACTACAATAGCAATGAACAGAAGTATCAAGGGGAAATTGAGCTTGGGGTTAGATGTTGGTTCTTATTTTATCTTTTGTCAAGCAACAGGTAATACCAGTTACAGTTTGTCCAGCCAATTTAGTTTGACTGATAATTGGGAAATTGAGACTAACGACTTAAGCGGCACGCTTCCATTAGTTGGGACTAGACTAGATAGTACTATATTTGGTGTCTTGAATGGCGACCATGATAGGGACCAGTATCGTCTAGTTTTGCCGATTGACGGTATTCTGGTCGTCAACTTTTTATCGCAGACCACAACTAATACGTCGGTTGATCTCTCAATTCAACACATTGGTGGCTCCGTAACCCCTATTTTGTCACATAATGAGGATATTGATTTTTTTTCGGCTAATCGTGAAGTTGCCGTTTACGATTTAAAGAAAGGAGTTTATCAAGTTGGCGTTTCGACAATATCTGACCAACCAAACTCCTATCAGCTGTTGGCAGTACTCTTAAAACAGGCTGAATATCAAATTAATGATAGCCAAACAGAAAAACTGTTGACAATCGGTGATCAACTAAAAGTGCTAGTTGAACCAGCAATTATCGATGGGGTAATATCTCCGTTCCAACAAGCTAGTTATAACATTCCACTTGTAACAGAACAGTGGTCAAAAGTTGGTTTAAGCAATTCACTACCAACAGGCTTGAAGGCCAGTCAAGCTGAAATTATTATCCGATTAGCGACTCCGTATCCAATTTTTTTCCCGCTTTTAAAAAACATTCATGTTGATACCGTCACGACCCCGATTACCAGTCTTCAACATAGTGGTAGTGATACTCTTATCGCTGATCAAAAATTACGTATTGACGTGATTAGTCACTCGAAACCCAAATTGCAAGTACAAGAACAGACAGGCAACGAGATACTGGTTTCTAGTGAACGGTTTGCATCTAGGGGCAAACCAATCCCTATCGATAACGAGAACAAAAAATATTCATTTGTTTTTACTGTTAAGACAGGAGATATGGTCGAAGCAGGTAAGTTAATTGCTATCGTAGAGAAATCTAATGGATCTATTATCAGTAAAGCAGCGGATCAGTTAATTCGGATTGACGGAATTTTACCGATTCCGATCACTAGCCCTTCAGCCCAAGATGTTGCCGACGATAGCGGTAGGCAGGTTCGTTTAGCCTGGATATCTCCCATTAGTGGTGTTTTATACTATAATGTTTATCGCTCAATGAGTCCAGCTCACATCGGTCAACTCATTTTGGAGCAAGCCAACTTCTCTAACAAGTTAGATGCACATGTTGAAGTCGTTGTCGAAACCGAAAAAGATCAAATTCCAGTCTATTTTACAGTGGCAACAGTAGACAACGCCGGCAACCAAAACCCGGTCCAATTTCCTGCTGTAAAGTCGATTAACAATCAACCCGATAGTATCTCATTAGCCAAAGTCTTGTCAGAAATCGAACCTAATCAAACATAAGACACTGCCACCTTACTGCCGATCAATCGACTAATTCACGGTCATATTAGTGGTTTTTCTGCAACTGATATAGTCGATTACTATAAGCTGAATCTGCCACGAGGTGGTCGGCTAGCAATTGAGCTTGTAGCAGGTCTAAAGTTGCCCTCAGATAAATCAATGACGATTAAACTGAAAAATAATACTGATGGTGTGATTCAGCCAGACGCATCGAGCATGGCTAAGGCTGGTGAGCAGACGATTTACATGATTAGCCATGGTTTAAACGCTGATTCTTACCTAATTGAAGTCAGTGCCAACTCTGAAGTTAATTATACCTTATCAGCTTTTTTGGTTGAGTCAGCAACCATTAATGTTAGTCAACAAAGTAGTACCAGTCAGCAGTTGAAAATGAACGATAAAATTCATATTCAAGTTCAGACATTTTCTCAAATGCCTGAAAAAATCGAAAAGGCATTGGTTAACTCATCCAGTTTAGTTCTTACCGATACGTTGTCTGTCGTTACTACTTCGGGGTTTGGCAAATCAGTCTTTCAACATCAAGCGACTTTCTCAGTCGGCAGTTTTGGTCAACCTAATGGTTCCGTTCGAGTGGTGGTCGAACTAATAAACACTAGAGGCGAAACTGGAAAATTGATTTTACCTACGCCTTACCCCAATGGCTATTTTTTTATTGATACTATACCACCTCAAATTCTGAAAGTCTGGCATGATGCAATTTATCCTGATGGTTCAGTTCGTCAACTTAGGGCAGAGGAGACACTAAAAGTTACCCTGAGTGGAGAGTCTGAAAACAACGCCTTTTTTACGCTCCGACAAATGGATAACTCGGTATCAGCAGATAGCATTATGGTCCCGATGACTGAACAAATCATTGATTCTGAAGAGAATCAAGTCAGTAATTACACAGGCGAAATCAAAATTCCAGCAGCCAAAGTCTGGGAATCCCTAGAGGAGGTTGAGTTAACTGCCACACTGATTGATTCGGCAGGAAACAAGACCGTGAAAAATGTTCACCCCCTTTTCAGAACTAAAAACACTGGTACAATTGAGCATAATGCCCTAACAACATTAAAACTAGCGGATACTGTTACCATCGTTGTTGATGTGCCAACTGAAGCTAAAGTTGACTTGGCCATCGTGGAGTCAAGTACCAACCGAATATTAATCGACAAGCGTAGATTTGTCCGCAGGTATTCTTCACAACACACTTACCAACTAACAATACAGGCTGGTGATAATTTTCAGTCGGCACTTATAATTGCTTATTTAACCCAACCATTGTCTGGTTTTCCACCTACCATGAAATCTAACCGACCTATTTCTGCTGATACCATTGTACCGCTGCCGGTTTCTAACTTAATGGCTAGAGACGTGCCCAACGACAATGGTAGTTGGGTAGCAGTTGCATGGCCTCAACTCCCTGAAATTCAAAATGTAGACGTAGATAAGTATAAGATATACCTTAGCCAAGTGCCGATTCAATCATTTAGCGGACGTCTTCCCGCAGATTTATTTGCCTTTTCTATTGACCAAAGTACCCTTTATACTTCTGCAGAGGCGACAAATTCCGTATTAGTAAAATTAGAAAAATCGGGTGTTGATTACCATATCGGTTTGACGGTCGTCGATTTGGCTGGCAATGAATCCACTATCACCACCACTACTGGACAGGCTGTAGATAATCGAATGCCACCTGTAATTAGGGTGATTTCAGCTGAGGATACACCGTACGACAGTGGCGGTTTCGTCACTTTGCATTGGGAACCCACCCAAATAACTGATTTTTTGGCTTATCATATCTATCAGTCATCCATTCCTATCACTGAATTAACGGAATTACAAGTGCTATTAGTTGTTACTGACTTGAACTTAAACAGCATAGAAATACCAACGTCAAGTGATCTAACCCCCAATTTCTATGCTGTGGTTGTTTTGGATCGCTCTGGCAACCAATCTCTTCTAAAAGAGGTATCGGTTATCGGTCCAACCCAGTCATTAGACAATATGGTCAATTATATTTCGCCCCAAGAAGATAACTATACGGTCTCTTTGGTCTCCGCACCAGTGGGTATTTTGAGACAAAATAGTGCCACCTTCCGTTTTATGCCTAATTGGTCAGCTAAAGCTGATCAATTAACACCTACCATTTACTATCGAGTAGACCAACAACCTTACCAATCTGCAACCAACTATCAATTGACGTTTCACCATTTGTCCCCTGGCCGGCATACCTTTTCAATTAAAACTGACGGAACACCACCACCCAATTTAATGCCGATTCGTCAACACACTTTCCTAGTCCAACCAACTTTCACCACCGAAATTGAAGTCAACGACTCTGTTGATCAGGCTAACAATTTAACTACTCAGGCCATAGTTCAAGGAAATAATCATTCAGCTACGGACTTCGATTGGTTTCGACTCGTTTTACCAATCAACATGACTAATGTGATAGACCAAAATTTTGATCTCTACTTTCATCGGCCGACGGGAATCGGTGTAACTAAACTGGCTCTATTTTCTGCTGATTTGCAACCACTGACTCAAGTAAGTTCTAGACCTGAAAAACAGCAAAGAGTTCATTTGTTCGCTAGAACTAGAGATCCGTTTCTTTTTTTGCGAATTCAAACCGAAAGCGAAACCCCAAATGCTGACTACCAATTATCTTTTTCAGTACCCAAATGGCCCTCCAACACTATCGCTCAGAAATTTGCCGATTCTTTTCAATTAAACGAACCTTTACTCTCCACTAAAAATGGAACTTTGGCTTTTTTTGGCCAAAGTTCTGTTGGTCAAAATTATACACTTGATTTGGCAGGTGCTGTTCTATTTTCTCTCAAAACGTCGATCGGATCAGCCAATTCCAAATTGAATCTCAAGATTTTTTCCGGGGCTAATTCGACCGACAATCTTTTCACCAATGAGCTGACTAACCAAATTGGTTTACTCAATACTCGTAAGGATCAACAATGGATTCATTTGTCAAAAGGATCATATACTTTGGTCGTTTTGCCGAGTGTTACGCAGTCAGCAAATTACCAAATTTTTGTAGAGTCCAGCGAAACCAATCAGTTTACCGAAAAAGAACCGAATAATACGATGGATTTAGCGACATCAGTCCTAGATCTACAACCGATTGTTGGTCTGAATTCTGACGAGCAAGACTGGTACTGTTTGGATTTACCTCAACCCAGCGGTTGGTTATGTATCGCAAAACCAAAAAATATTAATAATGATCTTCAGCTAGAGTTGTTTTCCGCTGACGGAAAAACCATATCATCGCAGTTTGGAGATTCGGTTCGAGTTTATGGCAATCAGGTCTGGCTCAAAATAGGAATGGAATCATCAACCCATCCCCAACAAACTTATCGGTTGTTTCCTCTATTTATCAGCTCAGTTTCTCACAATGCAAAAGATCGTATATTGAGTAGACAGCTGGATGAAAACCCTGATTTGGTTGTTAGACTTCAATTAGCTGACACATCAGCTAATCAGCTGACATCAGCCAATTTCAAACTCACTGATTCATCAATTTTGTCTCCAATTACACACGCACTGATTGATCAAGGTAAAGGTTTATTCATCGGTCGAATGCCAATTCCACGATATTTCGACTTACCTCAAGGTCAAGTTGTAATAGAAATAGCAGGCAAACATTCAAAAAGTAATCAACAATCTTTAAATTTTCAAGGCCAATTGACCATTACTGAACCAGTACGTATCGACACAGTTCCACCGACCATTTTTTCTATTCAACACGATGCGGTTACGGCTGGCGGTCTAAGTCAACCGCTTGGCCTTCACCAATCCGTAGAGATTCGGTTGGTTGGTTCGGTAGATAGTCAAGCTAAATTCCAGATTCAGCAGCAAGGCCAAAATGGAACTGAAGGTGATTACGTTTTGGCACAAGGAATAATGAACATTGAAAAAGATTCGAGCGACCCAGAAGATCAATCACAAACCTATATTGGCCATTACAAAATTGAGGCAAGCGCTTCACCAATACCAACGAAAAAAGTTCGGATAGTGGGAATTCTCTCTGATTTAGTTGGTAATACAGTTCAACAAACGGCCTATGTTCCGTTGATTATTGATACTCAGCCGCCGGTTATACGTAATGTTACCTTTGAAATTCAGAGATTAGGTCAAGAATTGTCGAATTCTTCTACTTTGTTGATGGGTGATCAACTGATTGTTACTCTTACTGGAGAATCTAACTGCCGAGCTCACTGCATCCTTGATAAAAATAAATTTGATCTCTATGACGATGGCACACATGGCGATCAGCAATCCCAAGATGGTGTCTACACGAATATTTATTTAATTACTGAAGTCGATTTCATCTCGCGAGCTATCATTCTGAATGGATTTTTAACTGATCTCGCTGGTAATATCGATAATCGTTTTGCCGATCGTCCGATTACTATAGACACCAAACCACCAGAGATCCAATATATTCAACACAATGCTACGAAATCTTTGATCATGGGTGATCAGCTGCTAGTTTATTTAAAAGGTGAAACTGGTTGTATAGCCAATTTTGATATTGGGCCAATAGCTGGCGTCATTATGGTAGATGATGGCTCAGGGAAAGATCAAAAAGCCAGCGATGGAATATATACTGGGCAGTATACGGTGGGTAATGATCTGAAGACTGAAATTCGCACAACTGTTGTTACTGGACGGCTAGTTGACTCCGGTGGGAATGTGCAAATCGTTCACTCAGCCCAACTGGTTACTATCGATGCGGTAGCACCTCAAGCTGTTACCGGTGTTATGGTTACAGATGTATCAAATGACCAAGGTAACTTGCTCGAGGTTTCATGGCATATCGCTGAAGGATCTGATTTTTCCCGCTATCAAATTTATCGAGAAACAGCTCCTATCCGCTCTACTCTTGGCCTGATTCCTGTCCCTACACTTTTGCTAAATCAACAACAAAACCAAATTCAGATTAACGTACCCCGAAATGGTTTTGACTACCATGTGGCAGTGACAGCTGTCGACGTGGCAGGTAATGAATCCAAAGTTTTGACCTCTCAATTAAAAAAATCCACTTTTGGTCCGATTCAAGCTATAGATAACTTAGCTCCACCGGCTATTGTTGGAGTTCAAGCCGAAGATATGCCTAATGATAACGGAAAAGTGATCTTTGTACAGTGGCAACCTTTACCCCAAATTCAAGTAGCCGACGAAATTAACTCTGGATACAAAAACGACTTTCAGGCTTATCACATTTACCGATATAATCGTCAACCTGTTCAAAAAAACAAGCCAGAACCAATTCAGAACCAAGTTCCTGATTTAGTTAGAACAATTATCGATCCTGATGTCTATCAAGCTACAATTAACGTGCCACATAATCGGGTTAACTATTATTTATCAGTCACAGCTATTGATGAAAATGGAAATGAATCAATCTTGGTGGATAGTTCAGTTGTGGGACCGATTCAAGCAGTAGATCAAATTCCTCCACCGCCAGTTACAGGAGTAAAGATCAGTGATACTCCAAGCGATAGTGGAATGAGCCTAACCGTTAGTTGGCAGTTTATAACGACCGATAATGAAGATGAAATTGATCACTACCTGATTATTCTTTCTGAACAAAAACCAGCGATAGGTACCAGTAGTTTGACCAATTTCAACTCAGCTCTATTCGACCAGCCAATCAAAGTTGGTACAACTAACCTTAATCAATTGTCCGACACATTAATGGCTAGTCAACAAGTGTCAATTCCACGGGAAGATGTAGCTATTTATGCGGCAGTAGTGGGCGTTGATCGAGGAGGTAATCGATCAGAGTTAGGGAAAAATTCGGTGGCAGGACCTGTTCGAGCTGTTTCTAACTATGTGTACCCACAAATAGAAACAATCATTCAAGCCGGTTTTGATCCTAAAACTAAGTTGGTTCTACCTGCTGGTGTGGTTGGCTCAGAAATTACAACTTTGGATATTTTGAAACCAGACAACTTGCTTTTACGCGCCCAAATAGAAGAAGCCAACTTCTATTTAGGAACGGCCAACATTGAGCCAACTCACGACGATGAATTAAAACCAACTCTCAGACAAATCGATGGTCAAATTGGGCGATTATCTCAGGCTACGGAACTGACTATAAGTTTTCCTAGTGAGCAAATACCAGCTAGTGTTATTCCTAACCTCCGGATTTTTCGCCTCAACCCTTATGGTAAACTAACTTTATGGGAACTTGTTCCTGGCAAACAAACTATCAATATAGAAGATCAGACAGTTACAGCTAATGTTAGTCAGTTGACCGTTTTTCGAGTTGCCCATTTACAACTTCCTGCTAACTTAGATCAGGTTGTTATATATCCTAATCCATTTGTGCCGGCTCAGTCGATTAACGGTCAAGTTACTTTCCTAAAATTAACTGAAAATGCGACTGTCAGTCTCTATACTTTGGACGGTGAACGAGTAAGAACAAAACTTGAAAGCACAACAGGAAGAGCGAGTTGGGATGGCCGTAACGATGCTGGTGCCGAAGTGATTAGTGGACTGTATATCTATCACATTGAAGGTGAAGGGGTACAAAAAATTGGTCAGATCATGATTATTCGTTAGGTTAACGGAAAAATAATTCAATGGTATTGCCAAAATCCCTTTTCGGATTTTTTTAATAACTGAAGATGAAAAACAGGGCTAAATTTAACAAGCAACATGTCAATTGTTCCCAATACCTTAAATCCTCTTTTATCTCCAGAACTCCGAGCTGAAGTTGAGTTTTTTCAAAAATGGGGTTATTTAATTGTTGAGTCAGCAATTACTACTCAACAAGCTGATAGCCTTCGTCAGGCTTTGGACCAAACACAGGAACGTATTGATACCCCTTTCATCGGTGAATTACTAGAACAGGATGATCGCTTCCTTTTTCTTCTAGATAATCCACCAGTGCTAACACGAATCAAAGCAATCTTAGGTAATTGTGTCCAACTTCACAGTGCAACTTCTCGTGTAACTGAACCCGGTGAAAGTGACCAAAATTGGCACCGAGACGGTCCTTGGCCTTTGGATCCCAATGGTACACCCTACGGTAGCCTACCAGGTCAAATCAACTGTGGGTATTATCTGGATGAAATTACTAGTGAAAATGGACCAATTGTAATTGTACCAGGCAGTCAACGAGCCTTATTCCGTCCTCCAGAAGGCCATCCTAAATTTCCAGACGAAAAGCATATAATGGCTAAGCCAGGACAAGCGATTCTATTCGATGGTTGGCTCTATCACAGAGGTGCTGCCAACAAGTCTAGTCATCGACGACGCGTCTGTTTAATGTGTTATCAAAATGCTTGGATGAAGTCAAGAGAATCGTTTGGCGGACCACGCATGACTCGGTTGTTATCCGAAGGTACGGATGAACAAAAACTGTTGTTGGGTGCTATCCCAAAATGGTAGTGGCGTTTTTTTGCTGTCGATGCAACAGACGAGGAGCCGCTAGTTGGATTCCTGCCGCTCCTAATGGAGCTGACACCACAATACTCAAAACCGAAAGCGCCAAAATTAGTTGCCCTGTTTCAACCCCATTGGTTAACTTTAGGGTGTTATTCTCCACTAGCGTTAGTGCCACACTACCGATGGCTGCTTGAACAGTTGCTTTGGGTAGATAGGCAATTTGGCAAAAAGCCCTTTCTTTCCAATTGAGTTCAGATCCTACCAGCGATAACAACACACCCGAGCTACGGGCAAACAGGCCAATACCTATAATAATCAATCCTACTAGCCCAGCTGAAAAGACTAGTTCTAGGTTGACTTCTGCTCCGATTAATACAAATAAGGCTACTTCCGCTACCTGCCAGAGACGATTAAAAACAGAAGATAATTGTCGGGCTAAATATGGTGTTTGTGCTAGTACTGTAAATCCAACAGCCATAATTCCAATAAGACTGGCAATTGGCCAATGAAGTTCCAATTCCAGAAGATTCAAAACTACAACTCCAATAAAAAAGACAATCGCACAAACCCATCGCCTGTGCCAACGAGACAAAGCTTGACTTAAAATGTAGCCTAACCCGCAACCCACTATTAACCCAAATATGATTCGAAATGGAATGTTTAAAAACACCCAGGCTAGATTCGGTAGTTCGCCCGTTGTATTCAGATTAACACTAATATCAAACATAGTAATGGCAATCACATCATCAACAGCAGCACTGGCCAAAATTAGTGTGGGAATCTGTTTTTTTTTGCCATAGCCCTGCGCTTTCAAGGTCAGCATCTGTGGTACAATCACTGCAGGAGAGACAGCTGAAATAACCCAGCCGAAGATAAACCCTTCTATTAAAGGTAAACGGAAAAAACGTGATGATGCATAGGCTACTAAAATAGCTTCTAGTAAGCCGGGAATTGTGCTTAACCGCAGTGCTGGACGACCTATGCGGATTAAGGCTTGGCGGTCGATCCCCAAACCAGCTCGGATCAAGATAATGATCAAAGCGAGTTTCCGCAAAATGGCGGCTTTACTCAGCGATAATAGTTCAAAATCAGCAACTAACCATGGTTGAACTCGAATTGGTTCAAAGATATATGCGGGTAGGAAAATCGAATTCGACAACCAATCTGGGAAAAGGGGCGCAGCAATGGATTGCGTATATCGGCCGGCTATAATACCGGCTAATAAGAGACCCAATAGTGGTGGAACATTAATTCGTTTAGACTGTTTTGCCAAAAAAACAGCTAAACTTGTTACTAAAAATAAGTTGAGTAAGAACTGCAATGAGAACTGTCAAGCAAGCGTAGAAATCTATTTTCGTTTAGCAATCTGAACCTGTTTATCAATCGCTTCTTTTATTGTTTCATGATCAACTTTGCCAACCCATTGTGCCACGATCTGTTGTTGCTGATTCACTAAAAACATTGTGGGTACGCTTTTCAGATTAAAGATTTCAAATGCCGATGGTTGTGGTTTAGCCAGCCAAATGGGATAGGAAACTCTCTTTTTTTTGATAATTTTTTTAATTTTTGGCTCAGCTTGTTGACTTGTATCAAGTGAAATACCCAAAACAGTCAATTTTTTCCTTTTGTATTTTCTCTGAATTTTATCTAAGTCTGGCATACTTTCTAAACAAGGTAAACACCAAGTGGCCCAAAAATCAATTAGCATCAACTGTTTTTTGTATTTTTTTGATTTTAGATGAACCGTTTTCCCTTTCAAGGTTTGGGCAGAGAAATCGGGTAGAGGACGAGGAATTGGCCCCAGAATGATGACCAACGGGTCTTGATCAAAGTGTTTTTTGCAACCTATAGAACAAAAATAAAAAACCTCTCCCTGATATTTACTCCAAGATTTGACCGGCTCTTTTTGTGTATTTCCACCAGTGGAACAGACTGCACATAAGGCCATTTCTGGTAATTTTGGTGGCACTTCAGCTTGAACAGAAAATTGGCCACTCATGTCCAGGCAAACGAAAATGATTATTAATGGCCAATAGATGTTTATGTCTAGCTTTAATCTAGCTTTCATACAAGTATATGGCTCTCTATACATCTTTTACAGCCACAGTGTAGCAGATCAATTATCAAAAGAACATACAAAACATTGAAGTTTGTTTTTTCATTAGAAGCTAAACTTTAGACTTTCATCGTCCGATAAGAGAATAGTACTGCATGTAAACTAAAAAAATAAATATGTAAAGGGATAAAAGTGAATCGAAAAATCCAAGCTGATGTCCATATACCAATCGAGAAAGTTGAAAAACGATTATCGACCGCACTTGACAAAAAAGATATTACCTTTTTAGAGCAACAGCTAACCCGACAATTAAAAACGCTAGAGTTTGATTTAATTGATGCGCTAGTGATGGCATTTCAGAAGGCTGATCGTACTCACCAAACTCTAGATAATATCATCGGCAAAACTATTGCTAACATCCAAGTGATCAATCAACAAAAATAATCTCTTCTGACCACATCTTTGACCAAGAAGATGTGGCTTTGAAATTTAAACTCTTTAAATTATAAATTTCTTATTAGAGTAAACCTGAGTATTTCTCAGAATAGCCCAGAAGTTAGTCATTATTTCTTTCGTATATACAAAAAACGAACGAGTAAAACTTGTTAAAATTCTTCTAGAACTTTAATTCAAAATAATGTAGAATAGAAGAGTAGCGACAGATTATGGTTGGATACAATAATTATTTGTTTTGCAAGACTCAATTACCAAGGCTTGGTAGTCTCTAATCGAGAATGTTGGTTATTATCCTGCTGTTTTAGCTTCAAGTTCTATGGCCTCATAGGCCTGCTTGCTCTCCCGCGCTACTGTCGGTTACATTCAAAATTCTTATTGCAGTTCTTCACTTAATTATTTTGTTTCTATTGGCTTTGTTTTAATTGATTCCGATAAACACTGTTCTTGGTCAGAAGAAATAGCCCACTCTTTTGTTTCCATCACCTAATCTCAGTATAAGAACTGTGGTTTGGTAAGTGTAATGACTAATCGTTTGGCAATTTAAATGGATTGAGAAAATGCTTAAGCTTTTGATTATGCCACCCTTCAATCAGTCTCATCATCAATGGGCAAAAGAAATTCAACAGCAATTGCCGGTCTATCAGATTGTAATGCCAGAGACCATGCAATTGGCTCAGGCCGAACTGGCTACGGTTGATGCTGTATTCGGTTGGGTACCGCCTGACTGTCTCCCATTAGCAAAAAAATTGCGTTGGATTCAGAGCCCCGCTGCTGGCCCTCCAGCCGGATTCTATTATCCAGAGCTTATCGCCCATCCAGTCCAAATTTGTAATCCAAGAGGCGTGTACAATGATCATATTGGTCAACATGTTTTGATGTACATTTTGGCTTTGGCTCGTGGTTTGCCAGCTTACATGGAAGCTCAAAAAAAACAATGTTGGGATAAAAATGCTCGGCAAACCCCCTATGTAGATTTGAAAAATGCTACTGCTTTGATCGTCGGGGTTGGTGGAATTGGTCAAGAGACTGCCCGGCTGTGTAGAACTTTTGGTATGCGCATTTTAGGTGTAGATATGCGTTGGGAGTACAAAGCCAAAGGGGTCGAGAAACATCAACCAGCATCACTCGACCAACTCATTCCATTGGCTGATTTTGTGATTGTTACCGTCCCGCATACACCTCAAACCGAAGGGATGTGGTGCCTTAGCCGGTTCGAAAAAATGAAATCCACAGCCTATTTTATCAATGTTGGCCGAGGAGCAACCACCGAAATAGAAGACTTAACACAAGCTATTGAAAAGAAACGTATAGCTGGTGCAGCTTTAGACGTTTATCAGATCGAGCCATTCCCTTCTGATCATAGGCTTTGGAATTTGCCCAACGTCATCTTAACGCCACATGTCGCAGTCAAAGACGCATCAGATGTACCTGCCCGTCAATTCGATCTATTGCTTGATAACGCACGTCGTTTCGCTGCTGGTGAATCACTGCGCAATGTGGTCAATAAAACTCAATGGTTTTAGTTTGTTTTGGAAAGATATGAATAAATCTATTTCTTAGTTTTATAATTAATAATTTAGAGGAGTCGTAAGATGGATTTAGGTTTGTCAGGTAAAGTCGCAATTGTTGGTGCTTCAAGCAAAGGTCTTGGAAGAGCAATTTCACTTGGTTTGTCGAAGGAAGGGGCTATCGTTGTGATTTGTGCTAGACATGAGGAAACTCTAAGTCAAACACGTCAAGCCATCCAGAAAGAAACAGGAGGCGAGATAGTATCGATAATAGCTGATGTGAGCAATCCAAATGAGGTCAATAATCTAGTTCAAATGACTGTAGATCATTTTGGTGGAGTTGATATTCTGGTTAACAATGCTGGTGGGCCAAGAGCTGGAGGTTTTGACGATCTTGATGCGGCCGACTATCAAGCAGCTATTAACCTCAATCTGATGAGCACGATTAACATGACTCAGGCAGTAGTACCAAGTATGCGCGAGAGAGGTGGTGGGCGTATTATCAATCTTACCTCAGTATCAGTCAAACAACCTATTGACGGATTGATGTTATCTAACACAGCCCGCGCGGGTGTGATTGGTTTTGCTAAAACATTAGCCACAGAGTTAGCAAGCGATAAGATTCTAGTTAACAATGTCTGTCCAGGCATCATCTTTACCGATCGTATTCAACAGTTGGCAACGGTCCGGGCCGAAAGTGGTGGTATTAGCTTTGATCAAGCTATCCAAAATATGACTCAAGACATTCCACTAGGTCGAATTGGTGATCCAGAGGAGTTCGCTAATTTGGTTGTCTTTTTAGCTTCCGCTCGGGCTAGTTACATAACTGGTGCAACGATCCAAGTTGATGGGGGGATGGTCAAGGGATTGCTTTAAACGGTTTGGATGGAGACACGATATATAATAATGGCCCTGCTTCCTTCGGTGAATTACCTTCAGAGGGTAAAAACAGCGTAACAACAAGTTTTTTCCCCTTTTTCATTTTTAATCCAACTGATATTTGGATTAGCGTAAGAGGATGAACCATGATGGGTTTCAATAGAGAGTTCTTTTAGTGGCATTCCATCCGCATCACACAAAGCGATTCGCCAAGAGGACCAATCATATAGCTTTTTTTGTACCTCCTGCAAATAATAGGCTTGTCCCTGCCAATTAAACTTATCTCGGTCCCCAAAGTTTCCGCTCGCCCACTCTTTTTCTAGTTGGCGATTTATTGCGTCGAGGGGTTTGGCCTTCCAACAACAAAAGTTAATTAATTGTCCCTCTGCTAGTCGGTCAACTTTGGCTCGTTTATAATAATGGAACCTCAGATGAATTTCCGATTGGTTGAGCTGGTTGTTTACTAATTTAACCGATTCAAAACTAGGTGTTCCTTCTGCGGTTGGGGCTAAAGCCCGTTGAATATCGCGTTCCGCCGAAAATTCTGCTCGTCTAAGATGCGTAAGATCTGGGTAAAATCGTAACCGGATCCAGCAAGAATTAGGAGTATCTTTTTCATAAGCGACTATGTAGGCACCGTTTTCTGTTAACCAAATATTGGGTTGCGAAGCATGTTGGTCCAAGACGCCCAAAAACTGCCAGTCGATTAAGTTTTTGGAATGAGATAATCGAACGCTAAAGAAACCATCTTGGAAAGAGTGAGAAATGCCCATATATTGACCTTGGGTTGTTGACAAAATCTTCAAACAATCCATCGCTCGATCTTGGTCATCTTTCAGTTGGTAAACATAAGCCTCAGCCGATGGCACTGATTCCAAATGATTAATAAGGTCAGGCAAATTGGCGGCAGATACAGGACGAAAAAAAACACACATCAAAAAACCCGTCCATTTACCTAATTTCATTATTATCATGTTAACAGGAATTTACCGCTAATTTTTTGCTCTCCATCAGCTAGAATTGGAAAAAACGCCTCAAAATCGCCGAGATACTCGCTTATTAATCTGAGACAGAATCTCGTAGGAAATAGTACCTGCTTGATCAGCAAGTTGGTGAACCGATAAGTCAACTGTGGATCCTTGACCAATCAAAATAGCCGTGTCCCCTACTAAAACAGGGTTATGCGGATCTAACAAACAGACAGTTACGTCCATGCAGACTTGACCAACGATAGGACAAAGTTTATTTCCGATCATAATTTGTCCATTATTCGATAATTGTCTCGGGTAACCATCGCCATAGCCAATTCGTACAGTAGCAAGTTTTTGGTCGACAACAGCTATGTAATCATTTCCATAACCAACCGATTCGCCAGCCTTAATGTTCCGGACTGAAATAATGGGAGCCTTCCACGTAAGAGCTGGAAGCAATGAAAATGGGACTTTTTGAATTGGTGGAGGGGAAATACCATAAAGAGCCAAACCAACTCGAACTGCATTGAAGTCAACTTCAGCAATAGAGGGATGGGACAATAGAGCTGCAGTGTTAGCAGCATGGACTAGTGGTGGAAGAATGTTCTGCTGACGCAATTCAGTCAATACTATTTTAAAACGGTCTATTTGGCTAGCCAATTGTGCAGAGTCCTTAACTTCAGCCGTCGCAAAATGAGTAAAAACACTCGCCACTCTTATTTGAGGCAAAGACCACAACCAACCGATAAACGATGTTGCTTGCTGGTACCAAACACCGTCTCGATTCATGCCAGTATCAATATTAACGTGAACACTGATAGTCTGTTTTTCTTTACTGGCCAATTGAAACAGACTTTGGCAAAATTGGGGATTGGAAACGGTTGGCTGCAGGTTATGTTCGATAATGGCTGGTATATCCATTGGTAAACCACTGTACAAAATCATAATCGGAGTATCGATTTGATTATGGCGTAATTCGATCGCTTCGTCGATTGTTGCTACGGCCAGCCAGTTTGCAATCGAACTCAGTGTACGAGCTACAGGAACCAACCCGTGCCCGTAAGCATTAGCCTTAATAACAGCAATTAGATTGCTATTATTAAGGTACGATTTAATAGCTAAGGCATTTTGTCGGATCGCGGCTAGATCGACTTCAGCCCATGTCATCTTATTTTCTAAAGATTAGTTGCTGGTTAAGCGGTGGGTAGCTGACCAGTGTCAGCATAAATTTCATAATTTGGAAGAAGATGAGTTAGCCGTGGATCAGCACTACAGATCACGCAATCTTGGTCTCGGTTCACTTTGAATTCTTGGAACTTCATTGACATTGAATCATAGGTCATCAAACGACCAATCAACGGATTACCATTGCCAAGTAGGAGCTTAATTGCCTCTGTTGCCATCAGAACACCAATTGTTCCTGGGAGCACGCCCAGTACACCAGCTTCGTTTCATCCAGGCACTAGGCCTGGTGGCGGCGGAGATGGGAACATGCAACGATAACAAGGACCCCGATTAGTATCAAAAACTGTTAGCTGTCCTTCGAATTGGAAGATGCTACCGTGAACTAGTGGCTTTTTGGCCAAGACCGCCGCATCATTGACTAAGTAGCGAGTGGCAAAATTATCTGTTCCATCAACAATTACATCATAATCGGCAAAAATGTTCATCACATTGGATTCGTTTAGACGAAACGTATGTGAGATCACGTTGACATCGGGATTCATAGCTCGGATAGTTTCAGTAGCTGAATCAACTTTTAGTTTATCGACGTCGGCAGTATAATGTAGGATTTGCCGTTGCAGATTACTCAGATCGACTGTGTCAGAATCAACTACACCTAGTGTTCCAACACCAGCAGCAGCCAGATAAACTCCTGCAGGCGACCCTAGCCCACCAGCCCCAATCAATAATACGCGCGAGGCCAACAGTTTTGTTTGACCTTCTTCGCCAATTTCACGAAGCATGAAATGTCGGCTATATCGTTCCAGCTGTTCAGTGGTCATAGAGACGGGTTTAACTACTGTGTTCCCGTCATTGACCCAATCTCTGAATCCACCAGACATAGAAACTAGCTGGGTATAACCCAAAGATTTGAGTGTTTGAGCCGCTAACAAAGAACGAATACCACCAGCACAATATAAGACAATTTCTTGGTCTCGATTGGGAACATAATCTTCAATTTCGAGTTCCAACATACCACGACTTATGTAGAGCGCTGAAGAAATATAACCTGCCCGATATTCGTCGTTGTCTCGGATATCAAGTAAAACAAAATCATCTCCGTCGTCGATTTTTTGTTTTACCTCCGCAGCGGATGCCTCAGGTATCTCCTGTTTGGCAGAAGCAATGAGATCTCTAGAAGATTTCATATCTTTCCTTATTGTATCGAATCCTAACAACAAC
>CAYVHK010000074.1:6766-19954 GCA_964451145.1 uncultured bacterium | reverse complement strand
AACCAAATAGCCATTTAGATCAAAGAGATAAAGTTCTTCTTGATTCATGTACAAGTTTTCCTTCAGGTAATTGGTTCTTCAAATCTCTCCTATTGGAGAAGGATAAGTGCTTCTGAAATTTAGACTGAAATCAGTCCGTTAGACTTTTCTGTTTCAATTCCAAACTGGTTCAATTAAAAGGACTATTTTGGATCCAATCAGCGACTAAATTAATTTGGATCTTACATTATAGATGTAAACTTTTTGCGATACAACACTCTTATTTATATAATAATGATTTATTAATTGGTCTGCATAAATTATCGGCATTAGTTCTGATGTTCTGATTCAAAATTAGAGAAAAAACAGTGTATCACCATAGCCCTTCAATACTATTTAAAAACGTTGGCAAACAATTATTCTGCCCTTGATCCATCCTAAGTTTAGCCAATGTTTCCCGTTTGGGGTAGACTTTGCCGAGGGGGTTTGATAGTATAGCTCTGTTTCGCTTTTATGAGATAGCCTGCTGTTTTCAAATTTTAATGACTGGACTGCCATTAGGACTAAAACTTTATAGCATTAGAGTTCGCCTTATTGTCTTATCAAATCAATCTAACCAACGAATGGCCTAACGAAAAACCAATGACCACAATTCCGGATCAGTTAAATACGACCAAGGTATTGTCGAAGTATCAGCTAGAATAATTCATTGAAGAGGGGTATGGTCTAGTCTGTCAGGAATTTTTGCGCGAAGAGGCATTAGCAGCATTCGAAAGATTGTGGAAAGAAGCAAAGACTGAAGTCGGTTTTTCTTCTAATAAACCATCGACGTGGTCGCGCCGACCTACCATTTCGTAAGATCGACCATGCTCCACGCCGACGTGATGCCTTTGACGATGTATTGGTCGAGGAACGTTGGTATCCATCGACGGTTTGGGTTAGTGGCCCATGACGTTTGTAGGATTCGACCCAAAGTGTTGGAAAGAACCGACAGCTCGTTGGCATGTAGATCGATTTCAGTTCCATCATCTTATTAATTCACCGAATCAAGGGTTGCTACCGATTCCAATTTTTTCTGACATAGAGTCTGATTGCGGAGATACAGCAATTAGCATTGAATCTCATAAAGTTATGGCGCACATTCTTCAAAAATCAAAACCGGATGATCCCTCCTCTGAGGAATTATCACAAGCTGTTCGATTATTGGAAATAGGAGTTTGATTATGAACCAGAAACGCTACCGAGCGGCTGCGATTGGACACACCGGTGCTGGAAATTATGGTCATGGGCTTCATCTTGCCTATCGTCGCTTGGAAAATGTTGAATTTATAGCAATTTCAGACCCTGATCCAGTGGGTCGCGAAAAAGCATCAATGGAAACCGATGCACTCCGTAATTATACTGACTACAGGGAAATGTTAGAGAAAGAAGACCTAGATATAGTCAGTGTTTGTCCTCGATGGGTAACAGACCATGTGGAGATGGTATTGGCCTGCCTGAAATCAGGTTGTCATGTTTATTGCGAAAAACCAATGACGGCAAATTTAGCGGACGGAGACCTGATTGTTGAAACAGCAAAACAAAAAGGGTTGAAGGTTGCAGTTTCTCATCAGGGAGTCTATTTCCCGTCTACTCATGTCTTGAAACGAATTCTGCAAGGTGGAAAAATCGGCCAGATTGAATCCATCCGCGCACATGGGAAACAGGATGGGCGTGGCGGTGGTGAAGATATGATAACTCTTGGTACACACACTTTCAATATGATGAGATTTCTGGTAGGTGATGTTGCTTGGATGACAGCTCATATCACACAAACTGGGGAAGAAATTGGAGTTGAACACGTTCGGATACCAACGGAGCCTGTTGGGCCTGTAGCAGGTGATTGCGTTGAAAGCTACTTTGCTTTCAAAAATGGAATTTCTGGTTTCTATGATTCACGTAAGGACCGGTTTGGACGGGGAGGAATGGAGATCTATGGTAGCCGAGGCATAATCTCACTGAATACGGGCCAACCCCATCAGGTAGCGATTTGTTCAGATCCAACCTGGAAAATTGGTGCCCCAAACCAACCATGGGAAGTAATCGACATTTGTCCACCAACTTTGGTTAATCAAAACTCGCTGGATTACGGTAATCATCTAGCTATTGTTGATTTAATTGAAGCAATTGAACAGAATCGAAAACCACTGTCCAGTGCCAGCGATGCTGTAGCTGCTCTGGAGATGATTATTGGTGCATATCAGGCTCAACTAACCGAATCTCGTGTCAGTTTTCCAATGGAAAATCGACAACATCCACTCACTAGTTAGTTAATGTTTTTGTACTGTAATCTTAATCCGTTGAGCCGTGTTATATAGGATGCCGATTTCCGTTTTGAAACGCGACAAAAGATTGTCAAATAGGAAAATACTTGATAAAGAATCTGGGGAAGAACACGGCTGGTGCTAAAATAAAATATTAGATTGTATCTTGGATCCCATTTTAAATTTGGGCTAAGTTTTGTAATCTGTATCTTCAGAGTAACTAGATGATCTGTATCATGACAATACCGTTGTTATATTATCACAGTTTAGACAAAAAAATACCTAAACTGATATTTGGCTATATGCTTTATTAATTAGGGAAAAAGCTCTCTTTTTAAAGAACCTATATACTATAAGACTTGAAATTAGAAATAAAATGCAAAGTGAAAAATACCGAGTGTTGGTACCCGATGCACAATATGCTGATGATGCCGAAATTGAACGAAACTTAGCTTCAGGTTGGGTGGATTACGATATTCGTAGGGTTCGCTGTTCATCATCGATCTCAAATGAAGATTGGGCATCATATGACGCACTTCAAGTCTGGCATGAAGTACCAATAGATAAATCCTTGTTAACTAAATTGGATCGATGTCGGATAATTGTTCGGTGTGGCGTAGGCTATGATCATATTGATCTGGAGGCTGCGGGAGGTGCCGGAATTCCAGTTTGTAACACACCAGATTATGGTACAAGTGAAGTTGCAGATCACACAATGGGATTGATGCTAACATTGGTGCGCGGAATTGCAACTCTTCATAGAGAACTAACCCAAGATCCGGTAGAAAACTATATTACAGCCCGCACACCACCTCTCATGCGCAGAATCCGTGGAACTCGATTGGGTATCATTGGGTTAGGTCGTATTGGCATCGCTACTGCGCTCAGAGCGAAATCTTTCGGAATGCATATTTGCGCTTACGATCCGTATCAGCCTCGTGGAATTGAAATTGCCTTGGGCGTGGAAAGAGTTGATAGTATAGATAAGGTTTTAGTAAGTTGTCCTATAGTCAGCTTACACGTGCCACTTACCGATGAAACTTCTGGAATGATTGATAAAAAAGCAGTAAAAAAGATGGGGCCTAATTCTATCTTAATTAATACTGCCCGTGGCCGCATTGTCGATCTGGATGCCATATATGATGCGTTATATCAACAACAACTGGGTGCCGCAGCACTTGACGTTCTGCCGGAAGAACCACCAGATGGAAATCACCCCCTGATAGTTGCTTTTAAGAATCAACCAGACTGGATAAAAGATCGGTTAATATTGACGCCTCATTCGGCTTGGAATAGTCCGGAAAGTCGACACGATGCTCGATCTAAGTCAACTGAAACACTTCTAGCTATGTTTCTGCGAAATGAATTAAGAAATTGTGTTAATCTAGAATACCTTAATTCTAAAAACAAAACCTAACATAGAAATTCCACTTCTAGATACTCATTCGATCATGGCCACAAGTCGAAAAGACATAATTCAAATTAATCTCTTGTTGTTGCCGATTACATATATCCCTAGCTTAGCTTCCACTTTATGTGGTTATTCCGGTGTGAGTTTCCAACTTGTGACCGATCAATTTAGTGTAAATTGCAGTTGGTTCGATGAACCAGTTATGTGATGAAATTTGAGTTCTTGGTCTCTGCTATCCCACCAATTCGCGTGGGCTTACTCAAAACGACAAAATATTTAATTAGCAGAATTTTATTATGCAACGGAATAAAAATAGCAGCATAATTAGGCGTTTTAATAAACTTGATGAAGCCACTACTAAAGAAAAATAGGAATCGAACAGAATTGAGCTATGATCCTACATATTTCACTCGTATGGTGTAATCATGTTCTGTTTGTTCATCTCAATAGGTGTGATCGCTACGCTTCATAAACTTAATCTAACGGCAAAAATAAGAAGCAAAGATGTCTAAAATAGAAAGTAAAGATCAGTCTGATGGATTCACCATAAAATAACCAAAAACGAATATCAATCGAGAAGACGATTGACTAATGCTACTCATCAGTTATTTGTTTATAAGAATTGAAATTTTGGATAAAATTCTACGAGTATCACCCAATTCTCAGTTGACAAAAAAGAATCGATCAATAAAATTAATTTTTCGCATCGGTATTCATTTCCAATGAGAAAAACAAAATTATGGACCACAAGAGATGACACATTTTGCAATTCAGTGTTAGTCTTTCATTTGTTGTATCTGGAGTATTTTTCATGTCTTTTACACAGCCTAATATAGTGTTTTTTTTTACAGATCAGTTACGTGCTGATGCGATTGGATGTTATGGGAACGAGATTTGTAAAACACCAAACTTAGACCGCTTGGCTAAACAAGGTGCTATTTTTAATAATGCTTATACGACGAGCCCTGTCTGCTCAGCATCCCGATCATCTCTGATGACAGGTCTTTATCCTCATAATCATGGAGTTATGCTCAATACACATATAGGTCCAGCATGGTCACGGGGATTAACTAGAGATATACCTGTCTTCAGTGATATTCTGAAAGAAAATGGCTATCGTCTTGATTATGCTGGCAAATGGCATGTTCATCAGGATATACCACCTAATGAGTATGGTTTTGATAGGTATGAATCCCGAGAAGAAATACAGTCAAAAAATCATCGGTTAGGCCGAGAAACTGGAAAGCTGATAGAAGGATCAGGTAGCTTTATAGAATTCCCTTACGGCAATAAAGTCTGTGTTTCAGGAACACGATCTGGTCCAAAAGAAAATTATCCTGCGTGGCAAGTTGTTGATGCCGGCATAAAAATGATTCAGGAAAATGCAAAACAAGAAAATCCTTTCTTCACAAGAATCGATATAACGTCTCCTCACTTTGCTAATATCATCCCGGAACCTTACGCCTCGATGTACAATTCTGCTGAAATTCCACCTTGGCCTAACTTTAACGAAACATTTTTGGGAAAGCCAGCTAGCCACCTGAAAAAGCATCAGGATTGGAACTTGCAAAACAAAGATTGGGAATGGTGGGAAAATATAGTAGCGAAATACTACGGTGATGTAAGTCTTATAGATGACTTGGTAGGATTGACTATACAAGCTATCGAAGATTCTGGCATTGCTGATAACACCATATTTATCTTTTCGACAGACCATGGCGACTCCACTGGCAGTCATAAACATTTTGAGAAGGCTGGTACTATGTATGAAGAAGTCTTCAAAATTCCTCTGATCATATTTTCACCAAGAGGCTTAGCGAAAGTTAAAGAGATAAATCAATACGTCCGCTTGATGGACTTGATGCCGACGTTTGTGGATTGGGCCGGTGGCAAAACACCTGAAAAAATTGATGGGAAAAGTATTGTTCCTTTATTGCAAGGCCAAGCCCCAGAGCGTTGGCCGGACAGCGTGTATGCAGAGCATCATGGTGAAGTCTGGGGCTATAGCTCGCAGCGTATGGTCAAAACAGATCAATGGAAATATGTAATGAATGCTCATGACTTAGATGAGTTGTACAATTTGCAACAGGACCCTTGGGAGATGAAAAATGTTATAAACGAGGACAGTTTTTTGCCTGTATTAATGGAAATGAAAGCGCGAATGCTCGGTTGGAATGATGCAACCAATGATATGTTTAAATGGCCTTGGGTGCGCTATAATTTCCCTAATCCAATATTGCCTGAAGATGTCAGTAGCCAGAATTTACCTTTAACATGTAAGCAGAAATGATTATATTTAACGCGGACAAAATATCGAAAAATTGTACACCAATCAGGTCAATAGTGTAATTACTATGCGCTACTTTTTTATTTTCTCAGTTCGGACTAAGATAGATTTCGTTTAACTATCACGAAACCTTCAACCTCCAGATCGGGATTACTTTTGATTTGGTAGAAGACGACCACAAAACAGGATGAAAATTTTGAAATTGTGTCCTTTTTGGTTATCATAGGTTGAGTTAAGAGCGTTTTTACCCACAAACCAACTTCTTAGAAAAAGAAGACGGAAAAATAGAAAAGGTTATTGGATTTTTAGGACAAATACTCTAGGGTAACGAAAATTTTTTCTTTATTTATCTCAATCCAGAGACATATAAATTCTATCTCTTGAAAGACAGATCATCGTGAATGTAGCTCATCTTGCGTAAATGCCAATATGATAACCTCTCCCCATTTCAGTAAAAACAAAATAAGTAACCATCGGCCCTTCCAAACCGAAGCCTATCGACAATACTATGAGAAAATCTTAAGAAAAATTATGGCCAAACATTTGAAGGAATATAATTTACTGCCTGAGACCAAACGGCTGAAATCCCTACCTCACCCCTATATAATTTCATTATTAAAAAACAATTACCCGAACTAAAATCATCGGAAAAAATAAAAGAGGAATCAAATAAAGATCTAAGAAAGGAAAGCAGAATAGGTACTAGGTTACTTTATCCACTACGGGCATCGGCTAAAGTAACTTTTAGCAAAAGATGGAAAGCCACACTGGATTAATGGTATTGATTTAAGAGATAAGAATATAAACGGCGATAAAAATCAAATCAAGGGAAAAGGTAACATGTTGAAATCTGTTTTCATAAGATTGAATTCACTTTCTGTAATTTGGAAGCAAACAGATCCCGTCCGCCGACACAAAAGAATTCTCATTTTTGTCCTTCTCGTTTTACATGTTTTGCCTTTTTGGATTTTCACCTATTTCCCTTCTCAGGATGGGCCCGCTCATATTTACAATGCATATGTGTTAAAAGTTTTCCATCATGTCGAAGAAGGGGCTCTTATGAGGCAATATTACCAATTGAACCTGACGCTCTTTCCCAATTGGTTTGCACATGCTTTTCTGATGTTATTAATGCAGGTGGTCCCGCCTTTAGTAGCAGAAAAAATCCTGTTGAGCCTGATTATTATTTTGTTTCCATTATCCCTTTTTTATTTTCTTGATGCTGTGGACAAAGGAAAGAATTTATATGGGTTCCTAGGATTTTTGTTTAGCTACCATTATCTGCTACACATGGGATTCTATAGCTTTTCTATGTCTGTGCCAGTATTTTTTTTCTCATTAGGCTATTTTGTGAAACATAAATCAGAAATGTCCCTGAATAATGTTGCCATCCTCAATATATTATGTGTCGCAACTTACTTTTGCCATATTCTCTCTTATGGTCTTCTCATATTGTCTTTAGTTTTGGTGTCTATAATATCTTTCTACAAAAACCCTAGACGCATTATTGCTCTTCTCTCCTATATGATACCGCTTTTTTTTCTCATGGCTAACTATCTGCTATCGAACAAAATTAGTGAATCAGATTCTCATTTTGGTTTAAGCCAGATATGGGAACGACTCTGTAGCAAAAATCTATGGATTTATCTACTGAATACTAAATCACTGGTGTACTTTACTCATCATCACTTAATAATTACGCGTCTGATGCTGGTTATGTTAGGGATTTTATTTATAATCACTTTATATAACAGAGTTCGTCAAAGGAAAATTTCAAGTAAAAAAAACCAGTTTCTACTGATTTTTGTCGCATTTACTGCAATTTACTTCATTATGCCATCAAGTATGATGACTGGTGGTTGGATCAATGACCGGATAACCTTGTTTATTTTTCCGTTGCTTTTGCCCTTTCTTCAGCAGAATTTTCATAGATATGCCAGACGGTTTCTGATTATGGTCATGGTTTCCTTCTCCCTCGCCCATTTGGCACTGAGCTGCTACTACTATTATCCATTGGACAAGATGATGAACGAATTCACCTCAGCAACCAAGCTAATTAAAAAAAACAAATCTGTTTTGGGCCTCTTTGACGATCGTTCTCCAGGTGTTAAAAAGTTGCCATCATTTACCCACGACGAATTTGTAGAGCCTTTCACTCAAATTACCAGTTATTATTGTTTAAGTAACGGTGGTGTCGATTTGGTAAACTATGAAGCTAAATATAATTACTTCCCTGTGAACTGGAAGGATGAACGCCCAAGAATAATTGACTATATTGTGACATGGCGTTTGGATGAAAATCAGCCAACGGAATATAACCTTCAAAGAAATTACGAATTGATCCATTCCACTGAAAATATGAAGCTATATCAGCACAAATCTAGCGAAGTTCAAAACAGCCAATAATTATAAATCCTTGCACTAAAAAGAGGCAAAGTTTGAATTCTCAATGAGACGGTTAATTTCACAGCCCAGAATTAGAAGGGGTTCATTTCTATATCCCCGATCAATTATGGCATAGACTAAGCAATATATCACAGTCTGGTATAATCCCGCTTTCTGTGCATTTGCAATCAGTGGACAACTACCAGACTTTATAACTGACGTTATTCTGAATGTAAAATTGACTCTATATAAACCCACGTATCATTCACTTGAAGGCACTATCGATATCTTTCTGTCGGTTCTGAGTTGACTTTATCAAACACAAATATTAGCGAATAGTCAAATATATCCTTGGAGGAAATTCAGCCATATGGATCGCGAATTGTTCCGTCAGCGGCTACTTGAAGGCCTCGGTGGGCAGTGGCCAACGCCTACAGATCTACATGTGAAAATAACAGAAATCTTCGATGCTGACGGTTATACTATTCAGTTGCTCCGTTATGAATCGGAGCCTGGCGATTGGGTGCCCGCATACCTACTGATCCCAACTGGGGTATCAGCTCAGCGGCCAGCTCCAGGCATTGCCGTCTGGCACCAACACGCCGGACAGTATCATCTGGGAAAAAGTGAACCTGCTGGGTTGGATGGTAATCCTATGCATCACACCGGTGTTGCCCTCGCTCGTGAAGGCTATGTGGTTATTTGCCCTGATGCACTCTGTTTTGAAGAACGACAAGACCAAAAACTGAAGGGCGGCGACTACGAGAGATTTGAATTTCTGAAGTATGTGGTTAATGGTCAGTCTCTGGCCTGGAAAAATATCCTGGATATGAAACGGGCAATAGATTTACTCAGCCAACGACCAGAGGTATTATCCGACAGACTGGGTTGCTACGGTCATTCGATGGGTTCAACCCACACTTGGTTGGTCGGTCCTTGGGAAGAGCGATTGAAATGTTTGGTCGGAAATTGCTGTTTGCCAACCTACGAGGCAATTCATCGTCACCATCTGCTCCACTGTTTCCCTAATTTTATACCCGGACTTGACGCATATGGCGATACCCCGGATATTGCCGCCTTAATCGCGCCTCGTCCACTTCACCTCAATTTTGGCGAATTAGACGACGGTAGCCCAATTGAAGAAGTGAAACAGGGGATAGGTGTGATTGCCGAGGCTTATGCTCAACAGAATGCGTCTGACAATTTTTCCTACTATATTGAGGCGGGATCTGGCCACATTCTGTCAAACGACATGTGGGAGAAAACTAAAGCTTGTTTTGGTCACTACCTTTCACCCAATGATTAAGTTGAGCATGTGATTATCATATAAGCCCTCTCTTAAGACACTTAACTTTACCCTAATTGTCAAACGGAACCTTGCTTGAATTTTAAAAAACAATAATTAGTCTTTAATCAGCCCTATTTTTATTACCACAAACATAGTCCAAGAATTATTTTCTTATACACTGAAACTAAAACAATTCTATCAGGTTAAATTGAAAGTTTGTGCTCAACCTGAATATAGTTATTTTGTCTTTAGTAAAAAAGACTGATACTGTAGCAACTGGTGTTGTTCCTGAATCAATATGGTTCCTCATCGAGATCGGAAAAGGGTCTAATTCCGTCCTGATGCCACTATCTGGAGGAGACACCTCCACTTTCCGACGACACCGTCTATTGCGAGGACGAGCTGAGGATTTCAGTCTAATTAGTGGAAGATCTAGACACACGAATTTCATTGGATTATCGACAGATATAGCACTAGATGAAAGACATCATTCCTCAATGAATTTTTCGGTCGTAGCTCAATCGCTTAAACACTCGTTTTGTTAGATCCTCCCATATCACCGCTATCTTTCGGCAGGGTGATATGACAGAGGCCTTTTCGAGACTATCATGTATAATATTATTGATGGTGTGAGTCTCAAGCGAGATTTTAAAACACTACCTCGTGCAATATAACTCTGAAGTCCCAGTTGGAGACCTTCCAGATTGAATCCTAATGTGCAGCTCGCATCGTTGAATATGATTTGGCATTGGCCTTTCCTACCACTTCATCTCCGATTTTTCCCTTGAACATATTTAGCTGGTTTCAACAAAGCTGAACCTATCCTGTTTCCATGTACCACCCCGGACGTGGGTTGCCGTCTGGTCAGCATTGACCGCTATGCTGGCATTAAAAATCAGGAAGTCCAATCTGGATAGTCATATTATGCCAATTCTACTCAATGACAGGGGCAAGTGAGGAAATCGAACCACTGTATCTCGTATCAAAATTAAAAAGAATGGTGTCTTTACCGAAGAGGTTGATAGCACACTATATAACAAAATAAAAGTGGGAAACTACATTAGAAAGAAACCTAGAAATATTTCTCCCCAAATTATTACGATTTCTCACAATTAGGTTTAGATGATTATTGTTAATATATATCGGGTTAAATCTGCGATCATATGAAATATGTGCAAAGTAAAAATGCACTAATGGACATAACAACCGGGTGTTAGTTTGTCCTTGAATAACTAACACCCAGAACTTGAGTTCTGCAATCCATGTAGTACCTATTTCTATCATACTGGTGCCAACCTTGATTTAGTAAAATCCATTACTTAGTCGAACTGTGATTAAAAAAAGATCAAAAAATGTGACATGGTGAGAATAACGCTGGGCACTTGATGAATGATACAAGTACCCAGCACGGCATATGGAGAGGTTCTGCCGGCTGTAAAGACAAGGAGTAAAACATGCAGCACTCATTTTATATCTTTTCTATATTGACCTTGATTTAGCAAAAGTCATCACCTAGTTAAGTTATGGTTAAGAAAGAATTAACATGGTTTTTGCTACCCAAAGAAAATAGCCTGCAGCCGTTGCATAAATTCACTGCATTCTATTCTGGATAACTCTGTTTTATGTTTAGTTTGTTTAGAGGAAGGATAGGGATTTTGGCAATTCGATTCTTAAGGCCGTCAGTTGGTTTCTTAACTTTTGATTTTCATCGTAGGGTGCTATTTTATTTGCTTGCAAATTCATCATTATTATCTGGTTTCTTTCGTGTGCAGTGCGTGTACCTCCATTTAATCTATGCTCAATGGATTGTTGGGCTAATTTACCTATTAAAATGCTAACTTCTTCTAATGTTTCCATTATTTTTTGTGTGTGCAATTTATAAATAATTTTTGAAATTGGAAATAAAGATATTATGAAAACGAAAGGTCGGTTAACTTATATACCACTAGGTGGTTTACTCGTATTTTCTACCCATGATGGACTTAGTTAATGACTATTCGCAATTGGAAAAACATATTGATGTAAAATCAGTCATATCTGAAAAAAGAGTCGAGTATTTAATGGGAAGAAAACCACACAAAATACTAAAACTTGTTGGGAAAAATGTAACTATTTGATGCTACCATAATATGAAAAATAGTTACATAATGCTATCTGGACCAAAATGGGAATAATTGATGGTCTAATTTATTTAGAATGTGAAATTTTCGTCATTTTTCGGAAATGTTAGGGACATTATAAATGCAGAGATATCAAGGAATGGGATTTTACGAACATAATAAGGTAATTAATCTACCTAAAAGCTTCGAACTAATAACCGAGTATGATGGTGGTTATATTTTTAGTAATCATACTATGGTTGGGTAGTTCGTAAAATGAAAAAATCAGATAGTAATAAGGAGTAAGTTAGTTAAGTGAGTAAAGAAATTGAAGGTTTTGTTCTGCTTCCTGTTCCTGTAGAGCCTAAGACTACTGAGATCTTTGAGCTAGCAGGTCAAAAGTCAAAACCCTACCATAAGCGGTTTATCAGTCGCGAGTGTATAAAGAAGGTCATTATTAGCGAAAGTAACTTTGGTGGTGTGGAAGTGCTTGTTGACGTGATTAATACTGGAGATGATAATAAATCAGCAGAAAATCCATCTAAAAAACCTAAGATATATGAAACTGTAAAGTTACATGGTGTGGCCGCACTAGAATTTCTAAGAAGTTTCGATTCCAAAAATGGTGAGATATTTAAGATGTATACAGAAGTACGTGAAACTTTTTTGGAAGGGGATCGGAAAAAGATTGCAAGACAAGCAGAAGAACATGACGTAAAAATAGCAAAGGAACTAGAAAAATATCGGTAAATTTAAATGAGATCAACTTATCATTTTGATTTCGAATCAATAACTAAAACACAAGACGACTAGGTCTATAAAATTGCCGCCCACGATTTATTCATTCTTTATGATGCTATGCGATGTACATGAATATCAGGACGCATCAGTTTTGTGCAGAAAGAATATCACATATGATGTTGGATGATGCAGATGTCTATAATCCATTTAACTATTATCTTGAACAAAAAACAATATGAACGGCTTAAGGTTTTAGCTGAAGCCGAATCTATTTCATTGTTGGAAATAATTCGTGAATATTGATAGGATCGAATTAATTGTGATGTTACACAAAATCGGGTTGATACTAACGATTATAAGTATGTTAATTAACTAGAAAGGGACGTCGAGCGCCTTGATCAATTAGTCGAAGTGTCTCAGATTTGAACTGATTAAAGTATGGACTTTTAATGCAGGTATGGTTGAATATGATTTACACAGAGGACATTGACTTCGGCAATCAAGCCGGTATCCGCGGCCTTTAGTATTTTTCATACAATCCATTCCGTTATAAATTATCCCGAAATAGATATGGTACAATCGTATTTTAATTTAAGGAGTTGATATGTGTCGAAATAAGATAATTTGCCTGACAATTATCACTTTACTGGTGGCTTCTCTTGTGTCTAAAGCTGCAGATATTGAAAAAGATTTGT
>CAYVHK010000074.1:0-6666 GCA_964451145.1 uncultured bacterium | reverse complement strand
ACTTTACTGGTGGCTTCTCTTGTGTCTAAAGCTGCAGATATTGAAAAAGATTTGTTCCTTTACCTACCTCTGGATGAAGGAAGCGGGAATACGGTAAAAGATTACGGTCCTAACAAATTTAAAACTAAGATGAGTAAGAAAGCACCTAAGTGGGGGGTGGGCAATAAAGCTATATTTGATAAGGCGTTACAGTTCGATGGTAAATCGAACTTCATTAAAATTGATGCTGCTGGTCAAGGCAAAGATTTTGATGCTCATATCGACAAAGGTAAGGGAATGACCATATGCTCTTGGGTCAAAGTCGGTAAAACTGGGACAGATGGTCATGGGCAAAACCGCCAACCCATCGTTATGAAAGGTGCTGGAGGCGCATGGGAATTTGCTCTATATGTTTATGATGGTTTAGAGCCAGGAATGTCGGTTTGGAATTGCCCTGGAAATGGAGTGTCTGAGCCTAGTGGTGGAACCTTAGGTAACGAGTGGCACTATCAGTGTGGAACCTACAACATAAAAGACGGTGTTAAGATTTACCTCGATGGGAAAAAAAATATCGTAGCCCAAGGTGCCAATGCCGGTGATCCATGTGGAAAAGGAAATCGTCCGATTTTTATTGCTCATCGGGAAGATGGTCAGTGGTTAAATGCTGATATCGCACAAGTACGAATGTGGGAAAGAATTATCACAGTAGCAGAAATGGAACAAGCAATGAAAACCAACAAATTAGCAGTTCGTACTCATAATAAATAATCTATGAGTTGGGCAGAAATCAAATCTGCTCTGTAATCCCCCCATTTATCCATAAGGGATGAAAATAGAATCTCTATTCTTTTGATACAAAGAGTTAAGTAAACTCGATCCTACTGGCAATAAGATTAAAAATGGGCATATTTTACGTTTCTGAGCGCTGGTTTGTATAAATATTTTCTTGACTCCTATTATGTGCCTGCTCATTTGCGTATGGTCTTTTGATTAAAGGTCCTCATGAAGTATTTGGATCAAGCCATTCAATTTATCAAAAATAGTGACTTAGATGGTCTTCAACATATAATTAGTAAAGATCCAAAAGTAATTCATCAGAAGAACACCAGTGGCCAATCCTTACTAATTTTGGCCAGCCTAGCAGCGACCCAAGATGGTGCCATACCTGCGAAGAAAGGAACTGATGAGCAATTTCTTGCTGTTGAGTTGCTCTTAAATGCTGGGGCAAATCCTTCTGAAGCGGATGCGTCAGGTAAGTCCCCTCTTCATGTCGCTGCAATATCTGATCACTTCGAATTAGCCAGATTGCTTTTAAATGCTGGGGCTTCATTAGAAGGTCAACTCATGGATGCCAAAGGTGGATCACCGCTAGTATTGGCTTTGTTCTACGCTAAAACTCAGATTGCTCAATTCCTATCCAATCCAGCCACGCCCTATAATTTACGATCAGCTTCAGCTCTTGGACATGAAATAGAGACTTTTTTTGATCAGGATAATCTAAAACCAAATGCTACTTACCAAGTTGATTTCTATCGACCGACAGCTCAATTTCCAGAATGGAACAGAACTAATTCTCGTCAAGAGATACTAGACGAATCTTTGTCTTGGTCAGCAAGAAACGAACAGCTAATTTCAATGTCCCGGTTAGTAGAATATGGAGCCAATGTAAATAGTAATCCTTATCAAGGAACCCCATTGCTTTGGTCGATCTATAGTAACAGTGTGATTTCCTCTAAATGGCTGATAGAACAGGGAGCAAATCCTAACCAAAAACACAATTTTGGTGGTTCAGAACATGGGAAAGGTGCAACGGCGATGCACCTAGCAGCTCAGTTTGGAGCACTAGAGTGCCTAAGGCTATTGCTGGAAGAAGGTGGAGATCCATATATAAAAGATGATCTGTATGACTCAACAGCTTTGGATTGGGCTCAACATGCAGAAATGGAGTCTAGCATTAGTCTATTTCTTGAATTTGGGGTTAGCTGACCTCGCTGGTATCCTTTCTCTTTTCTTAACTAATTTTTTATTTCAAAATTAATGAATATAAAAAACGCTAATTCATCTGATTCGCATATTATTTTGATTTAGCTGATTGGTATTATCAAACGATTTACTAGGCATACATTTCTGGCCTATTTTCCTAAGAAAATCCCTGTTTTTCTGAAGTCAAAAAATAAGGTGAACATTATGTCTAACTCTCAGGTAAAAACTAGATTAAGTACACCGAACAGAATTTCTGCTAAAAATTATAAGGCGATTGCAGCAAACAATCAATTTCATATCTAGTATTCGATTTTAATAACCATCAGGCACTGATTTTTGATTAATTTAATGGAACTGTTTCTTACTAAACGTTCAGTTGATGATATTATGACTAAAAAACAAATGTTTAACTAGCGGTTAGGAAAATAACATTTGATATATAAAACTCAGTTTATAACGGTGAATCTAGAAAAATATTCAAATCAAAAATAGGAGACGATAATGAAATGTAGAGATCTTGTTTTTTATTCTTAGGCAGCTTTTTGATAATTATTGGAATGTTTACGGGCAATTTTATAGTTACAACGGCTGTAGCCGATGCCGATATCCAACAATTCCAAATTGTAAACCAAGTAGCTAATTATGAGTACAAGTGTAAATACTACACAATGAGATTGAGAGAAGTAAATGCTTCAACCAATATGATTCAGGGTAGCTTAAATAAATTGTCCGAGGAAGGTTGGATCTTAGATGAAACAATACTTCATACAGAAATGAAGAATGGCAGACTATATTTCAAATTTTCAAAAGGCAAAAAAAATAATCTCTACCTTCTAACCAATTCAAGTACAAGCTAAGTTAATTACTCCAAATAAAGAACCCTTAAAGGGTAAAGGATGAAACTGTTGATGAACTAAATTTTCTATTACCTAGTAAATTTATCTTCATCTCAGTAGCTCAAGTAAAATACTTGTCAACTTGTCGTTGAATAGACATAGATAAAACTTATCACCTCAAGTAGACAAAATAATTGGTGCTTCCAAAATGGATGTTAATCAACCTTGATTGGTATCATTTCCCTTCTCGCGACCGTATCTAATTCAGCACCTATTGACCTGTTTTTTGTATTTCAGTACAATAAAAAATAAAATAAACAAAAAACGCCCTTTCTGATCACGCCACAAGTTTTTAACTTTTATATTTATCTTAATTTTGACCTAATTTCTCGGTGATCTTCTGAGGGGTACATTCTAGGGGTAAAACATCAAAGTAAACATAACAAAATCTTAATTTCGGTAATTTGAAAGAATAATATGAATCGGTAGGAAGTGAGTCATATGCGGGTAAGACTAATGATGATGAATCATATCTCGCTTAATGCTTTGGAAAATCAAATATTCCTATTTCCCTAAACCACAAGTCTTCTTAATAATTTCAATCTAACATATATCTATGCACCTCATTTTCTGTCTCCCTTTGTATTTACTACTAAATCAACAACTTTTTGTTGACGGGGCTTTCTCTTTTTGTTACGCTAAAAATGTTACTAGTAGCTGGGAAATCTATAGTGAAAATTTGGGTAAATCAAGCATTACTAATCTAATAAAAAATCCGGATTTGGACGCTTACCCGTTATGGCCACCGGATGGTAAACGGATTACCTTTTTTCAAACCGGTATGAAAACAAAGAGATGTATCTAATGGGATCCAAAGGACAAAATCTGAAGTGCGCGACCAATCATCCGGCAGTCGATAAAGTTTCTTCTTGGTTACTAAACGGTCAGTTATTGGCCTTTAGTTCTGATCGATCAGGTAATTTTGACATCTAGTTTGGCTATTCTATTACAAACTAACTAAATAAATATCATGAATTACATAGAGAATAAAGTTAAATAGGCCTTTTTGAAATAAAAGTGAGTAACTATGAATAGGCTATTATCCATCCAAGAACGCCAATTATTTGAAGCTCAAGGATATCTATTGATTGAACAAGTACTCAATGCTCAGGTTTTTAAGCCAATTCAGTCGGTCATTACATCTGCTATCGATGAGTACGCACAGTCATTATATCATCAAGGCCAAATATCGGATTTGTACAAAAAGCTACCTTTTTCTAGTCGGCTGACGCAAATTTCGCGTCAAGCTCAAGCTGGCCCATTGTTAAATTGGAATTGGAATAAGCAAGTTTTCGGACCTGAGATTTACCAACTTATCATACATGATAAAATATTGAATATTGTAGATTCTCTAATAGGACCTGAAATTACCGCTAATGGTGATTATTGGATTCGATTTAAAATGCCAACGGGTGATGATTCTATTTTCCCTTGGCACCAAGATAGTATTTATTATAATGGCAACGCAGAACCAGATCAGTCCGTGATTCTTTCAGAGAAAAGCCAGATTTTGACAGTATGGATACCTATGGTAGAAGTTAATGAGTTTAATGGTTGCTTGCAAATTATTTCAGGAAGCCACAAAAGAGGGTTGCGTCCAGCCAAGAGAGATAAAAATGGTCGCCAAGTACCTGTAGAAGATATTGAAAGGGGGGCAAAGATAAAAAGTCTGAAAATGAAAGTTGGTGATATCTGCGTTTTTAGCAACCTAACTTTTCATCGTTCTTTAGCCAATATTAGCAAGCATATTCGATGGAGTATTGATTTGCGATATAGTCCAACCGGTAGTCCGTTAGAATGGTTTTATCAGAAATGGCCTGGGTTTGTTGCACGTAGCCAACTGAAGCCTGAAACTGTTGAGACTTGGGAAAGCTGGCGGAAAAAGAGAATGATATCTGATCAGAGATAAACTTATAATGCAAGTAGTTTGCTTATAAAATGGAGTGTATCGGACTCACAACCCACTTTGGAATCAATAGAGCCTGTAGTTAAACTTATCCTATTTGTTCTCGTAGCAGGAAGATCAATCAAAAAACAGTATCATCCTGCCGACACAGGTAAATCTGAATTCGAAGAGCTGTTATATAATGCTTTTACTGTCAAGAAAAATCGATGCTGTTATCGAGCCCCATCTCGGAAAAATAAAGAGAGATTATGAACCCAAACACCGAACACGGCATCGCTGTCACCGGAGTTCTCGGCAACTTAGGTTGGAAATTACTTTGCCACCTAGCACAAGATCAATTAACTCCAACACTTATTGGTCTTGATTTAGAATTGCCCAAACCTGAGAAACTGGAACACTTAAAAAAAATTTCTGAAATCAATACGAAACCACCCAATATAGATCTTGTCAAATGTGACTTGGCCAATTGGAATGACTCCCATTGGCGAGGCGTGTTAAATCGCGTGAGTACCATCGTTCATCTGGCTGCCCAAAACCCCTATCCTGAGGCCAACTGGCACGATGCGACGGTCTCTCTTGATATGACTCACCATATCTGCCGGGCAGCAACGGATAGTCCAACATTAAAGCGTATGGTTTTTGCCAGTTCAAATCATGTCATGGGTCGTTACAAATATGGCAATCTGGAACCTGGAGAATTAAATACTGAACTCGAAGTAGGTATTGGTACTATCTGGAACACAGGTCATATCGATGTTGATTCAACGATCTATGCTGTAGCCAAATTCGCAGGCGAACGTCTCTGTAAAGCTGCGGGCAAAATGAGCAATGGACAAACTTCTTTTGCCTGCATTCGGATTGGATGGTGTCAACCTGGTTACAACCGACCGGATACTCTTTCAGCATCAGGGACTCCGACCAAAATTGCAGATGAAGATAATTCCGACTTAGAGCATACTAACCGCTGGTTTCGAAATATGTGGCTTTCCAACCGGGACTTTGTACAGCTTTTCACCAGTGCGATAAAAGTTGACAGCACAAGTTGGCCAGATGGCTGCATTATTGTCAATGGTATGTCTAATAATAAAGATATGGTCTGGAACCTCGACGCCACACGTCATTATCTTAACTACAGACCACAGGATAACGTAAGCGATAGCCAGTAAATCAATTCCCAACGCGTACATCCGTAATAAATAGTATGCGAGATAAATCAAGCCTAATCAGAAAATTTGACTTTATCTAAGGCGCGAATTTGCTCAACTGACAGGTTACGTTTGGGATGCTGCCTTGCGGTGAGTCTAATGTCGGCGAAATGGGCGTCTACCTCTTGGAGAGTAGAAACTCGAACCTCAAAGCCATCGGTTTTCACTTGGTAATAAGTAAATTGACCAATCAAGGGTTGGATCGATTTGTGGCTACCGGCTTCAGCGATAAAGGCGTTGGGTAACCTGTCCTGAACGGATCTTAGATTGACGTGTGAAAGTGGTGTTTGGCGTACTGATAATAATGCCAGACACATGAGGTATTTCGTTAGGCTAAGTTTGATAATATCCTTATTAACAGATGTACTTGTTTATCTTAGCGTGGTGGGTCTGAAAAATCAATTTGAGAACTTTGTCCAATAAGTCTACTTATCAGACGTTATTGCATCAAATTATGCTACAATTAACTTGGGCCCTTATAACTGTTTTTTGATGTTGTTGCCATGTTCAAGGTTAATGTGGACGCCTTGACCAGTGGGCACTTTCGCAGTGAGAAATCGACACGGCCTGGACTAGCCGGTTATCTGGGTGTCGATCACCAGTACGGTAAAGCGGAAGTCACGATCGAGGGCGAAACGGTTACAGGAATCGGCCTGCGCTACAAGGGGAACGGGACATTATTTGAATATTTTGAGTC
>CAYVHK010000073.1:0-20011 GCA_964451145.1 uncultured bacterium | reverse complement strand
CAGGATGGATTTATGTGATTATTCTGGCCCAAGAATTCTGAAAGTACTAGGTATTTACAGGCAAAAAAAAATGAGGACAACTCAGCTGGTTTGGGCTGTGGCTCCATTTTTGGTGAAGCTGACAAACGTTTTCTCACAGTTCTCCTATTCTATCGAGGTTCAAACCTATTTTTTATTCTCCCCTGATTTTTATTATTCAAACGCACGCAAAAGATAACTCGTGCACGGGGTAATCAGGAAATTACCACTTGATATTTTTTTCATTCACACTCAATAAATCATAAAAACATTCCCTGATAGAGGTCATTAATTGGCGACTGCAGGTACTAAAGCACAGGTGTTGAAACGACGGTCGCCTGCTTGATAAATCGTCGACATCACCATGAATTTAGAGTAGAATGGCGGCGGAGATGTTTTTCGAGTGGCATAGTGTGGTAATCGGTTACCAAAAAGAGCTCAATTTCTTAAACTAGAATATTCATAGTTGTTTTGAAAAAGAGTAGATGTCGGTGGAGAATAATCTGTAAACATTACTTCTGCTGTAAAGGTGGGTATTGTTGATCGAGGATCGTAAAACGTTAACGTGCCAAGACTATCAAATACCGTCTCAATGTCGAGATCGTCGTCGTTTGGGAGGTCTAATTACCAGTAGAGAAAAATGGGTTTAGACTATCAGTTTTACTTTGGCTAACATTGACCTGCAGAGGACAATTTCCCCATACAAATTCAGAAAAACAACCTGTTTACATCGTTCATTGAGGAGGTTCATATATGCAGATTGGAACCTATAACGTGCTTGGATTGAAAGGCTATCCCTCCGAAGAATCTTCGGTTGAAATCGGCAATCCTGGTGATGAGTCTAATGCTTCCCATTTCGTGCAGGTGTTCACAGAACTCAGCTGCGACATACTCGCACTCCAAGAAGGTGTCGCAATTCACACGATCCAACGTATTGCCCATCAAATGAATTGTTATCTGGCCTCTTTCCCATCGCCCATCAACTGGCCAGGGCACATTTTGTCGCGATATCCCATCTTAGAATCACGCATCTTCAGCCACTCAGATCCCACACAGGCAACCCCCCCTTTTAGTCGTACATCAGGAGCTGCCTTATTATCCGTTGAGGTCGGCACACCACTTTGGATCGTTAATGTCCACTTGCACCCCAGCAATGTAGATCTTCGTCTACAGGAAGCAGATATGTTGAAGCAAGACATTAATCGACTCCGGAATATCACCGAAGATATGATTGTACTGGGGGACTTCAACAGCGAAGTAGATGAACGTGTACATCAACATTTGGTGGAGATGGAATTTGTAAATGCGATGGAAACCGTGGGCGGTGGGATTCAAGCTACAATGGATACGGTGGGCATCCGCATACATTACATCGATCACATCTATGTTAGTTCCTCACTAGGATCACATTTACAGAGAGCGAAAGTAATCAGAGATTCAGGGTTTCGTCACGATGGACCACAAGAAAAAGGAGTCTGGGTACACTCTGATCACTTGCCAGTTACTGCCCAACTTAACTGGCCGTAGCATAGAACATTAATCGACTGTACTAACTTATTGATCCGGAATTTGTAAGCTGCTCATCCTTCAAGGGCAATCAAACCGATTGCGAATGCTAATTAACTTTGAAGTGAAACGCTGGTTCAAGGCTAGAACTTGCGGATCAGTTGGCTTGGAAGGGACCGACTCGATAGAGATAAACGTTATGATTATTGAATAGAATACACTTTTTTAGTTCCGAACTGGAGGTTTCCCTCTCACCGTTAGCCTTATCGAATGGATTATTTACAGATTTTTCTTGATTGAATGGTAGGAAAAAGGATCGATCATGCCATCTTGGTACGTTCAGAGTCCTATGGGAATAATCATTAATTGATTCTCCAATGTCTGGAGAAAGAAAAGAAGAAACCCTTTGAGACCTGATTATTTTATCCTCAAAATATTGAGTCGACTTCAGAGTTGGCTGTCTTGGTGAGATAGAAACCATGGATTGATTGCTGGTGTTTTCACCCACATCGAGGAAAGTTGATTTACTTGGGCAGTTTCGCCGATTCGGTTATTCGTAATTTGTGATAAAAGGATTGGGCCTGAAGCTAATCGTTGAGTCGCATATCTTTTCTGGTTCTACTCTTTAGATCATTGGAAATGATTGAGCTATACTGTGAATGATTATCTCGGTTGGCCATTTAGCTGAAACTCACATGAGCAATGTGCAGAGTATATGTACTGACATTGGATTTGGCTAATTTTTATCAAATTTTTCGGATTAAACCCCTTTGCTTCAAGATGCTTCCTGTATCTGAGTGCTCAATCCTTTATGGGCAATGGTCATTATCAGATCGTCGATGCGTAAATGGACGATTTTTCGGCTGCCGACATATCAAGAGTTAAAGGTGAAAAATTACTCACTTGTTAGATCTCGCCTGAAATTCAGGCAGATTTCAGCACATTGAATAGATTGCGGTGTAGTTACGACCTGCAATTACCTTCTTTAAGGGGGATTACTTAATTATGACCATTAAAGCCGTTCGCAGTTACCTTTATGATATTCCGCCTCAGGTAAGGCGGACAGACGCTATCCAAGCGTTTGAATCGATGGAGTTCCCTCTGGTTGAGATTGAAGATGAAGATGGTCGGATTGGAGTTGGTTTCTCTTACACCATCGGGAAAGGTGGCGAAGCCATCAAGCAGATCATCGACCAATACCTGATCCCTATTGTCTTGAATGCTGATGCGAATAATATCAATCGGATATGGCAACAGATGTGGATGGATACCCATTGGGTAGGACGGGGTGGCATTGTGGGGTTGGGCATTGCGGCCATCGATATTGCCCTCTGGGACCTACAAGCAAAACGTGCGGATCTGCCACTTTACCAATTGTTGGGAGGAGCTAAATCTAGAGTTCCAGTTTATAACACTGATGGTGGCTGGTTACACTTGACCGAGAATGAATTGGTCCGTCAATCGGTTCAATTCATTGAACAGGGGTTTAAGGGTGTAAAAATTAAGGTTGGCCGGGACAATGTATATGAAGACGTATCTCGACTGCGTTCAGTCCGATCTGCTATTGGACAATCACCATTCTTGATGATTGATGCAAATATGAAATGGAACACTCGTGAAGCTATTCAACTGGCTACTCGGATCGAAGAATTAGGAATCTTCTGGTTTGAAGAACCGATTGAGGCAGACGATGTCGATAGTCATGTCGAATTAAAATCAAAAACAACCATTCCGATTGCGGTTGGCGAAACACTCTACAACAAGTTTGTTTTTCAGGAGTACATTTCTCAAGGGGCGGTTGATATACTTCAAGCCGATGCCGTTAGATGTGGTGGCATAACAGAATGGGTCAAGATTGCTCATATGGCCGAATGCTTCGGCCTGTCCATCTCCCCACACTTTTTGATGGACCTGCATGTTCACTTGGCAGCAGCCGTTCCACACTCTCTATTTGTAGAATATATTCCCTCTTTAGACCCAGTATTGTCTGACACTCTTACACTCAAAGACGGTCATTTTTCGCCACCTGACAGGCCGGGGCACGGTATTGCTTTTGATCAGAAAAAACTTGATCAATACTTGTTGATGTAAACTACGCTTTTAACTTGTCACTTTTGACTCAGCCTGAATTGGCGTAACAGAAAAATGAAAACAATAGATGTCATTGGGAAAATTGATTCTGAAGAGTTTGGGAGTTTGGTAATTCACTCTAATGTTTCGGGCGAGAGGTTACAATCATATTTATGAGGGATTCTCTAACAGGTTAATAACTTAAAGTCTACTGTTATAAACCTGATTAGAAGATAACTGGTGCAGAAAGTATTTAGGCAGATATTAGTATCCAGTTAAATCAGAAAAAGTTAAATTTTGTACTGCATTGATATTTTCATTTTTATCTGTACTCGCAAACTAGAAGTTAATTCAAAATGCGGAAAATAAAATTTTGTGGCCATTGTATGCCCAATGCTCTAAATTATGATGAGTTGAGATAGTAGTGTGTTTTTTATTAGTAGCGCTTAACAAGTAATTATTTAGTTTCTGATATAAATTATAAAATTTAGGAAAGTCAAATGGATCAGTTCACCTTATTAGATCAGGTTAGCATCAAGCAGGGAGTAGAAGGATGGGAAATTGCCACCGGTTTTGATACGCTTAATCGTTACACCATTTTGGGCCAATCTGGAGAAACTTTATTTACTGTCATGGAATGGAAAACTGAAGGTTCTTTTCTATTACGATGGTTACTCAAATCAATGCGACCTTTCGAGATGAGAATTATGTCGTCTCAGCAAGAGCATATTTTGACTCTTAAACGAAGTTTCCGGTTTTATTTTCACTACATGGAAATTATGACTGCTACAGGCGAACTAATCGGTTATATTCGGAAGCAATTTTCAATTTTGAAACGGGTTTATTCCTTGTTTGATTCCGATCATAAAGAGACACACACAATTTCTGGACCAATTTGGAAACCATGGACTTTTGAAATTTACAAGAGTGGTGTTGAAGTAGGTGTCATATCTAAAAAATGGAGTGGTTTACTAAAAGAAACTTTTAGTGTGGCTGATAATTTTGGCATTCGATTTCCGGTCGCGGCAACTACTGAGGAAAAAAAAATAATACTTGGTGCGGTATTTCTGATCGACTTCATTCATTTCGAAGTTTGAACATTGGTGATTAACTTTTCGCACTGCTCATCACTATAATCTTACTTACAAAAAACTAAAAATCATGAAATTTATCTACAAACAGACATAATCGTGATTTAAAATTAATGTAATATTCTTGACATCTAGTAGATTCTGCCACTTTTCCCAAGGAAAATATGAATGACGAGAATATTAAGGTTCGTCAATTTATTTGGACGTATATGTCTATTGATTTCTATTCTAATTAGGCCAGTTTGGGCCGTGGAGAAATTTAAAATATCTAATTATGGGCGAGGGCAGCAAATTTGGTTCGAAGCTGAAGATTTTGATAAGAGGAGCAAAAGTAAAAATTACAGATTAGGTAAAAAAGAAAAAGCCATAAAACCGTTGGATGGTGCATTTGGCGATATTGTTACCAATCAAGGGATCAAAGGTTGGGTGATGTACAAGTTCAATATTAGTCAGGCTGGAGGTATGGCCGGCAAGTGGCGTTTAAGCTACCGACAAGTAAACTCAAGTAACCATTCCGATTGGTTGTGGGTTCTAGGTGAATGATGGTGATCAAATGCCAGTTAACCCACCCGTCTGTGTTCGACCAGATCACATTATAGGTGAAATAAACGTTCCGCATCCGTTTAAATGGATAAGAGTAGGCGACGGATCCGCTGATGATGAAAAAGATAAGGATGCAGCAACTGTCAATACCCTAAAAAAGGTGAAAATGTGATGAGGATTTGGACCCGTCAGGGTAGTTTGTATGTTCAGTACGATGTATTTTGTTGGTCATCAGACTTGAAATATGAACCAACGAATGACGATCACAGAAACGCTGATGATGCCAAATTAACTGTTAAAGCAAAAGAAAAGATAACTACCATTTGGGCTGATTTAAAAAGGTAGCCAAGAAAATTAGTGTTATTTTTTCATATACTCTTCAAAATTAAATTAAACAACTACCATATCCGTTTCCTAATGTCTAATCTTTAGGAAAGATGCCCAAAGAACGAAAATATCCAATAATTTTGAAGAGTCCCCACAATATGGCTAAAAGAATCATAACACCAAAAATAAGCTGAATAACGCCGCCAACAACAAATGAGATCAGAGGAAATAAAACTCCAACCAGAAATTGCCATACGGTCCAAAGTACAATTAGTGTAAAAAGAGAAAAGCCAAGTAAATACAATAAATACTTCATATCAAAATTATGTTATCGGCCTGTTCTTCACACAGATTAAAGGATAATTAAGTTGATCCTAATACATAATACCAAAAACTGGGGAATGAGTATAATAATAATGTATTCCATCCTCGTCAGCCATTTGTGTAGACTTTTAAGTTGTGTGAATCATTGAAACCAAACTCATCCAGTCAAAACGAATATTTTCAAAAATACACTTCTTCGATACTTATACTTCTACTGTATAAAACCTAAGCATAACATTTTTCTATTAACCTTCTTAGTTCATAATGCGCTTTTAATAGTGTATTAAATAAGAACGAAATCCTGATCGACGACGTTCGCGCCATGAAGGATTGTCCTCAGAAAACTGTAATTGACTGAGGACTACGTATCGACGAACATCTATGAATCTGAGCATACGCCGGGTGGCTTCTTCAAATTCCTCCACACTACGACCTTTTTCCAGATCCGCTGCGATGTACGGATGGATCAATCGGTAGGTTTCAGCAATTCGGCTTTTAATTTTGGACTCGTCCCAGACCTGTTCTAATAATTGTTTAATCACTCGGCAGTAACGCTGCTTACCCAAATCAGTTTGTACCAATGCACGACTCAAGATACCTCCCTGATCACGAAAAATGTCTTCCCTTAAGTCTTGGAAAAGTTGGTCAGCTCCATGTGGAAAGAACTCGAATTTATTTGTCTCTGGGTTTTGATACATTCTATAGTTATTGGTTTGAGTATAGCCATCCCAGTGATTGACCAGCTGTTCAAGTGCAATGAACCGGGTGAAATTATCCAGATCGACAAAATTGGCTAGGGTTTCCCACGGATTATTCTCATCTGCCTGTTCTACGGATTTAGCTAACCGTCTCAGGTCTCGACGATTTTCCTTTCCCTGATTGCTGTCTAAATCCATCTCTCTCCACTGCATAACGTCCATAAATGCTCCTTCGTACAGGTTGCCTTCTGTTTTTGGATACCATCGTTTTAGAAAGTCCTTACTGACAGCTTCGACCTGCACATACAGTCCATACGGTTCTTGGTTAATTGACAGCGTCGCATATCCAATCCGTGGAGCTGGCACACCAGCATCACGGAAAAGACCATATCCAATGTATTCAGACATATAGGTCGGATCCTGAACGGCGTTGTTCAGAATAATTCTCCGAAGCCCATGGAACCTTTGTCCTTTAACGAAATGATTGAATTTGACGGTAAATGCGGCTTTGGATTTTCCATCTAACATGCGAAAGCTACCATGTCCACCTTTCAGGCGCACCCCAACTTCCTTGTACACATCATCACCTTCACGGAAAGTTGCACGAACGTAATGTTTGGGGTCTTCATGTAACTGTTGAATGGCACTATCAGAGAATTCGAGATGGTAATTATGAACCTGTTTGATACCAAATAGGTTCGACCCCTCTCCTTCTTCAGTGATAATTCTTGAACCTAATTTCGGGGTGGTTGAAATGGATAATTTCTTGATTAAAGAGCGAGCCTTATCCGAAGATTTTGAATTAGAAGCGAATTTGGTTATAAGTGTCGCTAAAATGCGAGCTGAAAGTTTGTTTTTGTCAGCTATATTACTTGCGTGATCTAATATTCTTGGAATTAGTTTTTCAATTTTGAATTCACTTTCGTCTTCTCTCCATTCGTCATGGTGATCTTCTACCCATATTTCGAATGGTCGACGGTGCCGATTATTGTCTTCTTCATCTCTATGTGGTTCTGAATGGCGAAAAAACATTTCCGCCATTTCACTGGATTCTAGGTCTATTGACCGCAAAAGTCGAGACTGCAACTGCAGTTGTTTTTTCTCTTGGCCAGCCCGCAGTGTTTTTAACAATTCATTACTAGAATTTTTAGCTTGATCGTATAATAATTCACTTGATAAGTGGTATTTGTCAAAGATTTCAGCCCATTTCCGTTCGATAATATTCCTATCATTTTTTGCCGCTTCTTGACCTAACAATCTAGCCGCCTCAGCATAAAGTCCCAATTCAATCAAGTTCCTAACATGTGCAACATTAGAATGTCGCTGGTGCATTTTTTGCCTAGCGTTAGCAATTTTTGCATTGATATCTTTAGTATCACCTTGACGTACAAGATCAACGGTAATTTCCCATTCGTTGAGGATGTGGCGAGCTCGATTTCCAAAATCAGTGTCATCTGCCCGCAAGGCAATAGCTGCTAAAACACGAGCAGCCTCATAACCGGCTCCCAAGTCAGCTAGTATGTGCGCATAATGAATTACTTCATTAATTCGATGGTAGTCCTCTTCAAAACCAGTGAAATCAATTGAAGATAGTTCATCATCAGCCATTGCTTGTACCATAAATAACTGAAAAACCAAAATGACGATCAGTAACAAGTTCAACCTTCTCACTCTAATTTCTCCTGTTTAAGCTGATTCTAAATCACCAGCACTCACCAATATTATTGGTATAAAAATCTCAGAAAAAACACCTAAAAAAATAATCCCTTTTCTGAATATGACATTGCTACATTTGTCGTCGATGGCATAATATCGCCTATTTTAATGACAATAAAGCTATGATTCTTATGACGGACAGGGTAACAACATAGAAAGCAATGTCATTTTTGAAGTTTTTCTTCTTTTTGACCTTCAGTCAATATTAATACTGTGTTTTAGGGAATCTCTATTAATTAAGATTTCTGGCTTATAGTATTTGAATAGGTCTTTATTAAATAACGTCTCGTGCCGGTTCAAATTAATTGAGCCAAATTAATGGTATTTAAAATGTGAGGTCAGAAGGAACAACAATACCATAATAATACTAGCGAAAAATAGCAGTTTTTTTAGTCCCAATAGATATTCCAGATATATGTTTTAGAATTTTGTCAGCTTGTTAGTCAGATACTGAAATAACCTAAAAAACTGCTTTTGAATCGAGTGTAATTTTCCACCTATCAATTTTATTGTTTCTAGTTGTCAAGATTTCTATTCTTGCACCAGATTATTTTTCTCTATATTCACTCTTAACTTATATTAAAAACAATCTATGCTACTTAGAATAGACAACTTTGTCGGATCAAGTCTCCACCGGCACACTGACCGGATATTAGTTTCATTTTGGACTAATATCAATTTACTATTTATGGCTTATAGCGAGTAAATTCTATTTGACGGTTAGTTAGATAATTGTTGGCTAGATTTAGTTATATATTTTTGTCTGTCTAAGTCAGAGTTTTGATCCTTATAAATTAATATCTTTTAATGAGCACTGCTAGTCTGTCATATGTTGACCAAGGTTGGATACTATGATAGGATCTTTGATGGTGGATTCTCTGGGAAGGTAACCAATGAAAAAAGACTATAAACCTCTGTCTGAAGTTAGGAAAACTATTCGTGTTAAGTGGTATCGGTGTCCTATCGAATCTTCAATACTGCGTAATTTGTCGAAGAGAAGCGATTTACAAGGTTGGTTTCAAGCTGGAGGCCATTTTGGTTTATTCATGCTTACTGGATCAGTGGCCTACTACTTTTGGCAGATGAAAATTTGGCCGGCTTTAATTATCATGTTATTCGCTCATGGTACGATTGGAAGTTTTTTTAGTGGCGTTGCGCCCCATGAATTGGGACATGGTACAGTCTTTAGAACTAAGTGGTTAAATAAGTTTTTTATGTACCTTTTCAGCATCTTGAGTTGGTGGGACCCTTTCGACTACGCTAGTAGTCATACCTATCATCATAGATATACACAATATGTGGATGGGGATCGGGAAAACGTTTTTCCCCTTGAACCAAGTTTGGGAATTAAGTTGTTGCTGCAAATTTTCACTTTAAACATATTCTCTAAACCTGGTCGATCATTTGGAAAAGGTGGCTTAATATACACAATTTATTTGACCTGCAGATCTGCTTGGGGCAAAGTTGGACCAGTTGGGATTCCCAGTCAGGAATGGCTAGAAGCTTTGCATCACGACCAGCCTAGACAACATCGTAAATCAATATGGTGGTCGAGGCTTCAATTGTTATTTCATGGATCCGTTTTGGTTTGTTCAGTTATTACTGGTCAATGGGTACTACCGTTTTTGATAAATTTTTTCTCCTTCACCGCCAATTGGTTAGGATACTTTGTTGGCATGACACAACATTGCGGCCTACAAGGAAATGTGTCGGATTTTCGTAAATGTGTTCGTTCAATCACAATTAATCCGTTTGTCTCTTTTTTGTATTGGCGGATGAACTGGCATACAGAGCATCATATGTATGCGGGTGTGCCTTGTTATAATTTGAAAAAACTATCCCAAGTTATTGTTGATGACATGCCTGAACCACGAACATTAATAGGGGCATGGCGTGAGATGTTGGCAATTCGGAAAAAACAAGTAGAGAATCCAGGTTATCAATTTGACACCCCTTTACCAGCATCAGCTAATGAAAAATTAACAGAAAATTCAGATGAGTTAGCTTCTTCGATTGGTGAGCTAGCACCCGAGGGTCTGAAGTAGAATGCTTTTTTGAAAATAATTGCCGCAAAGATTTCATCAAGTCTTGTGGTTAGCTTTGGACTGATTATTTCTGTTAGAAATTTAACAAACTGTTTGCTTACCTATCTTATTATCATTCCAAATGTCAACTACCTGATATCTCAATAGCTTTTTGTATTGCTTCAACAAGTGAATATGATTGTCATTGGATTTGTTTAACAAGGTATCCATCATCTCTTGAAGTCATCAAGCGGAAAATGGAAACTCTTGCCGCGGAATATTATCAGTAATTACACTAGCAAAGGCCGATGTAGGTGCGGATATATCGGTTCAAAACCGATCTTAAACATATCACTTGTCGATTTTTTATCTAGAAATAGAATAAAAACAATAGGCATTTGATATATTATTATTATTGACAGTCATTGTTCTTAATTTCCCACAATACAGCTTTACCTTTATTAGTAAGTCAAGTGAAGAACAAACATGAATTCATTAAAAAGTAAATACCAAAATTAGTCGGGGAGTAAAGTAGATGTCTGAGTATATTGCCAGCTCTAATCGATATGCAACAATGAAGTATCGTCGATGTGGTCGAAGTGGGGTCCAGCTACCTTTAATTTCATTAGGGTTGTGGCAGAATTTCGGTGGGTATGCCCCTATTGAAACGAGCCGGTCTATTTTACATAAAGCTTTTGATTTTGGTATTACCCATTTCGATCTTGCTAATAATTATGGTCCACCTTATGGATCTGCTGAAGTAAATTTCGGTAGAATCTTAAAAGATGATTTTTCTGTCTACCGAGACGAACTGATTATTTCAACTAAATCCGGTTTCGATATGTGGCCTGGTTCCTACGAAAATTGGGGATCTCGAAAATACTTAGTAGCCAGTTTGGACCAAAGTCTTCAAAGAATGGGGCTGGATTATGTTGACATTTTTTATTACCATCGACCTGACCCTGCAACCCCTCTAGAAGAGACTATGTCTGCTCTAGATTATATTGTCCGGTCAGGCAAAGCATTATATGTCGGAATTTCGAATTATTATTCGACCGAATTAACCCAACAAGCGAACAAAATCCTACGAGATTTGGGAACACCCCGTTTGATCCACCAACCGCGTTAAAATCTCATGGATCGTCGAATTGAAAACGGGTTATTACAAAATTTACAAAGTGAGGGAATTGGTTGTATCCCGTTTTCAGTTCTCAATCAAGGAATTTTAAGTGATAAGTATCTGGGGCAAATTCCTGAAGGGTCGAGAGTCGCCAAACCCCATACGCCAATGGGGAAAGATAACCTCACAGATCAACTGCTGAAAAAATCAGCCAGCTGAACAACATAGCACTTGCACGCGGCCAATCCTTGGCCCAAATGTCGCTGGCTTGGGTATTACAAAATAAATCAGTCGCAACAACTCTATGTGGAGCTAGTCAGCCTAAACAGATTGAAAATAATGTTAGAACATTGAATCATCTGGAATTTAGTTCTGAGGAATTAATAAAAATTGATCAAATTGTGATGTAAATTAGTCATCCAATAACAGATAGTCCATAGGTGAAAAACGATTGTCGTTTCATGGCTGATTTATTCCTGATTGGATTGGAAGTCCGTTTCTAAGTATGACTGCAGCATCTGGTTTTTCTGCTCTGACCAATATAGATATTAATAATCAAAAATTGAGCGCTTACGATGAATGATCTGGCTATAGATGAATTTTTAACTTTCGCTTGTCTGGAATACACAGATCAAGATTGTCCGGCAAAGTATGCTAAAGCTCAGGCCTTTTTGGATCAACAAGCCAAACATATTGGCCCAAATATCTATGCGGCATCCATCATTGGCGACACCGATACCGTTAAATATCTGCTAAAGAAAGATCAATCGTTGATTGGACAAAAAGGAGGCCCAAGGAACTGGGATCCACTGCTTTATTTATGTTACGGAAGAGTCACTAGTCCGATTCACGGTCACAACACCTTGGAAACGGCAAAAGTTTTATTAGAAAATGGAGCCGATCCCAATACCAATTTCACTTATCCTTACGGATCTATTTTTACTGCTGTCACCGGAGCTTTGGGCGAAGGCGAGCGTGGTCCAGCCAACCAACCATCTCATCAATATAGTTTTGAATTAGCCAAATTAATGCTGGATGCAGGTGCAGATCCCAACGATGGACAGGCACTCTATAATAGAATGTTCAGTGAAAATAACGAAACTATCACACTGTTACTTGATTACGGACTAAACGCAAAACATAGGGTTAATTGGGACGCAGACAGTCAATATGGAATACTTAATTTTTTACTTGGATATGCGGTGAAGAAAAATTTCCAATCACGTGTTGCTTTATTGTTGGAACATGGTGCCGAGCCCACTTCAATAGATTACTATAATCAGATATCACACTATGAAAATGCAATGGCAGAAAATAACCTTCAGATAGCAAATTTGCTGAAAGAATATTCCTGAATTTAGAATCAAGAAAAATTGAAATAACTAGGTTATCCAAATTTTTGTGAGACTTTGGTTCGATGAATTCCCATATGGTGCCAATCAGAATCTTCAGTCCAAATAAATATGAAAATTCAAATTTATACAAAAAATTTAGGTATGAATTGGAAGAAATAGCTTAGTATTGAACATGTTATTTCATCAGCATCACCATATCATTAATCATTCTAATTAAACTGTTGTTATTTCTTTAATCTCAAATTTTGTTTTTGCTTTATATTTTTTGTCGATTACCAATTTTTGAAAGCATACATCGGGTGTCCGGTGGCTAGGCTCAATAGGCTCCAGAAACTACCGAGAACAAATTCTCCTAGAATCAGTCCGATGAAAAATGGCAATGCCGTTCGATAAACACGTATCCCGCCCAGTTTCAAAATTAATAATTTTAGAGCCCAACCAGATAAGACGGAAGACCAGATCCAATTCATGGCATAATCATCAGCTAATGTATAGCCGAGAGGGTGAAGTTGCCACCATATCAGCCTAGATCGGAGTATCAGCATGAATAGAGTTAGGCAAAATCCTAGGAAAATTGCGATCAATGCAGGAATATCTGGTGGGTCAGGATAGGTCAACCAACCTTCTAAAAGTGTGTAAGGTTCTCTTCCGAAGGCGGAAACCGCATAACTGGCAATTCCTTGGGATCCCCCTTCTGAATAAAAAGCATCCAATAATTTCCACCAGATAGTAATAGCACCAATAGCTGCGCCAATAATTAAGGCGAAAAATATGTGCCGACTGTGAAATTTTTGAACCTGTGCCAGTTTTAAACTTTCCAACTGAATTGGCATCGGATGACATCGATATGCTCGGTTAAACCAAGAAAATATAGCCAGTAATGTTAAGTTTTGATTGCCAATTAGTTGGGTGCCAGTAGCGAACACCACCAATCGTTGTGGCCCCATGAAGTGTAGGTCGTGAACAGGGGCACCGAGTTCAGCACGAATCCGAGACAGTCCGATTGACAATGTAAAATAGAGCGTGAAAAAAGCCAGAGCAACCCACACAGACATGCCAGCGTAGACAGCAAAACCGACCAGAAAAAGGCCACCCAAAATAACATAAATGAAAGCATGACGCATCGAAATAGGATCGCCGTTCTCTCTATCAACAGATCGATAAGCTTTAAGCAAAGCATTGATAAAATAGTGTCGTCCTGCAAATAGAAAAAAGACAAAGATGCCTACATAGGCACCAAATGACTGATGTCGAGAATAGGGAAATTGCGGTAAGGTTTGCCAGCCAAAAGTGGATCCCATAACTTTTAATACCTTCATTAACCAGTAGAAAAACCAACAAGAAAACGAGAGTTCATGAGGAATTAAAAAAGCCATTGACACAACGAAAGGAAAAATTCTAACAGGAGTAGAGCCAATCGATTTCCAAGGATAATCAGTAACGATAGATCTCAGATTCAAACTCCAAATTAGGATCGGCAGATGAGGAAATAGGTAAGCTAGTCCGTTGTATAAAGTAATGACGGCTGTTACGACGAAACCAACCCAGAATGGGTATGATCGCAAAATTTGGTTATTTGAATCTAGTAAAGAAATCGGCAATTGAGTAATAGGGTAAGTCAATCGCTCATTTTCTACCCATTGGCGACGCAGGATAGCCGATAGGCCCGCCGTAACAAAAATCATAGCTATCAAAAAGCTAGTCCAAGTGGCAATAACGGGTAGCCAATCCATTAGGTATGCGTGAAATTGATCTTCTCCCTGGTAAAAACCTGGTAGAATACTACGATCGTGAATGATCCACCAATCGGGCAAATAGCCTAGAAATAATTTTTCCCATTCATTTTCCGATGTGGCAAACCAAGTTGGATAGGCTGTGACAGGAACTAATACCTGTAGCATGTCCACACCTGCTACAGCAGTACCAATCGTCATGATTGCGTAGATAATAGATAATTCGGGGCCGGTGAGGATCGGGGCTTTCCAAGATTGAGGCAACACTTTTTGAAAAATGACCAAAACGAAAAGAAAAGCCACTACATGAAAGAAAATAGACATAGCTGTCGGATAGGATGCGCCACCAACAGCGGTTCCTCCACCCTGTGTAGAACCACCGCTTAACATTTCCATCTTTAGCATCCACACGACAGAAATAGGAACCAAGACATACCCAATTAGTTGCGCACGTATTTTCCTGTCTTGATTCGTTGATAATCTTCGATTTGAGATAGAACACTCTCCTTCAATAAGGAATCGATAACAATACAATATTTAGTCTAATAATGTATATCAGAGCTGGATCATATGTTTTACCAGATATTGATCAGGTCGAATCTCAAGAGCCAAGTCGGTTTCGAATTGAGCCGGAAATATAGATGATGTTCCAAGGGTAAAATTAGAATTGATCTAGGACTAAGTCGTTTTTTGCCAGTTAGTGTGGCGTTCCTATTTTCTTATCGTACCAGCAAAAAATTATCTTTGAAAGCATGAACTGGGTATTCTAGCAACTTTATTTTACCGTTCACCTTTATTTTTTGATATAGCTTGATAACGAATAAAATGCCGAGCGGCAGTGTCAATTGTTTCAAAATAACCGGTAGCAACAGCAGCCGACAAGGCAGCGCCTACAGCAGCCTCCTCGGTGTGTACTGGAATTAAAAGGGAAGTTGAAAATGCGTTTTCAATCGATCGCTGTAAGACCTTATTTTGCCGAATTCCATTACCAGATCCGACTAACTTAGGCCGTTCAGATAGACCAGCTTTCTTCATTTGCTGATAGAAAATATCAAATTCATTTGCTACACCTTCCAAAAGAGAGCGCGAAAAATGACCTATGGTAAAGTTAGTTTCACTAATTCCTGACCAAATGCCACGTCGATCGGGTTGTTGGCGAGATCCGCTGAAGATAGGTTCACATCTCAATCCGTCTGACTTCTCAGGAATTCTGTCAGCCAGCTGGTTTAAAATCGAGTAAACATCGATCGAATTCTGATCGACCTCCAAACCGAAGACTGATTTACCAATTTGTTGAACAAAATCATGAAGCGATCGATAAGATCTTCCTCCGCACAAACCGGCTCCAACCAATAGGTAACCGTCCGATAAAAAGGGTCGAAGGTCTAAGGTTCGCCTTGGCAGTAGATTTGGTATAAAAGCTGAGATTTGACCACCAGTACCTACATTGATCAAAATACTATTTTCAGGGTCAGCTACACTTCCAGCAAAACTGGCCTGATTATCACCGCAGGCTAACGAAACTGGTATTCCATCTAGCGTGGCTAGTTTTTTGACAGGGCCAGCTAATCTACAACCTACTGTGATAGAAGGAAGGTAGGTGGTCGATAAACTCAATGATTCTATAAAATCGGTGTCCCACAAGTTAGTTTCAATGTTGAATAAACCAGAACTGGCGGCGTTAGTTGGATCGGTATTGGGAGGAATTTGGCACAATTGACTAACCAAGTAATCTGGAGCGAAACAGGCTTGTGAGTTGGATGGTAGCCGACCCTTTTCCGATAGCCAAAACAAAGTCGTCCCCATATATCCAGTTGAGGGTAAAGATCCGAACTTGGTCGAATGGGCCACTGACTGTATCCGTTGAACATAAGTCAAATTATCGGAATGGATTTCGTTCCCACGCATATCTTGCCAACCAATAAAATTGGAACATGGTTGGTGCCGTTCACTCAATAGAGCCATACCATGCATTTGTCCCGTCACACCAATTCCTTGGATCTCTCGCTTTGGTGTTCCATCAGTAAGATTGATTAACAGATCGAAAGCTAAATTGATCATTCTGTCCAGATCCCATTCCGAATAGGTCGGTTGGTTCGGTATGTCTATTCGGCTTTCATTATTAACGCTCAATTGTCGAAGAACTCGATTATGGTTCAGGTCATCGACAATACTCAGGTCAATCAGTATTGCGGTAATAGTAGTTGTGCCAAGGTCAATCCCGACAAATTTAGACATAATCCAATTGAGATGGTTAGCTGATAATTCGCTACATAAGACTGTAAGAGTGGACAACCATTATAGAATAATTGACCATATTGGTCAAACTCCTATTATCAATCTATAGAGTACAAAAACATAAATACTAGTAATTGAGACAATTTATAGATATTTCAATCATTATGGTAACCTTTTAGAGATACTTTAAAAGGATTAACCATGAATTGCATTACCAAAATAAATCAGAGATTTCTTGCCCAATCGAAACTAAATCTCTCACCTCTTTATTTTTTATTTTTTCTGCTTGTCGGCCATCTTAAAGCTGAGGATCTTGTCTTGCATCTAACCTTCGACAAATTCTCCGGGCCCGTTATAAAAGATGAATCAGGTTTTGGCCATGATGCGACCTTTAATGTTCAACCCCGAGAAACTAAAGGTCCACTAGGTGATCAAGCCGCCAAGCTAGATGGTGTCAGTTGGGCAGAAGTCGAAGATAGTGATGGATTAGATTTGATGGAAGCTTTGACTATCGAGGCCTGGGTATTTATTAGTTCTGATGAGAAGCAAATTGTAGTTGAAAAAGGTGCTACGTGGAAAAGAGATGGTGAATACAGCTTGTTATTTTATGAAAAGCGAAGACCCGTAATTCAAGCGCAAGATCTCCCTGACAATTGTGACGACGAAGCCGTAGGAGATGAAATACCACGCAATACTTGGACACACATAGCCGGCACTTGGGATGGTAAGATCTTCAAATTGTATATCAATAGTGAATTGAACGTAGAACTAGAGTGTGCTGGAAAGTTACTAAAGAGTAAGGAATCTTTGTACATTGGTAGCCGAGGAGGAGGTCTCCGTTTTCTGAAGGGTTCTATTGACGATTTACGGATTTATAACTATGCTTTGAATGAGAAGCAAATCCGACTGGATATGGAAAATAAATTGTCAATCTCAAAAAAGGGTAAAGTTGCAACTGTTTGGGGAAGACTCAAGCAGGTGAGATAGACAACTATTTTTCCATAATACTTGTATCTAAAATAATATAAGTTAAAGTTTTTATCATAGGAGATGTTACACGATGAATTCTATTCCAACAGAATTTACCCGTTTGGACATGGATCAATTAAAGATGTTTACGCAACAATCATTCTTGAAGGCGGGTACCAGTGAAGAGGATGCCTGTTTAATGGCCGATCTGTTGGTACAAACCGATCTGCGTGGTGTCTTCAGTCATGGCACTCGTCAACTTGATGGTTATACTCAAATGATGATGGATCAAAAGGTCAACCCTAGACCGAGTATTCGAGGTACTGTGAGTAGTCAAACTACTGCCATTTTTGATGGAGATGGTGGAATGGGTCATCTACCAGCTTATCAGGCGGCACAATTTGCCGTTGAGAAAGCCAAAACATTCGGCATGGCAGGTGCTGTTACTCGAAACCACTTCCATTTTGGTGCGGCTGGAAAATACTCGCGTCTGGCTTTGAGCCAAGATTGCATTGGGTTTGCCACTTCAGCCCATCGATTTAAGCCTAGTCCAGATCATTCGATTCTCTCTGCTTCCGGTGCATCTCCTATTAGTTTTGCTATTCCTGCAGGCGACCAACCACCAGTAGTTATTGATATGGGATCTTACCTAAGCGGTACTGGACAATTATCTCAAGATCAACTGTTTCAATGTATCCCATCTGCGTTTTTTAAGTTTGTCGGTCTGGGAGCCGCTGCACATATGATGGGTGGTTTTATGGCTGGAATTTGGATGTTTGACCCAGAAGTTAATCCAGCCGCATGGGAGGGAGCTAACCAAGGTGCTTTTATCTGTGCCATCGACATCTCACGATTTCGTGATTTAGAAAGTTTCAAACAAGAAGTTGATCACCACCAAGAGGAAATTCAGAAAATGAGACCCGCTCCTGGATACGATCAGGCTAATCTTCCTGGTACTTTGGAATATCAAAGGGAGAAAGAATGGGCAAAAATAGGAATTCCGATTGGTACTGATCATCGGTCAATACTCAACACAGTTGCCAACAAGCTAGACCTAAAACCACTTTTCGATTACTGATTTCGTAAAATTATTCAGAGTATAGAATATTTCTTAATTCACAGATTTTTGTGGTCAATAAACTATCCACTCAAAAAAACTATGAACCCTTTATTAGGTAATTAATTGGCCATTCTCATGGCCCATTAACGATGGATGTTTATGCTGGAATAAAACCACTGTAACTTAATTAGGCAGATAAAGCCCTACCCTAATACCAAATGTAACAACAAAATACGAAACGGAATGACATAACTTTCCGATACACATTGGTTAGCTTGCTGAAAGATGGCTGAAAATATCATTTCCTAGTTCGACTTTATAGATCTACCGTTTCAGGCGTAGGTGAGCTGAAGACAACTAAGATCTCTAGTTCGCTCTTACCCGCATTTTTGGTCCAATGAATTGCACCTTTGGGAATATGAATCGAGTCCCCCGCCTTCATTTCAAAAACCTGGTCTTTTAACCCTTGTTGGGATTGTCCTCTGACCACATAAATCACTTCTTCTGCGTTTGGGTGATAGTGTTTATCATGTCCATTACCCGTTTGAAAAGTGGCAAAACCCGTTGCCAATTCTTTTGTTGGATTGATATCATCATGGCAAATCCACTTCAACTCACAGTGTGGCAACTGGATAATAGGGGCTTCATCGGCCGGAATAAGTGCTTGTTTTTGCATTCTGTTCTCCAATTTTAAAATAAATTCATTTCCTCATCATATGCTTCAAATTCAAAGTAATTCTATCAAAAATCAACAAAAAGAAAAACCACTACTTACTATGCCTGACGGCGGATATTATTAGACATTTTTCCGCATTTACTATACTGGAAAAACTGTAAATTCAGTTAGGTGAGTTTACAGTTTTATTTTTAGTATGGTGGCAAAGAAGAAAAAGGGTATCAACTGGTGATGATACCCGTCTGATCACCCCGTACGGGATTAATGCCAGCAAACATATACCATTCAAGCAAAGAATTCGCACAGTCTAGCAGGAATACCTTTCTAGTCCTTCAGTATCTAGTTGAAGACCTGATATAAACTCAAAGAATAATGTCTAGAATCCTTGCATCTCCCATTTAACGTCATAAAACACGCGAATAATGCTTAATTTTCGACTTGCTTACTTTATGGATAGGTAAGGTACTAGAGAAATATAAGCAGAATGAATATTAAAGCAAATAACCTTTATATTCGCCTGCCAATTCAATGTTTATCCTTGCA
>CAYVHK010000072.1:16468-20078 GCA_964451145.1 uncultured bacterium | reverse complement strand
GCAGTTGCGGCTACTATAATCCTATCAAATGATGAATAAAAAATGATAAACAAGATCCTAGCGTCAGCTCCAGAATCATAAACAGAACATTGTTAAAAAATTATCCAACGACAACTCTAACATAGCTAAATCCGTCTACATTATGGGTAACTGAAGGCCAAAATGAATAGTGTAAAAGAGATCCATCAAACCAATTAACCAGAAAAGAAATAAGTGAAAAAGTTCACAAACTGCAACTGATACCAACCGATTAGACCGAAACGAGTTATCTTTGACGTAGGCTTCAGTAAGCATTAAATTTCAACTGCTTCTGAATCCTCATTTTCCTGGTCTCTGCGTGATCATCCACTTGTAACTGATTATAGTAAGGGACTCTGCTGTGTTTTGTATCCTTTCGAAAGGTATCTAGACCTCGGGATTGCAGGTGTTGGGATAATTGGCTAATCCAACCTAGTCAGGTTAAATCCTCAATGTGCTATATTGATACCATCACACGAGTTGGTAAGGGAGATGCAGATGTTACCAATCCGCTTAACACTTTTTCTGATTATTAGTTCTCTTTGGGCGCTAACAACATATCACAATGGTCTAACAGAAAATAAAAAGCAAACGATTTTGATCGGTGTAATTCGGGATCAGGCCACTCAGCAGTCAGTGGCTGAAGCTAGAATTTCGATCATCGGCGAATCTAGTAGAAATACTACTAGTAATTCAAAAGGTGAATTTTCACTACCATTACCAATCGGTAACTATTCGCTTCGGGTCAATCATCCCAATTATGAAACCATTGTCAGGACAGATGTTGTAGCGACCTCAGCACGTACCCGTCCATTGACAATTGAGTTGTCGAAGGTAATTTTCCGTTTAGAAGGTGTGACTACTAAGCCCAATTTTTTTCTACAACAACCACATGTCTCGGCCAGTATACACAATTTTAGTTTTGATGAGATTCGCCGATCTGCTGGTGGAGCCGAAGATATCCATCGAGTGATGAGATCCATACCGGGTGTTGTTTCTACTGCCGATAATATCAATGCCTTGGTGGTTCGGGGTGGACATCCGCGCGAAAATCTAACCCTACTGGATGGCATCGAAATTGCCAACAGTAATCACTACGGTGATCAAGGAACTTCTAGTGGTGGAATTAGTATGATAAACCTCGATTTTGTGCAAGAGTGTTCCTTTTATACTGGTGGATTTCCAGCTAAATATGGTGACAAATTATCATCGGTGATGGACATCAAATTCAGGGAAGGTAATAGAGACCAATGGCAAGCGGATATTTATGCTGGTTTTTCTGGTTTCGGTACTACGATAGAAGGACCCTTGTTTGGCCAACGAGGCAGTTGGATGGCTTCGGCTCGTCGCAGTTACTTAGATCTGTTGGTAGATATATTACCTAGTTCACTTGGTGTAACAGCTATTCCTAACTATAGCGACTTTCAGACTAAAATAACCTATGACCTATCGAATACTAATGCCATAACTCTGATTGGTATTGGCGGTGTTGATAAAATGAAAATTGAGAGCGCTGATGACAATATCAGTCGTGGCTTTAACTCACTTGATTACAACAATCACCAATACACGTTTGGTTTGAAGTGGCAAAACTTATTTAGCCAACGAGGATATTCGACCGTCATATTGTCACATTCCGGTTATCGGTATCTATTTGATGGTGGCGACGACATCGGTAGTGGTGCTTTTACTAATAATTCTTGGGAAAGTGAAAACCAACTGAAAGGTGAAATTAACTACGATCTGAATTCACAAAATCATTTACAGTTTGGAACTTCGATTAGAACTGCACACCTTTATTACCAATATGAATCTAGAGGAATCGACTTATATAACAACGAAACTGGACAGTTAATGCGATTCGGTCGTTTGAATATTGATGAAAAAGAAACCACATATAAACTCGCCACGTATCTACACCACACGATTCGACTGCTACCCATAATAGATATGAAACTTGGTCTACGATCTGACCACTTCGCCCTAACCCACCAACAACATCTGAGTCCACGTCTCGGTTTAAGTTGCCAGATTACTTCTAAAACTCGCCTGAACCTTGCTTACGGAGTTTACTATCAAACACCGCCCTACTTTTTTATTTTGTGGGATCCGCAAAACCGCCATCTGAAAGACTTGCGATCCACACACTATGTTGTGGGTTTGCACCATCTACTAGCGGAAGATCTACGGTTCAGTGCTGAATCTTATTGGAAAAGATATGCGGATTATCCAGTTATTATCGACAATGAAATCAGTAATTTATCTAACAATGGTTCGGGTTTAGTAACAGGTATTGACCTATTTTTACATAAAAAGCTATCACGTCGATTGTATGGACGGATCAGTTATACTTATTCGAAGGCTCGCTTTGAAACACCTGAACGCGGGGAGTTTGTCTGGGATTTTGATATCCCACACGTTTTTAGTATAAATGGTGGATATAAGTTCTCTGATCAATTTGAGTTTAGTTTACAATGGCGATACCTTTCGGGGAGACCATACACACCAATCATCGGTAGTTTTGAGCCAGTCTTTGGTTCTGGCGATTGGGAAGCAATTTACGACCCAATTACCAATTCAGCTCGTTTGGATAGTTACCATAGCTTAGACCTAAGAGTCGACCGACGTTTTCACTTTGAGCGTTGGAATCTGGTGACGTATCTCGACGTTTCTAATATTTATAACCGTCAGAATATCTGGTCCTTTGAATGGTTGAGGAAAGAAAACCAAAAAAGGAAAGTCTATCAGTTTGGCGTCTTGCCAGTCTTCGGATTCCACCTAGAATTTTAAAAATCTGAATTTAAACAATTCTTAATCCGTTTTATAACCTAATGATAGCGATAAGCGTATAAGTTTTTGATTACTAACAGTACATTGTACTCTATTTCTTATACTTGACTAATTATTTCCAAAATCAAACTATTTTGACTTTTTTCTTTTCCCTCTGCATTTTTCTTTGGTTTGTTGTATTGTAGTAATACCTACAACCGGCACTGCAAAAAGTAGGTTTTCGGCCATTTCTGTTCATTACATAGAACATATTATTCGGCTTTTTACAGTTACTAGATTTGCACCTGTACACTTCCATCTTGTAGCTCTCCAGTTTGTCATAACCAGCATGAATACAAAAGAACAAGTGAGTTAAAAAGAGTCTAGAAAGAGCCAGATTGAAACTAGATAGTAAGTCCTTAGTATCAAAAGATATCAGGATTTCATACTTATCACCCTGTTTAATTACTCGTCAGTGAGGTGCAAATCCAATTGTAAGGGTTTGAATGACAGAACCTGAAAACGGGTCGTCAGGATGACCTGATACTGGTCGTTCTTCAGGGTATTGAGCCCTAAAATGGCCTTCCTTAATGAGTGCATAATCAATAGCAGAACACCATTTATCTATAATTTCATAGTCTTTCGGCTGATCAGCTATCCACCTATTGACTAGCTTGACCAAATCATCATGCCAATTGAACTTGTTCATATTAACTGAATCAACATATTTTTTGTCAGCAAAATTAGCCCGTGTATGTTCCTTGATCCGATCTTCTAACAACCGTGGTTTGTCATAATACTCTAGCAATTTATCAGGCGAAAC
>CAYVHK010000072.1:0-16458 GCA_964451145.1 uncultured bacterium | reverse complement strand
CTAGTACAGGCTTGATACCCCCCAAATGTAGTGTTCCCATAACTTACTTATCACTTTTGGACCTAGCGTCTACGGCTGATTTAACTGCATACTCAATAGCTGGTTGTGCATCTGCTAGATGCATGACTAACGTACCTAGAAAATCTAACGGGGTGTTTTGTCTGGCTATTTCGGATTGTTCTTCGGCAAAAATCCTAGCATAAGTGCCATTCACTTGCACCTTTTCTTTGATTAAAAGATTATTAAAACCTTTGGTTATGGTCCTAACAACCTGTGCCACAATCAGCATCAATTAATTTTGGTCCATCTACTGAACCAGAAAATCGCCATAGAACAGAGGCGAAATTTAGGATGCGACTACTGTCGCCTTCATCTCCAACCTGAATTAGCTAATCGTCAGCTATCTTGTTCCACAAACAACTAGTTTCTTCTAGTTCTTTCTAACTCATCCATTTTTCTGCTCAATTACAATTTGAATCTGCCTGATTACCCTGCACACGAGTTACCTATTACACGGTTTTAAGTAAGGAGTCTATTAGCATATTATCTAACTCAATAATTCATATAGTTGGCTCTTTTTCTCTCGGAAAAATAAATTCTTCTATAATGTTTTTCTTCCCACATTGATAGCGAGATTGAAACCATTGATTCTATTTTTAATTTGGCCCTAGTATAAATCTATTTTTTCTGAGAGTATGGTATAACATCAATATCTTTTTCATAATTCAATATATATGATGTCATCACGAGAAACAAATTCAATGTTAAATCAGCTAACTAGACAGTTCTCATTATTGCAATGAATATTAGTATCTGGCGACTCAAATTCCGTCCTGAATTTTTTATCTCCATTGCCTATTACGCTGCTTTTATTACCCTCGGTCTACTCCTCGCCTCACTGGGGCCAACGCTAAATCGACTGGCTGAAAACACCCAGGCCGACCTGAGTCAAATTAGCTATTTATTCACCGCCAAAGCATTAGGTGTCATTTTAGGCTCGTTGGTCGGTGGATACATCTATGATCGTATCCCAGGTCATCCCATCATGGCCGTCATGTTTTTCCTGATTGCGATAAGCCTAGCTTTTTTCCCAACAATATCGGTCTTGTGGTTGCTCATTTTAACCATGTTTCTGATTGGCGTTTTCGTTGGGGCGGCCGATGTTGGTGGTAATACGCTATTAGTTTGGTTACATGGAAAAAAAGTTGAACCCTATATGAACGGACTTCATTTTTTCTTTGGTTTTGGTGCCGCCTTGTCCCCTATCATCTTCGCCCAAATGCTGAGATTAACGGGAAACATTACTTGGGGCTACTGGATCATTGGACTACTGACCGCCCCGATATCTGTTTTGCTCTTATGTCTACCCAGCCCAGACCGACCTCAGGCCATCAAAGACTCGAACTCTGATCCTGTAGATGCCTACCTATTGGGACTGATCATTATCCTTTTCTTTTTATTCGTTTCGGCCGAAGTTAGTCTGGGGGGGTGGGTTGCTACTTATGTCTTCAGAAGTTATTTGGCCGATGAAGCTTCTGCCGCTGATCTGACCTTTGTATTTTGGGCTGCGTTGACCATTGGTCGTCTTCTGAGTATTCCAATGTCTATGCGAATAGACGTCAAACATATTCTTGGCGTCAACCTGTTGTTATGCCTAATCGGGGTTGGATTAATCATAGTCTGGCCAAAAATATTGACGGTTATCTGGTTCGGTACTGGCGTCTTTGGCTTAGGGGTGGCTTCCATGTTTCCTATCGGAATTTCTATTACAGAGAAACATCTGACTGTGTCAGGCCATATTACCAGCCTGTTATTTGTCGGCGGAGCACTGGGTGGTATGTTTACCCCTTGGCTGATTGGTCAAATGTTTGGCATTTATGGTCCCATAAGCGTGATTTGGATTATTCTGGCCGTAGTGACAGGCGCGATAGTTGTATACGCCTTACTCCTGCTTAAGATATAATCGGCCATTTACTTGTGGTAGAATCAGGTACGGGGTATGTTGATTATTGAGGGGTGAGATGATGTCCCAGAAGTTCCTTTGACTTTCTTTCCAATCCTAATCCATTTTTCAATCTGGATAAGTCATAATCTTTTTTAGCAGTAAACATTTTTTCTAAACACACATGTCTTATTTTTTAATCATTGTTCTATGTGGATGGAATTGTATCCGTACGATCAACAGATATAAACAGGTTGATTTGAAATTCCATTTCCTAATGGTATTCAGCAACTGCGTAACTATTTCCAGACAATTATAGTAGTACTATCTAATTTTTACGGCCTGATTTTTTCCCTACTACATATGATTTTTTCCCTACTATCACTGAATTTAGTATATGCTAAGACCATTCTAAAAACCCCCTAACGTCAATTTACAATTCAACATGCAGAGAAGTACAGATACACTTTTCGTTAATGCGAACCTAGTCTTACCAGACTCCATTTTACCTAATGCCTGTGTTACCGTACGAAACGGCTTAATTCACCAAATCGATACCAGCTCTACTTTAAACCTGCCCACTGCTGATATGAAATCAAAAGTCAATCTAACAAAAATTATTGATGTGGCTGAAAATTATCTGTGTCCGGGTTTCATCGATTTGCATGTTCATGGTGGAGGTGGATCAGATTTCATGGATGGAAACCGCCAAGCATTTGAGACAGTACTAAAAACTCATGGTAAACATGGCACAACTCGTCTGGTTTGTACATCGACAGTAGCACGACCAAATCAAATCTGCGCATTTCTATCGTTAGTAGATGAATTCAAAAATAAACCGTCAGACGGGACAAATGGTTCCTCATCTCAAGTTATAGGTGCACATCTCTACGGCCCTTATTTTCATGATCAGGCCGTTGGCTGTCACCCCGTTGATCTACACCAGATTCCAGATACAAATACCTTCAATGACTATTTGGCCTTTTCTGACGTAATTGTTAAAGCTTCTATCGCTCCTGAATTGCCGCAGAGCAAAATTTTCGCTCAAGCTTGTAATGACCGAAAGATTATACTCGGCGTTGGCCACTCATTAGCCACTTTCGAGCAGATGAAATTAGCATTAGGTTGGGGCATTCAGCATGTTGATCATCTTTTTTGCGCGATGTCGGACAAGTCGAAACTTCGTCAAACACAAACGTATCCAATGCGAGGTGGGGTTGTCGAAGCTACTCTTTTTTTTGATCAGTTGACAACAGAAGTGATCGCTGATGGCAAACACCTATCGGCCAGCCTGCTCCAACTTGCCTATAAAATCAAGGGAGCAAATCGCTTGGCCATTGTGACTGATTGCAATCGAGCACTCGATATGCCAGATGGAGAATATATCTTTGGACCAAAACAAAATGGACAGCCGTTTCTACATCGAGATCAAGTTGGATTAACATTAGATGGAAAAAGCTTAGCTTCTAGTTCTACTGGTATGGATCATCATATCAGAACATTCTATCAATTGACGGGGTTGCCTCTCGAGACGGTGGTTAAAATGGCGACTCTAACCCCAGCCCGAATTATTGGTTATGCGGACCAATTGGGTAGTATCGAAATCGGTAAAATTGCTGATTTAGTAATATTAAACCGAGATTTGACTGTCCAGTCGGTGCATGTTAGTGATAGAAAACTGGTTAGAAAGTGATGTGTTGGTTGTCGTTGAACACCGTTAAAAATCAAGAAATGATTTCTGCATCTGCTATCGTTAGAAAAGAACGGTCTCACTGTTATAACCGTAAAACTACGATCAGAGTAATGACTATAACCTTAGGTGCTCACTTCCATTATTAGTATTATTTCCAATTGAGTGATTATATGGAAATCACGGTGATGGTGATTCTGAAGTGGCTGAAACTAAACGCTTATTGAAAACCATGCAAAAAACAGCTCGTATATGGGGTAATCAGTCGGTTATCAGCATCAGTTGATACTCTTTTTCTTCTCTACTACCTAATACTTCCAATCTTCGTTTTTCCTGACACTCTAAACTAATATTTTAAGTCTTTTTCTTATTCTTCACAGAATACTATCCCACCTATAATTTTTTGTATCTATCTGGTAGAATCACATTTATTATTTTGATATTTTTAAATAAAAATTAGGGCTGGACTAATTTCAGATACTAAGGGATAAATGTTCTCAGAGCTATAGATATTGTCCTAGGGTTGTGAGAATATTGTATAGAAGTTAAATTTTGGAGTCTAGTAAGAGGACGGAACTGACATTAATAGACCACGTCAAGCTAGTTTTCAAACTAAGGGAATGACAGTACAAGTGCTGGCAGCGTTGATTTTCCCGAACAAAAGAAGATTGAGGAATGAGTATTAATCAGAAAAACGAGCCTATTGGTCTTGACGCGCTATTTGCTATCGACAGGCTACCTATCTTGAGAAGAAGTCGTTCATATATGGTCTCCAGTTATAACAGGGATCTCTGGAATCGTGATGATACCCCCGTATATCTAGAAAAAAACGAAAAAGAAGGGACAATAGCTGAAATAGAAGGACCAGGGTGTATTTACCGTATATGGTCTGGTGGAGACCCAGGTGCCAGATTTAAATTCTACTTTGATGGTCAGAAAGAAGCAGGTGTATGCCTCAGTTTTTCAGGACAGAGCGGTGAACCTGAACCGCAGAAGGCAGGCATATTACCATTCACCAGTGGAATTGAATTGGAGATGGGCTATCCACCGATGATGGAAACGGGTGTTAAAAACGGCCCTCATCTAGAAACAGGCATTTGTTATAAGCCCATTCCATTTGAAAAATCTTGCAAAATCACCATAGAACCAGCTGTAGAAAGAAAATATTTCCAGATTAACTATCACTTATTACCTAAGGGCACTCCTTTGAAAACCTTTGATCTAGCCGCAATTTCCCAAGAGGAAATTCAACGGATCAAGAGTGGGATAGACATGTGGAACCGGGCTGGCGAAGTTCTTTCATTGTCCTCAGACAAGTTTGATAGAACTGTCAGGATGAAAGATAGAGAAGAATCAGTTCTGTTAGACCTTCAGTCAACAGGTGGTAGAATTAACGCTATCAGAATAAAATTACCAGAATCTATGCGAACTGAGCAAATACTTAGGTCGTTGATCCTCAAAGCATACTGGAATGGAGAGGATCGAGCTAGCATTGATGCAGCGCTTGGTCTATTCTTTTGTGATGCGTTCGGCACACCTAGCGAGGATAATCCCATTCCACTTTCTGAAAACACGAATGCAAATATTCTTGATGAGGAAGAAAGGAAAAAATACACCTTCGGGTTACCACTAGAGTATAAAAACTTTCTTCTGGGTTACACAAAAACAGCGTGGGCGCCATTTGCGAAGGAAATGAGATGATCTTCATTGATAATAACCCTGATCAAACACAGATTGGGACTGGAACTGAAGACTACCTGAACCAGAATTTCTGGGTTCATGACCATATCTATCCTTTTGACGGAAACCGTCAGGGTTACAGATCCTGTTATCGGATGCATATTTCGGATTGCATACCCTTTTCAGAAAAAATTGCAGTGACTATTGAACACGGTGCTGGTAATGCTCAATTCATTGATTATTCCAGTGTTGCGTATTGGTATCAAAAGGCAAAGCCATGGATAAATTCTGGCGGGTTCAAAACTTTAGACTGTACTGAGTATGTTGCAATCGATATTTTGGGATCTATCAGCTCACAAAAAAGTATGGTGTATTTATCAAAAATACTGGTCCAACAGAGATGACTTGTCTAGAGCCCAACGGTATTATGAAACTGGTATTTCTGAAACTGTTGCCTTAAGTCAAAACCTATTACATTGAGGATAAGCGACTGAACCTTTACGCTGAAGATGAGCAAGTCGTCTTAATCTTTGACCAAAAAAGGAAAAAATAGAAAAGCAAAACTGGGATAAATAGAAGAGCTTATACTATACATAAAAAAAGCCGAGAGAACTCGGTAGAGTTGGGCCATCACTTTCACTTTGTTTTTGGTACAGCCGGCTCCTCCTCTCACAGTTTGCCTATCATTTCCAGGTAAAAATTTTCTCCACGCCTGATTTTCGTTAGTTAAACCTGCACAATAGATAACTTGTGTATAAGGTAATCAAGTGAATCTCAGCGCCAGTTGGTAAATTTTTCGTTTATTATTCAGTAGTCTAATAATTTATTCTAGACTTTCATTTGAATCTTGTATATTTCTTAGGAGATCACCTTTTCACCTCCTATTTCATAAAAAGGCATATTTCATCTACTCTTATTAAGAACAATGTGTTTATAATTTAATTATAAAGAAAGGAAATGCATAAGACACCGGGCACTCGAAGGGGCATAAAATGATAAATCCTACACCATCATATTTTAGTCAACTGTATCCTTGGCCAGATGAAATTTTGCATAACTTTAGTCCAATAGAAATGATTTTTTCTCACGATTCAGATTTAGAGATTGATGCCTTATGGCCCTATTTCTCCGATAGTAATTTTTTTGCAAAATTGGCCGGATTTCCTAAACGAGAGTATAGTGAAATTGATGGTCAACTGCACGGAAAGGATCCAAGAGGCCAATGGATAGAAAAATGGACTTGGATAGAAGACGTCGGCGTTATGCAAACGCACGACTTTTATAAGGGGATAGTCCGTTATTTTCGGAGTATTGTTCTAACAGAAGAAATAGACCTAACCAAGTCTCGGATTCATTTATATCTTGGAATGGTTCCTAAGAATATGCTTAGCAAGATGTTGCTTAGTATACAAGAACGAAAAATAAAGAAACTTGTGCCTGAACTCATGGGCAAAATGGAAGACTACGCCCGTGAGCAAAAAGCGAAAAAATTTCTTCAAAACCAAGTCCGATTCACTGATGATCAAGATCGGAGAATACAACATAATATCTCCCAATTAAGAAATCTTGGCTTCGAAGACGATATCGTGGATAAATTCGAATCATACATTCGTGAAACAGACGACGATTTGTTAAGTAAGATCAGGCTACTACCTCTAGTTTCAGAGTGGGGAGTGGAAAAAAACGATGTTATAAGTCTTTTTCTTCATGCGGCCAACATTGGTCTACTCGACTTACGTTGGGAGACAATATGCCCACACTGCCAAAACACCAGACAAAGCTTCAATCATCTATCAGAATTACCATCGAGTAGCAGTTGTGAGCCCTGCATGATTGATTTTAATCTAACTGGATCTAACGCTTTGGAGGTTGCCTTTCGAGTCAACGCTGCTATCCGATCGATAGATATTCGTCCGTTTTGTTCATCTGCGCCGACTCATCGGCCTCATATTAAACTGCATCAAGAAGTTGAGAGCAATTCTGACAAATTACTTTCGACCCGTTTAGAATCTGGTCGTTATCGGATGCGCATCAAAGGGGAAATGAACTTTGATTTGTTAGATGTGGGATTTGAGAAAACTAAAAAAGAGTTAGTTTGGAATTCTAATGATACTGACACTAATTATCAAGCCGGCAATTTTCCATTGATTAGATTGGAAAATAAAACTAAAAAAGACCAGACTTTTATATTAGAATCAGTTAGTGATGACCAAAATGCTCTCAGACCGATTGATTTATTTAACTTCTCTACTTTCCGAAGACTTTTTCCTGCAGAATCGATTGCTGAGGGCGTACCATTAGAAATTGGCACCCAGCATATTTTATTTACCGATATTGTAAAATCAACCGACTTTTATCATGAAGTAGGAGATACAATTGCTTTTATTGAAGTCCGCAAGCACTTCAGTAAAATATTCGAATTAGTAGAAATTGCAAATGGCACAATAATTAAAACAATAGGAGATGCTGTAATGGTCGCTTTTCAGTCTCCTAAAGATGCCTTTTCCTGCGCTGAAAAAGTTCAGCTTTACTTTTGTCCAAATAGTGAAGAAACCAAATTACGATTGAGGATTACTATTCATTCGGGACAGTGTATGGCAATTAATGGGGATAAAGGAATTGATTACTTCGGAACAACTGTCAATCTTGCAGCTAAAATCCAATCAATATCAAACGCTGGTGAAATTGTTATTACTGAAAATGTATCTAAAGATCCTATTTTGAGCGAGTATTTAAATGATTTGCCATATGAAAAAGAGGAATTAGAATTCCCCTCAAAAAAGGGAAGTTCTACTATATCTACTACGAAGTATAAAGTTTCATAAAGATTGACTTACTACCTGTATCAGATTAAGGAAACTAAAGTATATTAGTCGTTCTTACTCAAACCCGCACAATAGATAACTATTAATCAGGCGGGTATCAGCAAACTAGTTGGTATCTTTTTTCTTCACAAGTCTTTTTCCTCACTGTCATATATAAGATAATTGACGGATTCTTGAGATCAACATATTATCCACTCATAAGTCTAATAGGAAAAGTTGTGAATTATCTACACACTCTTTGTATCATTCTCATATATTTCTGGGGAATTATTATGCAATCATTCAGTTCTGAAACTTCTTCCAACAAACAAGCCAATTCTTTAGCTTTGCAGAAAAATTTTTCTTTTAATATCTCATTTCAGATGGAATATCTTCTCTTTCTGCCCCAATCTTATGCACAATCACCTGACCAAAAATGGCCTTTGATCATCTTTCTTCATGGCGCTGGTGAAAGGGGAAATGATCTAAATTTACTCAAAAAGCACGGTATTCCAAAAGTTGTAGAAAGCAATCCTGATTTCCCCTTTATTGCGGTGTCGCCCCAATGTCCAAAAGAATCATGGTGGACTAGTGAACTTCGCACCATTAATGGTCTAATCGAAGAGATAATTAAAAAATATGAAGTAGATACCAGCAGGATTTACTTGACGGGCTTGAGTATGGGTGGGTTCGGAACATGGTCCTTGGCTACTATGTATCCTCAACGTTTTGCAGCCATAGCCCCAGTCTGTGGAGGTGGAGAAGTCCGTCAGATCTTAAGATCTCTGATAGACATGCCTGTTTGGGCATTTCATGGACAAAAGGATAATGTCATTCCTTTCTCAAGATCAGAAGAAATAGTAACAGCTTTAAAAGAACACGGAAATAACGTCAAATTTACAATTTATCCTGAAGCAGGCCATGATTCTTGGACAAAAACCTACAAAAACCCAGAGCTTTACGAATGGTTCTTAAAACATTCTAGATAAATTACAAAAACTTTAGTAATTAATTATATATCAATTAAAGTGCTATATGAGCGGGGTTTGAATTTTGCCCCCGACTACAGATGTGAAACTCGCACCTAGAAAAATTGGGCACTAGTTTTATTGACTCATGGGTTCGTTTGACTTTCTCCTCAATTCTAAATTCAACTTTCATTTTCTGACTTGAATAAGAAATTATTCCTTCTATCATTGTTCGGAAGGCAACTGCACACGGTTTTTTCACCTAAGAATTCTGCAAGAACTAGATATTTATAGGCATAAAAAAACCGAGATAGTTCTGCAAGGTTGGACTATCGATTTACCTAGGTAAATCTGGCTAAAATCATGTTGTAGTTATACAATTTCTTGCCCAACAATAAACCTGAATAATAGAAAAACGACTAATGTTCGTACTTCAATTCTCCTTGAAATGAATCGCTGAGCACATTCCCTTCACCTTTTGGTATGTCCATCCCTTTTAATTTCTCGCTATTTTCCTATCTTGAAGTCCCTATATCGAGCAGTATATTCCATGTTTATGTCGACACTAATTTTCAATGTTCATATTTGGTGAGTTTATATTTACGAAACTGACTTCTATTAAATTCAAGCAGTTGAATGAACATGTCACAGTAGACCAGCAAAAGATAACTCGTGTATGAGGGAGTAATTAAGCGGATATTAGCAGCCGAATTAATACCACTTACTTTTCACTAGCTCATGGTTCATCTTTTTCCAAGCAGGCTAAATTATTTTGAATCATGATCAATTTCACCTAAAGAAGGATAATCTATTTAAATAATGTCTAATCATAATTTTTCTTTTGTCAACGCCATCATGATGTAATTCGTCAACTGGAAAACACCTTAAATTTTCAATTAATACCTTTTTATTACCAATTCTTTGTTTGCCTAACTTTTTACCTTTGGGTATGACATTTTGATTCTGTTGCCAGAATAATAAAATGTGATGTAGCTTCTGTTCTACCTCCTTTAAAATTGGAATAACAGAAACCAAATTTCCATAAACTTTCATTTGACAAATATCATCTTAGTGCCAAAACATAGTTGGATATTTTTATTTCTGCTGGTGCTCATCGGATGCGGTGAGGAAATCAGTAAAGAAAACAATCAAACCGAAACTATAATAGAAAATCTACCTGACAAAATTACGTGGGAAAAAGATGGTAAGGAAATGTTACTGATACCAGCAGGCTATTTTTACATGGGGGATCATTCCGCTCAAGATAAGACTGCACTTCGGCACAGAGTTGAGCTAGATGACTTTTACATGGACAGCACTGAAGTCACAGTAGGTCAATTCAGATGGTTTTTGACTGAAAGTGGTTATGAGTATGATGGAACCTGGAATAATGTAGCTAAATATTCCCTTGGCGACGAGTATCCAATGGTACATATCAGTTGGAACGACGCTGTTGCTTATGCCCAATGGGCCGGGAAACGTTTACCTACCGAGGCCGAATGGGAGAAAGCTGCTCGCGGAAAGCTAAAAGATCGATTTTATGTTTGGGGAAACAATCTGGCGATTGCCAGTGTCTATGCTAATTTTGTGGGGGTTCAAGGCAAAGATGAATGGGATGAAACAACAGCCCCAATTGGTAGTTTCTTTCCTAACGGATATTGGTTATACGATATGGCAGGTAATGTATATGAATGGTGTGCAGATTGGTATGATGATAATTATTACAAAACGTCACCATTTAAAAATCCAAAAGGGCCAGAATCAAGCCCAAAGGGGCGACGAGTATTACGAGGTGGGTCTTGGGATTATTTTACAAGCCACACTGCACGTAGTATGCTCGTATCTGCTCGCTACGGTAACGATCCGGCTGAACGCTCCAAAAACCTTGGTTTTCGATGTGTTTCTGATGTTAAGTGATTTAGTTGACTGAACACCCTATGCAAACTCACACCACAGATAACTTGTTTACAAGGTAATCAAACAGATATCAATAACCCATTGATACTTTTTTCTTTTCTTCAATGCTACACTTCTGCCATAATATCGAATAATGCATAAACTAAATCTACAAATTAGTATAGAATAAGTTTTAGCTTTCTTGCTAAGATCATGCATAGAATAGTCAAAACTTTTATCTTATTCTTGTTACCAATTGGGGAATGCTTATGAGAACCGGCATTTTTCTCGGCGATTGTGAAGTTACTTTTCAAAGCCAAAATTTAGGAAATCTTAGGGATTGTAATGATTTATTACACAACAGTTCAGATTTACATTCACGGATAGAAGAAGACGGTTATTTGCTAATTCGTGGTCTAATAAATCGAGATGCCGTAATTAAAGCGAGAAAAACAATATTGAGCTACGCGCAAAAAAAGGGAGAATTACCATTTAAACCAGATACTGAGCTGATGGATGCTATGTACAATCCTAATGGCCGACCAGCGCGAACAATGGGTGAAAAAGCAATCACCCATCATCCAGATGTATTGGAGGTCTTGGAAGGAATAGAGATTGTTAATTTTTTTCAGCAATTCTTCGATCATCCTTGTCGAACTTTTGATTATAAATGGCTGCGCATGATACCACCGGGCAGAGCCGCCGGCCCCCATTTTGACGTAGTTTACATGGGTAGAGGTTCTCATCGTTTACATACTTGCTGGATACCGTTTGGTGATGTGCCGGTGGAAAAAGGAACATTGGCAATACTTGTAGGTTCACATAATTTACCCAGTTTTAGCAAAATTCGACAAACTTATGGCCAGACTGATGTCGACCGAGACCGAACACCAGGTCATTTTGGGGCTGATCCGCTAGCGATTAGTGAGCAATTCGGTGGAGTATGGAAGACTACAGACTTTGAGGCTGGTGATGTCGTTATTTTCACTATGCATACACTCCACACTTCTACACGAAACATGTCAGATCAATGGCGGATTAGCTGTGATGTTCGTTTTCAACCCGAGTCTGATTTGGTAGATAACCGATGGGTAGGAAAAAACCCAGTAGCTCACTCAGTTCAAGACCAATCAAAACATACAATTGGCTTTGAAAAAGCAAGGAAGATTTGGGGGATTTAGGCTTTGATCTAAGACCCTAGAACAGATCGCATGCGGGATGATCCAACGGATATTATCATCCAGTTGACCCCCATTTTTTCTTTTCTATCAAACCCAATATCACATATATTCTGCTGTTTTTCTATCATATCTCTGTCTAGAAAACCGTTATCCTCTCCATTTTTTATTTAGTGCTCATTACCCAGATCGTTTTCTCCTATTTTTTGTCCTAAAACTAACTTATTCATGAAGTTCTGTCGGGCCCGCATTTTATTTTTATTCTGAGAGCCAATTTTCTAATTATCTGTTTTGAATTCCAAAACCGAATTATTTTGATTTATCTGATTGAAAAAATTAACTCAATCTATCAAATTGATGTTGCGCCACTTACCACTTCTATATCTGTACAGCCTAGTTATAAAATCTAAGTTATTCATTATGATTAAGGTTGAGAATGCAACGTATTGGTTAACATTGAAAATTTTCACTAATAAAACAACTGAGATAGCCATTCCCCAGTGAATGGTTATTGAAACCCACATTACCCAAACAGTATCCCCCGCCACATGCAGTGAATTACCAAGTATTAATTTACAAGAGTTTGCAACAGTATACAGAGAAATAAGTCTAATAAAGATATTAGATATATTTTGTGAATTACTAGATTGAAAACCCGAAGCAAAAATTGACGAAAGAAAACTTGTGAAAAAATTAAACACTAAGATCATTACTAAACCATATAAAAAACTTATTCCCATAATCAAATAAGTCATTCTTTGTGCATTATCCTTATCTTTTGCCCCTAATCTTTGCCCGACCATAGTTCTAGCTGTCATACCTAAAGCAACAAATGGTAGAAAGACTACACTATCCCAAGTAAATGCAATTGTTGCAGCACTAGCTGTATCAACACCATAGGAGTGCACCATCTGTAGAAAAACATTGAAAGCAAACCAATTAAGGAATGGTTCGATTCCGGCTGGAAGCCCAAAAACAAACAGTTTCCTTATAATTGGTCTATCGATTTTTAACAATCTTCTTGTTTTGAATTCACTTTGGGATATTTCTCTCAAGAAATAGAAAATCAATATGATAAAGCTGACGCAACTTGCAAATATTGTCGCTAATGCAGCGCCTCGAATACCCAATGGAGGTAGGCCTAATTTACCAAAAATAAGAACATTGTTTAATGGGATATTTAAGAGAGTGCCAACTGCATGAGCAATTAAAATAATTCCCGTTTTACCTAAACCAATAAAGAAACTTGATACGGCCGTTCGCATCAGGAAAAAGAAAGACCCAATCAACATCATTCGAGCATATAAAGAGGCTAAGTTGGAAAGCTCTTCTTCCTGATTGGACCAAATATATATATATTTTATGAGCGGAATAAATAGAAGTAGTAACGGGTAACTAACTACAGCAATGTAAAATGCTTGTACAATGGATCTAGTGCAATTCTGAAGCTGATTCGCCCCATAATATTGAGCAACTAATGCGGAAGCATATCCAACCAAGCCTGTAAAAAATGAAACTAAGACGTGACTTGTTAGGCCACCACTCATGCTAGCAGCGAGTTCAACCTGACCAACTTTAGACAAGAACCATCGATCTGTTACGTGCATAACAGTTAAAGAGCCGTTAGACAGAATAATTGGCAAAGCGATTCTAAAAATTTGACTTAGTTCTTTGCTATCTATGTGATTTCGTGAAATTTTCCTAATGTTAATCATTAATAATTACTTAAATGCTATATTTGAAGTTGATTATGCAAATTATTTAATTAAGTTCCATAGTAATAAAATGGGCGTTGAGAAAGCCGACAATATCACTGGTGAATAGTATTTACAGAATTATCAGACCAGAATAAGCCTACAGCCATCCTGCATACGCGAGTAGAAAGGATCACGGCTTATTCAGATCGAAAAATCGAAGTGCAAGTTTAGAATCGAGGAGAAGGTTAAAGGAATCCATGGGGGACGCAATCTGTTTTCTACGAGTCAACATACCCCGTGCATAAATTATTTATTACGTGGTTTTTAGGTCAGAAAAGGAACCGATCCAGCATAATTCTTTTCTGACAAGACTGCTAAGATTGAGGGTTACACTTCAAGGATGCTTTTAAACTAAATTCTTGATCATAACTAAATTTAACGAGTTTTAGTTCAAGTCTTTTTTCCAGTGGACTTCGTAGGTATCGGTGTTGATTTCAATGAATTTATCTGATTTTTTATCCTTGATGGTAATTAATGGCAACAGTTGAACTGATTGAAAGCATAAACAGAAACAGCGCGACAATTGTATAGGAAAATACTTCTTTTGTGACCTATTATAACTCCTATTTTTGTTTGAATTTCGAATATAATCTTTGCCTTTTCTTATAAGGTAATGCACAAAATTAATGTGAATAATCCGTCAACCATCTCATAGTTTTTGCACAACCAAATATCAAGATCATACGAATAACATTGACATTTATGAATGAAATTTAGTTAGAAATATCAGGTAATGAACCTTATCGATTGTTATTCTTCCGATAATTATTATGATGTTATCGATGGTACTCTATCAAACAGAAAACTAACTATTATGAGGCAAACGATTAAGAAACCTAAATATAAAAACACCGAAAAGATTAATTGCCATTTGGTGAATCAGATATAGAAATATCAATATACACATTCGGATCTGAGTGAAGATCTTTGGATCCTGCACCGCACCTTCCATTAATCCACTTCGACTTGCCGACAATTTCTGCGTGATTAGAATTTTGGAAAACATCCTTTGTTTCTCCACCCAAGGAATAATTTTATTAACTGAATAAGCAGCTGTTGAAAATCAATAGTGGGGTTGCCAAGATTAGATAACGACGTTTGGAAGCATGATGAGTGAAGAATCATCTTGCCATATTATTTTCAACAATAAAGTTTTCAAACTAGGTGCACATCATATCATATTTACAATAACCGCAACGACTTTAAAAAGAAGTTAGAAGGTCAATATGGCCAAACAAAACTATGAGTATTTTATGTTAGAAAAATTAAAATCTTGATGGAATATTGTCTTTTTCTTTACCAATCTTATACTCAATTACCTGGCCCAAAATGGCCTTTGATCATTTTTCTTCATGGCGCTGGTGAAAGGGGAAATGATCTAAATTTACTCAAAAAGCACGGTATTCCAAAAATTGTGGGAAACAATCCCGATTTACCTGTCATTACAGTGTCGCCTCAATGCCCTAAAGAATTGTGGTGGACTAGTGAACTTTGTACAGGTAACAGCTTAATTGAAGAAAAAATTAAAAAATGCGCAGTAGATAACAGCAAAATCTACTTGATGGGCTTGAGTATAAATGGATTTGGGACGTGGACTTTGACTACTATATATCCAGAACTTTTTGTAGCCATAGCCTCAGTCTTCGAGGTGGAGAAGGCCGTCGGATCTTAAGATCCCTAGTAGAAATATCAGTTTGGGCATTCCACGGATAAAATGATAATGTTATTTCTTTCTCAATATCAGAAGAAATAGTGGCAAATTTAAAGGAAAATGGAAATGACGTCAAATTTACAATTTATCCTGTAGCCGGCCACTATTGTTGGGACAAAAAACTACGGCAATCCATAACTATACGAATAGTTCTTAAAACATTTTCGATGAATTAAAATAAACTCTAATAATTGATTATCTATATCAATTAAAATGACGTAGGAGTGGCGGTTTTAATTCTATCCCCAACTAAAAGTCTGAAACTCGTATGTGGAACAGATGACCCGTGTGCCGGGTAATCATTCAGTTATCAGTACCCAGTTGGTATCTTTTTCTCTTCTCTTTATTTCTTATCACACAGCAGATAAGTCATATACTCTTAACTTAACCATCAGTTTTTATCTGGCTGGGTTGTTATTAGATCTATTAGTGTGTGCCTTACGTTCTTCATCGTCTTATAGCTCTTATTTGAATAGCTAAACTACTTTTTCAAATATCTGCAGCAACACAGGTCTAGATCAACATATCTTTCTTTATTATCTGGGGTTAAATAGGATTCTGGAAAACATTTAAGTTCGCAGATAATTTTGTGTCTAGTTTATGTTACTCAGAAAAAACATTTGACAGTGAGACTAGAAGATGAAATAATCGTACCAATTTTTTAGGTGGGGTAAACATATGATAAAATCCGATGTATTGAGGTGTGGATTTTCTCGGGTTAGTTTTTTTTCAACTTTGACCTTGTTGTTCTTAATCGTTGCTGTGAATACTCATTCTGCCGACATAACCGACGGAATGATTGGTTACTGGCCATTGGATGGTAATGCCAAAG
>CAYVHK010000071.1:15424-20224 GCA_964451145.1 uncultured bacterium | reverse complement strand
AGTTCACCGACAAGCGTAGCAATGACCACCAGATTCGTCAAATTGGTCCAAATATGATTGAATGTGATGGTCGAACCGAGGTTGATAAGCTAAACGAAATGTCTAATTTAGACGTTCCTACCGGTGATTATGAAACTATTGCAGCATATGTCTTGGAATTGGAAAAACGGTTACCCAAAATCGGTGCTCAAATTGAGGACCAATCGCTTAGTTTAACAATTGCCGATGCTGACGCTCGGACCATTCGACAAATTCGAGTTCGAAAACGGATTGGTCCAATCAAAAAAAGGTGAAATATATTGCAATACTTAGTTGGAATTGATATTGGCGGAACAAAACTAGCTACCGTTATTGCCACAACCGATGGAACAATTTTGCATAAAATTCGCAAACCAACTGAGGCAGAAAAAGGGTCAAGTTATGTAGTCAAAAAATTGATCCAGATGGTGGATCAAGCGCGAAGACTAGCTCAAATTGAGCGGCATCAATTGAAGGCTATTGGTATCAGTTGTGGAGGACCTTTAGATGCCAAAACGGGTGTAGTCTACTCACCACCGAATCTGCCCAACTGGGAGGCTGTACCATTAAAACAAATAATTAGTCAAGAATTCGGTACTCCTGTAGTAGTTGAAAATGATGCTAATGCATCGGCTTACGCGGAGTGGCAATTTGGTGGTGGTCGTGGGTTCGATAACGTGGTGTTTATAACTATGTCAACGGGTATTGGGGCTGGCATTGTATCAAATGGTCTTATTTTTCACGGAACTAACGGCTGCGCTGGAGAAGTCGGACACCAGATTTTAATTCCTGACGGGCCGTTGTGTGGCTGTGGTAACCGTGGTTGTTTGGAAGCCATTTGCTCTGGCCCCTCTATCGCTCGTCGTGCCAGAGAGGCAGCTAGCAGAAGGACTAATACTAAGATTCTAGAGTTAGTGGCGGGTGAAATTTCAGCTATTAAGTCTGAACATGTAGTATCAGCAGCTAAAAAAGGTGATCTACTAGCCCTTGATCTGATCCAACAAACGGCCTTTTATATGGGTTGGGGCATTGCTAATTTGATCAACATTATTAATCCAGAAGTCGTATTGATTGGCACTATCGCCGTTGCCGCAGGCGATTTATTGTTAAAGCCCATTCGTCGCACCGTTCAGCAAATGGCGATGCGTCGTCCGGCGAAAATAGTTCAAATTCAACCGGCTGAATTAGGAGATCAAATTGGCGATTTAGCTGCTATATCTTTAGCCCGATCTTTTAATTTACAACACACCTAAAGATAATCACCAAAGGGATTGTTGACTTGAGACAACCAACATTTGACCGTTCCCGACTGAAGATTCTACCACTAGCTGATCGTCAGAATAAAATGACAATCGACGATATTTACCACTTGGATAGTCAAACTCCTCACTACGAAAATCTTAACCTGGCTCGTATTGCAAATCAAATGATTCTGGCCCGTAGGAAGAAAAGATCTGTGATTTGGATGATGGGAGCACATGTTATGCGACGGGGCAATTCCCGTTTTATTATCGATCTAATGAAAAAAGGTATTTTGACACATTTGGCAACCAACGGCGCTACCGCCATTCACGATTTTGAAATAGCATTGATCGGAGCTACTTTAGAAAATGTTGAATACTATATTCAAAACGGTCAATTTGGCCACTGGCAAGAAACAGGCCAACATCTAAACCAAGCTATTAACCAAGCAGCGCAGGAGGATCTCGGTTATGGTGAGGCTATTGGCAAAATGATAGCTAACAATGAATATGGAGTCAAATTCCCCCACATTGACTTGAGTATCTTTGCCAATGCTTATCAACTCGGGTTACCGATTACTGTTCATAAAGGAATCGGTTACGACATTATCGACCAACACCCTTCTGCTGACTATTCGTCTATGGGGCAGGCCACCGGCACTGATTTTCTGAAATTTGTTCATAGTGTGACTGAATTAGAAGGTGGCGTTTTTCTGAATCTTGGATCGGCAGTAATGGGTCCCGAAGTCTACCTTAAAAGCCTGTCTATGGCTCGAAACGTGGCAGATCAGTCTGGGCAGGAAATCCGAGACTTCCTAACCGCTAATTTCGATTTAGTTGACTTCGATGATTTTCGAGACGAAGGAGACCCAACTCAAGCACACTACTATCATCGTCCAAAAAAAACTATTCTGGTTCGTACTGTCAAGGATGGTGGAGAGAGCTATCACATTTCAGGCGATTTTGATCGAACCGTTCCTGCTCTCTATAGGGAGATTATGAAAATGTCGATTGATGATGAACCAAATTAAGATTGAAATAGCCGATTTTTTCCTAATCCAGACAATTCCGCCTCAGTTAAGATAATCGACTAGAATACTAGATCAGTTTTGTTTGCTCCAGTTTTTTCCACTTGGTTCTTATGAGCAATCTTCCAACTTGAATGCAGTATTACTGTTCGAAAAGAAAATTGGGTAAGGCCGCTGAAACGTATCAATAGAGATATACTGTTATCATTCTGGTAATTTGTTTGAATGTTTTGTCCTGATTAGTTCAAATCAAAAGCGGCTGAAATCAAGGATTTAGTGTATTCGGCTTTCGGTTGATGAAAGATAGTTGCAGTTTTACCTTGTTCGACTACTAGTCCATCTTTCATCACAATCACGTTATCAGACATCGCTTGCACCACTTTCAGATCGTGGCTAATGAAAATGTAGGCTAGCTGATATTCTTTTTGCAAACGTTGCAACAAATCTAAAACCTGTGCTTGGACACTAACATCCAAAGATGAGGTTGGTTCATCTAAGACGATCAACTCAGGCTTCAGTACAATGGCTCTGGCAATGGCAATACGTTGCCGCTGACCACCTGAAAATTCGTGAGGATAACGGTCTTTCACTTCAGATTCTAAGTCAACTTGATTGAGAGTATCGACTATTAATTGTTCTCGCTTATCTTTATCCATTTCGATTCTGTGGACTTTCAACCCTTCTGCCACAATCTCACCAACCGACATGCGTGGATTTAGACTACCAAACGGATCTTGAAAGATAATCTGCATCTGACGACGTAAGGGTTGCAATTGCTTAAATTTCAAACCTTGAATTAATTGTTTTTTGAATTTGATTTGACCACGAGACGAGATTAGCCGCAGGAGAGCCAATCCGAGTGTTGTCTTGCCAGACCCCGATTCACCTACCACACCTAATGTGTTACCGGACTGCACCGCAAGACTTAATCCATCTACAGCCTTAACATACGCTACAGTCCGACGAAAAATTCCTTTTTTGATGGGATACCAGACCCGCAGGTCGATGGCTTCAATCACTGGAGATCCACAGCTGATAGTGTGAGATTTTGGCTTTGGTTCAGAGGCCAATAATTTTTTAGTGTAAGGGTGAGTTGGTTGGTGGAAAATTTTGCTAACTTCACCTTGTTCTACGATTTGCCCCTGTTGCATGACGCAGACTTGATCGGCAATTTTCTTGACCACGGCCAAGTCGTGAGTAATGAATAACATTGCCATTTTGAACTCGTCTTGCAAATTCTTCAGCAATTGCAAAATCTGGACTTGAATCGTAACATCTAATGCTGTGGTCGGTTCATCGGCAATCAATAAATCTGGCTCGTTAGCTAGAGCCATAGCAATCATTACTCTTTGACGTTGACCACCCGACAATTCATGTGGAAAAGCAGTCAAGCGTCGGCTAACTTGGCTTAAACCAACCAACTCCAATAATTCCTGTGTCCGCCGACTGGCTGACTGTTGATTCATTCCTTGATGAAGAATCAAAGGTTCACAAATTTGTTTTTCAATTGTGTGAAGTGGATTCAGTGAGGTCATCGGCTCTTGGAAAATGATGGAAATTTTGTTGCCACGAACAGTTTGTAGTTGTTTAAAAGACGCACCCATTAGTTGTTGATCTTTAAGTAAAATACTACCAGTTGGATGATGAGCAATTGGGTAAGGTAACAGTTGTAAAATACTGAGTGCTGAAACTGTTTTACCGGACCCGGATTCCCCAACCAAAGCCAAGGTTTGGCCACGATTAATGCTGAAGGTAACGTTTTGAGCAGCCTTAACCGTTCCAGCTTCGGTGCGAAACTCGACCGATAAATTTTCAACTTTTAGTAACGGAAAAGTAGTCTGCATTATTAACCTAATTCTTTGAAATTAAGGTTTTACGTGGGTCAAAGGCATCCCTAATCGCTTCACCGATAAAAATCAATAAGATCAGTAAAATTCCGAGAGTGAAGAAACTGGTTAATCCGAGCCAAGGGGCTTGGATATTGTTGCGACCCTGCACGATCATCTCACCTAACGATGGTGAACCAGGCGGCAAACCGAAACTAAGAACACTTAAACCAGTCAACGTAGTGATGGCTGCACTCAGGTTAAATGGCAGAAAAGTGATAGTTGCTACCATAGCATTGGGTAAAACATGACGAAACATGATGAGCACATCGGAAATCCCCAAACCTCTAGCAGCTCGAACAAAATCGAGGTTCCTAGCCCGCAGGAATTCAGCTCGTACCACGCCAACGTAACCCATCCAACCAAAGAGTAGCAAAATGCCCAACAACCACCAAAAGGTGAGGCCAATCACACTACTCAAAATAATAACCAATTACACCATGGGAAAAGACTGCCAAGTCTCCATAAAACGTAGAAAACAGATGTCAATCCAACCACCAAAAAAACCTTGAGTGCCACCCGTATAGGTAAACCATTAAAAATATGCTGTTTTATATTATGAAGATATAAGGGCCCATGGGCTCATATATGTCATAAAAAGAATAAGAATAAAATAGAAGAAATAAA
>CAYVHK010000071.1:11604-15414 GCA_964451145.1 uncultured bacterium | reverse complement strand
GTTGAAAACTGAGGTCAATCCAACCACCAAAAAAACCTTGTACTGCACCAGCTGTCACACCTATAAAGCTAGACAACAGAGTCAAAACTAGGCCAAAGATGACAGCTGTTCGAAAACCATAGATCAATCTAGCCATTACATCCCGACTCTGATCGTCAGTTCCTAACCAATGTTGTCGAGAAGGTGCAACTAAAGCTCGACGTTCGGTTGTTTCACCTTTGATCACCGTATCGTAAGCGTAGGGGATTAAGGGCCAAATGGCTTGCCCCTTTGCTTGAATTAACTTGATTACATAAGGATCTTGGTAGTCAGCTTCGGTTGGAAATTCTCCCCCGAAACGTGTTTCTGGATAAGATTTAAAAATAGGAAACAGTATCTGACCGTCGAAAAATACCACAACAGGTTTATCATTGGCGATGATTTCAGCCATCAGGCTGATAAAAAAGAGTAAGCAAAAAATAATCAGAGAAACCAGACCTCGTCGATTAGCCGTAAAAATAGCGAGCCGGCGCTGATTGAGTGGAGACAAATCCTCAAACCTCCCTGGATTCAAAGTCAATTCTAGGGTCAACTAAGGCATAAGTCACATCACTGATAATACCGATCAATAGACCCAACAAGGAATAAAAATAGAGCGTCGCAAACATGATTGGATAGTCGCGACTAATGGCTGCCTGGTAACCCAGAAGACCAAGTCCATCCAACGAAAATAACAATTCGATAAAAATGTTACCAGCAAAGAGAATACTAATAAAAGCGCTGGGAAAACCTGCAATCACAATTAACATGGCATTGCGAAATACATGGTTGTACAATACCCGATTTTCACTGACGCCTTTGGATCGAGCTGTCATTACATACTGTAAACTGATTTGGTCAATAAATGAGTTTTTAGTCAGCAGGGTCAGGGTGGCAAAGCCGCTGATCACGTAAGCTGTAATGGGTAGTACCATATGCCAGAGATAATCGATGATCTTTTTCCAAAGGCCAAAATCTTCCCATCCTTCAGATACCACACCACGCAAAGGAAACCAAGTCAAATAACGGCCACCGGCAAACAAAATAATTAGTAGCAGAGCAAATAGAAAAACGGGAATGGCATAACCAACAGTTATGATGGTGCTAGTGATAGTATCAAATCGACTTCCATCTCGGACAGCTTTGGCAATACCCAGAGGAATCGAAATGGCATAAACGAATAACGTTGTCCACAATCCCAAGGAAATTGAGACTGGCATCTTATCCAATACCAGATCAATTACCTTTCGGTCCTGATAGAAGCTGTCTCCGAAGTCAAATACCAAATAATTTTTTAGCATTTTACCAAAGCGGATATGAATGGGCTGATCCATACCGTACATCTTCTCAATTTCAGCGATCAGGTCAGGTGATAATCCTCTTGCTCCCCGATATTTACTATTAGGAGCTTTATTGCCTTGGTTACTTAAGGTTTCACCGCTATTACCACCACCAGAAAAACGTTCTGTGGCATCAACAGTATTTCCTGATAAACGGGAAACTATTTGTTCGACTGGGCCGCCTGGAACAACCTGGATAATAAAAAAATTAACGGTCAAAATGCCGAGTAGTGTCGGTACTAACAACAGCAAACGACGAACGATATAAGCCAACATCAGATCAGTTTGTATAGCACCTCATCAGGTAGTAACATTAAAAGTAGAAACGGGCCGATTATACCATAAGCTATCGTGGATCAGTAGATATGATGTAACTAGACATCAACCTGATTTTCTGTTAAAATCACCATCCCATAAGATGGTCAGAGACCGCCAATTAGAAATATCCATCCACTGAGACCTGATCTAAAGGAACATCAAATGAAAAAAAACGGACGCCTTTTTACTTTTTTACCTTTACTCCTCGGTCTTCTTTTTATAACTACGTCCTTAATCCACGGACAACAAAAGTTTTCATCCTTGATTGGGACCACTTCTGTTAATTCAGTTACTTCGACATCACCATTGGTTGTACCTTACATCGTTTGGGGGGGAGAAGCTGCTCTAATTTATGCTAACGGCGGTTTGCAAACCAAATCTGGCTCAATCATGGCTCAGCAAGGTTTAAACCTAAAACTAGTACCAGGGGACGATTTTGTTGGACAAGTCAAAAACTATCTAGGTGGACAAACACCTTTTCTGCGTGGAACTTTTCGAATGTTAGGTCAGGCCAGTGAAGTAATTGGTCGGAATCCAAAGACTAAAGCCGTTGTTTTCGGGCAAATGACTTGGTCAGCTGGAGATCATTTTGTTGGGCGATCGAGTATTAAACGAATTTCCGATCTGAGAGGTAAAAAAATCGTCATTCAAACCGGTGGGCCTCATGTTGGAATGTTATACGATATGCTGAAAACAGCTCGCCTTGCTATTTCTGATGTAAACTTGGTGTGGGTAGATGATCTGACTGGAAGTGCGGGGCCAGCTGAGGCTTTTCGCAGAGATTCGACTATCGCTGGCTGTTTCGTTATCACTCCTGATATGATAGGTCTGACTGGTGGACATGATAATGTTGGAACTGGGGCAGAAGGTACGGTCAAAGGTGCACATATCACAGTCAGTACCGCTACTTTATCCAGATCAATAGCCGATGTCTATGCTTGTAGAAAAGATTTTTATCACAGTAACAAATCAACAATAGAAAAGTTTTTTGCAGGCTATTTGAAAGGAGTAGAGTCGGTTGTTAGACTAAAGAAAAATTATGAAGATAGTGGGTCTAAGGAATACATGAAATTGCTGCAAATGATGCAGGACATATATGGACCTGAAGTAATTCCAACACTGGAAGAAGACGCACATGGTCTAATAGCTGACTGTACCTACGTAGGACAACCGGGCAATGTTTCTTTTTTTAATGATAAGACCAATGTTGTTACTGGTTTTCAGGGTTTTAACAAATCAGCTATCGACATGGCCACCACTTGGGGTTTTGCTCAGCAGCGGTACAATTTTCTGCCGTCTGATCTGAATTTCAGCTCTCCCAGTTTCACCAATTTGCTTTCCAATACCGTTCAAATGCCAGTTCAGCGTAAACGATTCAAGAAAGCAACGGTAAGAGCTGAAGTCGAAGCTTTTAACGAAGAAGATGTCCTAGACGAAAAAACACTGGTAGCTTTTACAATTCAGTTCAAGCCTAACCAAGAAGAATTTAGCCAACTAGAATACAAAGACGAATTTAACCGTGTAGTTGAATTAGCAGCCAAATATGGTAATGCTGCAGTGGCAATTAAGGGACATACTGATCCTTCAAAAACACTGATGACCTTGGTCAAAACAGGGCTTAAGCGGAATATCATCAAGCGGACAGGTCAAAAAGGTAACTACAAATATTTTATGGAAGGTAAACCTATTCGGTTGGAAGACACAGCAAAACTTATCAAGTTAATTCAACAGAAAAAATTTGAGTCTGGTACAGAAGTAGAAAGTCCTTATCAAGTAATGCGTGCAGGCCTACAACTTTCCGAACAACGAGCAAAGGCGGTTAAGAGCGCTATTATTAACTACGCCCGTCAGCGAAACGTTCGCCTAGAGGCAGATCAAATCGTACCTATTGGCATGGGTATCAAAGAACCAGTTATTGCTAAACCAACCAACCCAAAACAGGCTGGCGAAAACCGACGGGTTGAATTTGCCTTAGTCAAAGTTTCGGCCGAAACCGTAGCTGAAGCTGATTTTGATTTTTGATTGGTATTCCCATTAGATTTAAAAGTGGTCCAAACGTGTATCGTCGCAGCCTAAAATCCAGTTTTTGGTTAATCATTTGGTCAGTTTGGGTTTGTTTGAACTACTCCTTGGC
>CAYVHK010000071.1:7552-11504 GCA_964451145.1 uncultured bacterium | reverse complement strand
GAGACTGTAATAACTCAGTTACCACAAGATATTAACATCGGTTTATTGGTTTTTTCAGTCGCGCACCCTGACCCTTGGCTTTATCCACTGAGGGCTAAGGATAACGGTCGTTTTTTATCGGCACTGGCCATGGTCGAGGCTGGTGGTGGAACACCACTTGGTCAATATATGAAATTAGGAGCGGATACACTACTAGCACAAAGAGAAAATCAATACAATTATGGTAGCTACCGACTATTAGTTATTACCGACGGTGAAGCCAACAATTCACCTGAATTAGTCAACACTTATACCTCAGCCATCATAGATCGTCAAATTCGTATCGATGTGATTGGTGTTGATATGGCAGCAGAACATACTTTGGCAACGGTGGTAGACAGTTATCAGCGGGCAGATAATCCCAAACAACTGATCGAAGCAGTCACTAAAATCTTAGCTGAAACGTCGACTGATGACCAAACTACAAGTGATAGTGATTTTGAGTTGCTGCAGCCTTTAACTGATGAACTAGCAATCGGTTTAATTAAGGCCCTGACTTCAACACCTAGTAACCAACCAATTGAAAATGAGGAAGAAGTTAAAACTAGCACATCTCCGCAAACGGCACAAATAGCTAAGGCGATCCAACCGACTCCAGATAATAGCTCAAAAAATGCGTTAATACTGATTGGTATTCTAGTACTATCAGGAGTAATTTTCTTTCAGTTCCGTTCCAAGCAGAAGCCAAATTAATTGAACCAAATATTATAAACTGATGGACGAACGATCATCAAATTCTAGTCAACAAGCTCGTAGCAAGATCATCATGGTAGTCAGTTGGGTGATTATTCTTATTGTTGGGGGGACAGTCTATCAATTAATAATTAAACCTAGATTGACCGGCAAGCTTATGGAACAGACTAGTTCACAAGTTCAATATGATCACCAGATTAAGATTGCCCACGATTCCTTCTCTGGATATGCCATTCTCCGATCACCTGCTGTACAGAACTTACTGAAAAAAAAGAGTATCAAACTTACGTTCATTGATGATAAAGCGGACTACAATCAGCGATTGAACGAACTGAAAAATGGTAAGGTTCAAATAGCCGTTTTTACTATTGATGCTTATATTAAGGCCGGTAGCCAAGCTGGTGATTTCCCAGCTGCGGTTGTTCTAGTTATAGATGAAACCAAAGGTGCTGATGCTATTGTGGCTTATCAACAAGGAGTACCGGAGATTTCTCGACTAAGCACCCCCGAAGCTTCTATTTTGTTAGTACCAGATTCCCCCAGTGAAACCTTGGCCCGCGTAATGATTAATAAGTTCAGCTTACCTAGTTTGCCTAGTAACTGGTTGAAAAAAGCTAATGCACCCGAATCTGTTTACAAAATTCTCAAATCAACCAAGCCGAATGAGCCAAAAGCTTTTGTTTTGTGGGAACCTTATGTTAGCCAGGCTCTTTCCCTTGATGGAGTTCATGTTTTATTAGATAGCTCCAAATTGAAAGGATATATTGTCGATGTATTGTTAGCAGAACGTCGATTTTTAAGCCAAAATCCAGACCAGGTCCAAGCTATTATCGAAGCTTACTTGCGAGCTAGACACGACTATTCACAACGGCCTGAAGGGTTGGTGAATTTGCTAATAGAGGACTCAAAGAAACATGGACAAACCCTCAAACGAGATGAAGCGAAAAGTCTAGTTAGAGGCATCGAATGGCGCAATACAATGGAAAACTACGCCCATTTTGGTGTAGCTTCTAGAAAAGAGGCTAAAGATAGTGAATCACTAGATGACATGATAGCCAAAATAATCAATGTTTTAGACAAAACAGATGCTATTTCCTCTGATCCTCTGGCTGGAAACTTCGGTCAAATTTATTATGATGGAATACTGAGGTCTCTGTATGCTGATAAATTTCACCCTAGTGTTTCCAGCTCCGATCTGGATGATATTGACCTGGGCGGTGGAACGGCCGTTTTGCCAGAAGTGAGAAGTCAAGCAAAGCTGACAGCCTTAGACAAGGCTAATTGGAAAAAGCTAAAAACTGTGGCAACTATGAGAATCAAACCAATCCGGTTTGGTCGTGGCAATTCCCGAATCCAACGCAATAGCCAACGGTCTTTGATTACCCTAGTAGATGACCTAAATTCGTTTCCACATTGGTATCTCAGAATCACTGGACATACACGCAGGGAAGGCGATCGACAGGCCAACAAAGACCTAGCTTGGGAACGGGCTAATGCAACTGCAAATTTTCTAAAGCAGAATGGAATAAGTAGTTCTCGGATTGAATCCATTGCTAGTAGTCAACCGCCCTCCAATGCTACTGGCGGCCAAGCCCAGAGTGTTACTTTTATGTTGTTAGAAAAGCCATATTAGAGACTTTTATATTAATTTTTGTTGGTAATTGTATTAGCAAATTGATTTGATTTTCGCATGCAACGTATCAACCCAAAACAATTACGTCAAAAGATTCTATTAAATTTGTTTGGGGATAATATGGTTATTTTCCCCTTTGCTTTTGGAATAACTCTAGCTGCTGTAACGTGGACTTTCAACTTGGAACCCCAACTAATGTTTTGGTTTCTTAGTGGTATGATTGGACTCTTGGGCCCCATAGGAGGGCTGATTACTAAGTGGGCCACAGGTATGAACGAGTTGTCTCATCGTGCTTTACAAGAACTACAAACTGAAACTTATAAAGCACAAGAGGAGGAACTCGATCAGCTACAGCGTAAGTTGGTTAAAGACGGTGACATTAGAACTGAACAGATGCTGGCTGATCTGCGGTCTATTCACCAATCTTTCAAGAGAGATTTAGCAGATGGATCAACTAACAACAGTTTAAGAAATGGATTGATGGCTAGTGGGTTGAGGTTAGATATCATCTATAAAATTGACCAACTGTTTGTAGAATCAATTAAATGTTTAGAAGATACAATCAAGCTAATAAATAAGTCTGAAGAAACAACAAAAACTGTCAAATCCAAAATTTTACAGAAGCGTGAATCGGTTATCTCTGAAGTCAAGCAAACAATCAATCAACTTACTCAAACCTATACCGAACTAATTACTTTTGATTCTGATGGTGATTCCTCTCGCCTAGCACAACTCAGAAACGAATTAGATACCAATATTGAGTTTGCTCGCACCGTAGATCAAAATATTCGTAATTTAGAAAAAAAACCTTTGTTTGAAGACAGTGAATACGATGAATATGTAAATAAGTAACCGAATAGGAGAGTACATCTTCTGCTTTCTAACCTTAACGATTTTCAAATGAACATTAAAGGAATTTACCTAAGGAGCTTATGATGGCAATTGGACGTCTTTTCAAGTCAATTTGGTACATGCTTACGGGTCGTGCACATGAACTTTCCGATAAAATAATGGAAAACCCGGAGGCTGTTCGCGGAGCTTATGAAGATATTATAAAAGATAAGAAAGAAAACATCCAACGCTATAAGGGGGCTGTTGGACAACTGATGGCGCTTTTAAAACAAAAGCAAGTATCCGTTCAAGAGCTAACTCAAGAAGTGACACGTCTAGAGGACCTTAAAAAAGGGGCTTTAACTAAAGCTAAACAAGTGGCAGATCAGCTACAAAAACAAGGCCTAGATCCAGAAGCAATTAAAACCGATGTAGATTATACAAAGTGTGTGGCTGCTTACAATGACTTTAGTTCAACATTAACGGAAAAAGAAGCTCGAATAAACGAATTAGAGTCAGATATCCAGCGTGCACAGAACGATATCGATGGCCACAAAGTCCAACTTGAGACATTAACCCGAGACCTTAAAACAATTCAAGAAGAACAGTCCGAAGCAGTTGCTGATTTGATATCAGCCCGTGAAACCGAAGAAATTGCTGATATGCTGTCGGGAATTAGTATGGACGGAACCAACGCAGAATTAGTCCGAATGAGAGAAGTTCGCCAAAAAGCCAAGAGTCGAGCCGAAATTACCC
>CAYVHK010000071.1:0-7542 GCA_964451145.1 uncultured bacterium | reverse complement strand
AAGAATTAGCTGGAACGGACGCGAATTCACAAGAAAACGAGTTTTTAGAAGCAGCTCGTAGCAGTGAAACCTCCGATGAGTTTGATGCACTCATTTTTGGTGCGGGAAAAACAGATTCAGTCGAAACTACCACTACTAAAAACACTGAAACAGATTCTGAATTGCCAATCTAGCAAAGCGGCAGTTCGCTAAGCCTCAAAAATGTCTTTGCCTTCAATACAAAAATCATGGCTAGTAGGGTCAGAGTTTGCCAAATACCAATCTATATTAGATGCACTCTGCCATTTTAACCAACAGGTTGATCAAATAGACCCGCTTTCATCAACATACGATAGCCAGTTGGGTGACTTAGAATCTGCTCATGAGGAGTTAATTCAACTAGCTGATAAGCATCTGCAGGACCATGAATGGTTAGAATTGGATGACAATGAGTTAGATGCCATATTTGTAGAAGCATTACTGCTTCTGCCACATTACCACCAAATAGTTAACCATCCGCGGATTAACTATTTGGATACAGCTGGTTCAAAGTCTTTTCTACGGTTTAAGCCGGATTCATTAGACTACTCAACGCAAAGGATAAAAGAGGTTTTTGGTCTTAGCTCTGTTGAAATTAAGCAAAGACAGGACAAAATTCTAGGTCAGACGAAACCGCTCCGAGACCGACACCAAATTATGTTGGTATTGGAACAATTATTCGATTTGACGCCTAATCATCCGAACCTGTCAAAAAACATTCACCAACTTTTCATTTCTTTCTACCCGGATACACCTTTTTCGATCGATCAAGTTAAGTTAATTAAGACCGCTTCTGCTCTTTTTTTCTGCCTTCCTTTTGAAATAGATGACATTCCTAATTGGGAACAAATCGAACGTCATCGTCAACAAAAATACCGTCACTTTCTCCAAAAGATTAAAGCCGGTGAACCCTTTGCTCATTTTCCAGCTTTTGGTCCATTCAAGGGAGAACAAACACAGACTAATTTGAAACAGCTGATTGTGGAAAAGTCAGGCCTGTCTTCAGAGACGGTTAATTTAACTCTGACACGGATGGTCAATACCCTACCAATTGACGACGTGGATAAGTTCTTGATTCATGATGTATGGGGGCATCAATGGCAAGAATGTTTGCTAGATTTCGAGGCTCATTACGTTGCTCTAGCTAACTTCGACCAACCTTTGTTATTGCAGGAAAACGCTGATGTGTTTGGTAAACGAACAACGCTTTTATCCGCTTTTCAGTTAGAGGATGAAGGCCAAATCCAGCTCGATCAATCAGCGTTTCTTAACTTTATTGACTACGAAATCTACGAGCGATCGGTAGTAGCCTTAACCCCTGTTTTAGCCGAGATGTTAGGCGACCTAGTCGAATATAAGTTTCTGCTCGATCATCCAAGCCAAGATGGATTATTACCGAGTTCTTCCCATATCAAAGGCACACCGGGCAAGCTTGACCTTACAATGAAAGACATTCACCGCTGTTTCGAGCAGGCTACATTCGTTTTTGACAACTGGGTCAGTAGTGGTTCCGATCATATCATTGCCGAATTAAAAAAGTATTTTCCCCAAGCCGAAGACAGTAGTATTAAACGTTTGACAGAAAAAACAACAAAAATTTGCCACGATCGACTGGATCAATTCTATCGAACGGAATGGAGGCCAGACTCACTTTTCGGCCGAGCTATTCTTAATTTTTTAGCTATCCATGCTACCATCCACAAGACTTTCGAACAGTTGACAGATACAGACTTTCGAGACCTATTAGTTTTGATAATGGGTGTTTTCTTTGAGCGAAACCCACAAAAAAATCTTTGGCTAATGGATAACTTCATAAGACAAGCTTTTCTCACCCGTTGGTCTCGTTGGAAGGAGTAATATATCCGATGGCAGTTAAAACACCGACATATACCTTTCTTTCTGAGGCTGGTAAGCTAATTAATACAGGCATTTCCCGAAGCCTAATTCTATCTGGTAACATTCACGATCTCTTTTTTGCTATTGATACTATGAGCGACACTAGTCAAAAAAATAATCCCTCTGGTGAATATTTACCATTAGTGCCTTTCTTACGCCAAAAGTGGGATGTGAATGGCTTCATTCTATTGGTTTATGAACTCAATGGCCCCATTCGTTTTTCATCAGAATCCGACCAAGATAAGATGAGAACCGCTTATAATAAATGGAAACAAGAAACCTTTGGCAATCAACATTTATTATCACCAAACAACACCCAATTCGACGAATACCTACACGATGCAATTGGTAACCCAACAGTCGCTTTGGAGTTTTTACGTCAGTTATGCCTACTTTCTCGTGTAAAAGAGGGTGAGCCGTTTTTGAGAGAAAATTTGCTGATTTTAGTCGAAGCTGCTGACTTACTCCTACCAGAAGGGGAGATTTCGCGTTTGTCGGTCTCAGATCGGCACCGCATAAGTATCGTTCAAGACTGGTTTTTAGACCCCGCATTCGTTGATGCTAAAGATTCAGTGATCTTTATTACTGAATCCAGAAGCCTGCTAAATTCACAAATTAGCCGTTTGCCACAAGTGGTTTCTATCGATATTCCCTCACCTGATATGATCGCCAGACAACATTTCATCTCTTGGTTTAACCAGCAAAAAAAAGCAAAAAAACAAACGCTGAATTTATGGGGAACACAAGAGCAATTGGCTATTTTAACAGCTGGGCTGACTTTGCATGCACTAAGACAGTTGTTATTATTGGCTTGTTATCAAAATACTAAACTGGATCAAAAACTAGAACCCGCGACAGTCGTGCAGAAGGTATCCGATTTTATCCAATCGCAGTTGGGCGAAGATGTTGTCGAATTTAAGAAGCCCAATCACAGTTTAAAAGATATAGTAGGAAATCGTAAATTAATTACTTTTTTACGTGAAAAACTGATTCCTCGGCTGGAATCGACAGGAGATGATGCCATTGCTGGTGCGGCTGTCGGAGGGCCTATCGGCTGCGGCAAAACCTTTATTTTTGAAGGATTGGCTGGCAATTTAGACATGCCAGTTATTGTGCTGAAAAGTATCCGCAGCCAATGGTTTGGTCAAACCGACGTAATCTTTGAACGCTTACGTCGGTTGTTACTTGTATTAGATAAAGCTATGATTTTTGTTGATGAAGCTGATACTCAGTTTGGTAATGTAGACAAAGGCGCTCATGCCACTGAACGACGACTGACTGGCAAAATCCAAGCCATGATGTCCGATCCTCAACTAAAAGGTCATATTACTTGGTTATTGATGACAGCTCGTATTTATAATCTATCTCCCGATCTACGTCGCGAGGGACGAGTGGGCGACCTGATTATTCCAGTCTTAGACCCTGAAGGTAAAGATCGAGAAGATTTCATCCGTTGGACAGTAGCCGACGTTTACGCACAGAAATTATCTGCTGAAACTATCGATCAACTGAAACACATCACTGACAAATATTCTGCTGCCAGTTACGCTTCTCTTCGCTCTGATTTGAAAGCAGAAGGTAATCAACTAAACTTAGATCAAATTATTCAAGTAGCCGAAGATCGAATTTTACCCAATGTTGGTTCTATACGTCGTTACCAAACTCTACAGGCCCTTGTTAACTGCACCCGTAAATCATTGTTGCCAATGCCTTATTCATCCGAACTTAAAGCCGAGTGGGAAGATGAAATTCAACAACTGGAACGGAGTGGACTGATTAATTAGGAAGAGAAAGAGAAATGATTTTAGATTCTAAACAAGTACGCACTTTTCAAAAAGACGGGTATATTATCGTACCCAATCTTTTTAGTCAAACAGAAATGTACGCAGCTTTGAGTGCGATGGAACAAATTTTCTACGGACAATCATTTTCTGATTATCTAGTTAAATTTGAAACAGGAAAAATTAGCGGCTCAGTTGAGCCAAAGCCAACAAAATTCATTCCACATTATGGTGAAACTGAATTTGGAAGAGCACAATTTCCATGTGGTTCAGAAACTTTAGATCGACTGATTGAAAATGAGACATACTTAAATATTTTTGCTCAGTGTTTGGGGACCGAAGACATGAGCTATTGTAATGCTCATCTTTTTATGCGCTCTGGACCGACCGATAAACGTCATCCTGAACACCCTTGGCAAGGATATCACATAGACCATTATACTAATAGTTTTCTGCCGCCAACATCAGATATTGGCCATTACGATTATGTCAATAGTGCAGTGTATTTACACGATGTGGATGAAGACTGCGCGCCAATGCAAGTGATTCTAGGATCCCATCGAAAAGCCGTTGATATCTTGCCATTTCTGGCTAACGAGATGAAAGATATTCGACAAATTAAGCAATTTGCTCAGCCCGTTCCGACAACTGCTAAAGCAGAAAGCGCTATTTTCTATTCCTCGTATTTGGTTCATGCTGCTGTTCCATTTCAGAATTGGCAGAAACAAAGAGCGTTATGGACACTGTCCATGACTCGAAAAAACACCAGTTGCTGGATAAAATTGGCCAATCCTTGGACAGCTCCAGAACAGAACTTCATCAAACCATTTTGGGAAAAAACAACTCCCCGTGTTCGGACACTATTTGGATGGCCGTCTCCTAATTCGGAATATTACTGCCAGGAAACCTTGAGGAATCTCGCAATCATGTATCCCAAAATGAATCTGACTCCTTATCAGTAATTTATTGTATTCGGTTACACTAAATTAAGTATACTGATCTCAGGTCTACAATTGAATCTAGCACCCATCAAGTTGCCCACACCACGAGTAATAAAAATATGTCGATAGCTAGAGGCATATGGACAAGAATAAAGTCCTTCGACCAAACTAGTATCTTCAATTACCATCGATAAGAAAGGTCGAACTCCAAATAGATTGAGTTGTCCTCCATGTGTATGACCACATAACATCAAATCCCAATGGTATGGTGCTAAAAATTGCTTAGCATCTGGATTGTGGCAGAGTAAGATAGTCGGATAATTGGTCATTGGATCCAAGTTAGTAAAAGCCTCTACTGGCTGACACGACTGAGACAGGTAATCGCCAACACCAACTATAGTCAACGGAATTTCTTTTATTTCAAAAGTATATTTTTCGTTGAAAAGTAAGTGAACGCCGCTTTGTTGGAGTAAGCGTCCAACTTGCTGATTATCTTGGTATTTTTCAAAATCGCTACCCACATGAACCCGATCATGATTGCCAAAACAAGCAAAAGTTGGCACCTCATTGGTTAATAATTTCAATAACTGACAATATTGATCAAAATCCTCAATATAATTGGTAATGAAATCACCAGTCAAACAGACCAAGTCAGGTTTTTGTTTCAGGCCAAGTCGGATAGCTGTTTCAATTTGGGAATAGGGGACTTCAGGTGAAGCATGGAAATCTGAGAGGTGCAGGATTTTGATGCCTCTACCGTCAGGTAGAGTTGACAATGGAATTTCGGTTTCAGTCACTCTAAACCATTTGGGTTCTACAAAACGAGCGTAAGCTGCTGTCAGTCCCGATAACACTGATAGTGTGCCAGTCATCCAGAAAAAGGTACGTCTGTCAAATTTCAAATCTGATATCCACTTAGTGATATTTTTGATCGTAACGGATACGCGGGTCTAACCAAATCAGTAGCAAATCAGAGATCAGCGTACCAATTACTGTTAATATGCTCAACATCATCACCATACTACCAGCCAAGTACATATCTTGGTTCATTAGTGCTCTGAGCAGTAGTGGACCGGTAGTCGGAATTCCCAGAACGACCGAGGTAATTACTGAACCTGAGACGATTTGTGGCAAAACCCAACCGATATTACTTACCACAGGGTTGAGAGCTACCCGTACTGGATATTTGAGTAGTAGTTTGATTTTGGGAACGCCTTTGGCCTGAGCCGTCACCACATAGAGTTTGCGCAATTCATCTAGAAGATTGCCTCGTACTACCCGAATCAATGAAGCGGTACTAGCTGTGCCAAGAACAATAACAGGAATCCAAAGATGGGCCAGCAGATCAGCCAGCTTGGCTAAGGACCAAGCTGCGTTCTGATAAGCTGGTGAAAATAAACCGCCAACACTCCAGCCGAAAATGGCATCCGACACAAACATCAAAATCAGCGCAAATAGAAAGTTGGGAATTGCCAGACCAATGAAACCAATCAAGGTGAAAATGTAATCCCCCCAAGAATACTGATTGACTGCTGAATAGATACCAACTGGAATGGCCAGAGCATATACAAAAAACAAAGTCGAAATTGAGATAGTCACAGTCAGAAGAAGTCGCTCAAAAATCAGTTCGTTTACCGGTCGATTCCATTCAAACGACATACCGAAGTTACCCTTCAATAACCCACGCATCCATCGCCAATATTGGACATAGATTGGATCATCTAGGCTATAGCGTTGACGAAGTGCATCCACTAGATCAGCATCAACCGTTTCGCCAGTTTCTTCCAAAGCTGAAATGTAAGCGGTTAAGTAGTCTCCAGGCGGTAACTGAATCAGCAAGAAAGATATGACCGAAATGACTAACAATGTCGGAAACATCCATAAAATACGTTTAATAATTAGATGGAACACAATTTATCTTTTACTTGAAATCAATTTCAGATGAATCATCAATGGCGTAGCATTCAGGGGCGGTACTGCCGGGTGTTCTAAAAATCCAACCTGAAACAGCTAACTGTGGCACATTACGAAATGTGTCCTTAACCACAAAAATAGATGGAATTCTACCAACGGTACCAATAATCCATAGGTTTTGCTTATTGATATCAATAATTTGCTTAAAAAGGAAAATCTGATCATTTGGTTCTGGTGTTTGCTCAATCTGTTGATAAAGACGCATACATTTTTTAATTTCTGATGGTGGAACAATACCCTTTCGTCCGTTAGATTGAAACCAGCGAGCATAGCCGATTCCCTGAATGGATTCTTCACTATAAGGGAAAAACCAACGAGGATCCATAACTGGAATAAGTTCATCTGCAGATCCCCAAACACCAACATCGTGTAGCAAAGCTGATTTGCGAGTATAGAACAATTGGCGGGCTTCTAACTTGAGTTCAGTCTTTACCCCCACTTCAGTCCACTGTTTAGCAATGAGTTCAAACATCGGCGTACTCAGAAAAACGGAGGCAATCTCAATCCGAATATGTAGAGGTTGGCCGTCTGGGCGTATGCGAATATTGTCTTTTTTATGTCGTTTAAGTCCCATTTCGTCCAATAAGAGATTAGCAACCTCAGGATTAAATTCCGTATACGCACTTTCATAATCAGCAGAATAAAATGGAGAAATAGGCGGTGGTGAAATTTGGCAAGCTTGGGCAATGCCAAAAAAGGCAATTTCATTGAGTTCTCGGCGATCAATAGCCAAAGATAAAGCTTGGCGAAAACGACGATCGGCGAAGATAGCCCGAAGTACCGGATCTTTGTGATTGAGGTTGAACGCTAGTGCAGACCCACCCCCACTACTGATCCATTCACGCACACTGTATCCTCTTTTTTGACTGTTGGCCTTAAATTTGGGATAATTATCAAACTGGAGATGACGACCTTGCATTCCAACTTCACCA
>CAYVHK010000070.1:0-20240 GCA_964451145.1 uncultured bacterium | reverse complement strand
GATAAGGGAAGTTTTTTTTCCCGGCTGGTAGAATGACGTGTTCAATTTCAAAGGTGGATTGCCGGTCCTTTTCATCTTTTTCACGAAGCCGATGTGAAATTTCTCGTCTTTATAACTGACAAGTACCTTGGGGGGATGAAAAAGTATCGATATTCACCTCTGCTAAATTAACTTTTAACATTAGTAATATATAATCACTTTTTATTTTTGCCCTTTGTTTTATCAGTGTTGCTTTTAGAATTAATCTCCTCAATTGGAATTTCACTTGATTCAATGTTTTGTCCAGCATCAATATCATTCAAAGACTCAGCCCCTACTTCTAATTCTTGGCTAACAGTCGGTTTAGTAGCTTCTAATTCGGCTTTTAATTCCTGAACCTGACGTTTTAAAGCCGAAAGGATTTCGCTGGAAGACGTTACCTTTGAATTATCTTCGTTGGATTCTTTTTCATCTTCGACCACAATTTCCGTATAGTCAGCTTGGTTGGTATCGGTTCTACTCGATTTTCTCACTTGCTCCTCTGCTTTTTTAATTTCTTCTGAAGCACGATGTAGTTCCTCTGCGACCTTATCCTTAATGACTTGTGGAATATTATCACGAACTTTTTTACCTAAATCACGAAAAACATTTTGAAAATCATTGTCAAATCCCTGAAATAGGTTCTCAAAATCGCCAAAAAGACCTTGGTTTTTATTTCTGTTGTTATGGTAGTCCTCTTCGTGATTTTCATCCAATAAAGCCAATAATTGTGTGCAAGCAATAGAGATTTCGCTGTAGTTAGCATCTGCATTCAAAGGTTCAACTAACCCAGTAACTAGTTGATCTTCGACCACTATCAAAATTTTATTGAACATTTGAATACAACGCTTTTCACCACCACTTTGCATTCCGGTTATACTTGCTTGGAAGGCAAACTCTTTGGTTATTTCCAAGACATGCTTATATTGATTAAGTCGGTTTAGTCTTTTCTGTTCAGTCATAATTATATCCTCTCTGTATAAGTAGTTGTTTAAGTTGAATTTTAGCTTGATGTAGCCGCCACTTGATCGTTGTTAATGGCAAATCCAAAAAGGCTGCTATCTTTGATTGGGGCATTTGACCCCAGTAATATAGCTGGACCACAATCTGATATTTGGGCTGCAAGTTTTCAATAGCCTCTACAAGTGCTTTTTCCGATTCCATTTGTTCGAAAACAGTGGCTGGGTCAGCTGCTAAATATTCCGATAACAGCACCCAATCCATAATTGAACGTACCTTTTTTTGTTCTCGACAATACTTTAAGGCACAGTTACGGGTAATAGAATGAAGCCAGTTACCAAACTTGGATGGTTCGGTCAAAGTGGGCAAAGCATGGAATGCCCGAATCAGTGCTTCTTGTACGACATCTTCTCTTTCTTCAATCGGTACAATTTTACTGGCAACGAGCAACAAGGCTGACCGATATTGCAACGCTAATTTATCAAAGGCCCGTAAATCACCAACCATGGCTGCCAAAATAAGGTCATGTTCACTAAGTGTATCCACTTTCAAACTAAGTTTACTTTTGGTTTACTAGTATATAGATACCTATGGTAGTAAAAGGATAGAAAAAAGTTCTGAATTAGAATTATTATTTGCTATATTTGTTTTTCCTATTAAGAGAAACGAAAAATTCTGGCCGTAGTTTATAGTAGATGATACTATTTTCCCAGTTTTTGCGGGTAGTAGATGAGCTTTTATTTTCAGGATGGATTTATGTATTGCGAGAATCTTCGGGTGAAGGAGATTCAACAACAGGTAGCCGAAAGTCCTTTTTACCTTTATAGCTTAAGTCAAATCAAAAAAAATTACCAAGACTACGCGTTAGCCCTTCAAAGTTTAAAATCAATCATTGGTTACGCTATCAAAGCTAACAACAATTTCCACATCTTAAAACATTTACAACAAATGGGTAGTGGGGCGGTTCTCGTTAGTGGTAACGAACTTAAGTTAGCTTTAATGGCTGGTTTTGAGCCACAGCATATGATTTTCAATGGTAATGGAAAAACTCTGCCCGAATTGACTTTAGCTGTAAAACATGGAGTAATGGTCAATATCGACAGCGAGTTTGATCTGCGGCATATCCAACAGGTTGCGGAAACAGCTAATCGGCCGGTTCAAGTACTAATCCGTATTAATCCTGACGTAGATCCGAAGGTACATCCTTATGTTTCAACTGGTATTAAGAATTCTAAATTCGGTATTCGAAACGAACGATTAAATTGGTTTTTGAAAGAAATTAAACAGGATCATTACCTCAATTTGGTGGGTATACACTGCCATCTTGGTTCTACGATTGAAAAAGTCACTGTTTTTCGAGATGCAACCAGTTTGATGTTGAATTTCGTTCAAGAAATCGAAAATGAAGGTTTTAACCTCCGCTATTTGAACATCGGTGGTGGGCTAGGTATTGACTACAAAAAGGATAACCCAAGTTTGCCAAGCCCCTCAGACCTAGTCAATTCGATTAGAGCATTGTTACCATCAGAGCTAACTTTGATTATTGAACCTGGTCGATCAATTATAGGAAATGCTGGTGTGTTGGTTAACCAAGTTACTGGTGTCAAAAGTAACGGCAATAAAAATTTCATTGTTATTGACGGAAGTATGTCGGAACTAATTCGACCTAGTCTTTACCAAGCTTATCAACACATTGAACTAATTGAACCGATTTCATCGAAAATCGAAATCTTCGATGTTGTTGGTCCCGTTTGCGAATCAGCCGATTTTTTAGGTAAGGGCCGTCAGTTACCAAATCCACCTGAGGGAACCGGTCTCGTCGTCCACGATGCCGGAGCTTACTGCCATACGATGAGTTCCAACTATAATTTAAAGATGATACCAGCAGAATATCTGGTCGACGGAAATCAGCTGCGAAAAATCAGACACCGGCAAAAATTTGACGATTATCTAAAACAGTTTGAAATTTAATGATAAACTTCAACGATAAATTCCAACCAGTCAAAGTTCTAACAGGCAAACAGCTTTTTGAAATGATGGCCCTTCAACGCACTAGCAAAATTTTCGGTATTACAAAAGAACCTTGGGCTGCAGCCGCATTCCAGATCAAGAAATTGGTAGTTCAGATGGAAAAGCATCTCAATTCATGGGATGCTTTGGCCGTTAATAGCCAAGGCCAGGTCCAGCTAGTGCGACATAACATAGCGATTTACGAACTAAAAATTAATATTCTTCCCAATACTACAGGGTTATCATCCAACGATTTTTACTATTGTTCTTTGTGCCACGACCATATTTTTCAGTGCGACCATCTTGTAAATCAACAGAAGGAGATTGAACCAATGTCAATCCAAGATCAACTACCAGTCTTGTTTTGTCCTAAGTGCCAAGGCAAGGTGCAAAACCTGGGAGGCGATTTATATTTTTGTTTGGATTGCAACTGGGAAAGTCAAGCATTAAATTCTTCCTAGTAATTAGTCATTTGGTTCGTTTAGCATTATCTTTATCTGTTGTTGTAACTGGCGGTTGACCTCTGGATGTCGAATTCGGTCTACATCGGCTGTGGGTCTGTTCGTATCAACCAACCATACTTGTTCAGCTAATGCTCGCCATGATTGTCGTTCAACATCTCCAACTCCTCTCAAATAACCCTTCAAATATTCTTGCAAAACTTGGCAAACACGGTTAGTTTTCTCAATTTTGGAATCCAACAGCTGAGCCATAGCATTTAAAAGAGCCCGTTTCATTTGAGCTGATTGGTTAGCAGTCTTTGTACCCTCCGACGTTTCTTGGTTCAACAATAAATATTCAAATACAAAAAGAAAGGTTGATTGAGAAGGAAATGTAGCAGTTGGTAAACCTAAGGACGATACGATTTGACCGGTTTTAGATTGAGGAATCAGTTCAGCCAAAGGACGAAGTAAAAACCAGACCGATATCAACCAAATGGACCTAGGGCGAAGTTGTTGAAAAAATGCTGGTTCTCGCAAAATGCTACGCAATTCATTTTGATTTCGCGTTAGCTGCAAAATTAATTTAACGAAGGGAATTTGAATGATATCAGCTTCTGAGCTTAAACCACAGTAAGACGTCATTTCGAGCAGCATATGGTAAATTTGCTCGTAACTAGTTGAAACAGGGTCATATTCTGCCAAGATCTCCGACCAGTCTTGACTAAGGTCAATTTTTTCAGGCAACAATTGAACCAACAACATTCGTAGTTCTTGTCTTATTATCAACGGCCAAAATGAAACTAAAAGACCAAGGGCACCAAAAAAAGTGGATGAATCAGCTAATAGGTCAACCATTCGCTCGATGCAAACTTTTTGGAACCACTCTTCTTGTGATTGATCATAATTTTCAGCATTCTCCCAAATTTTCCGTTTGGGGGTGCTAGGTGGAGTAAAAGCAAAGTCCAATACTATGTGAAAGGTTTCATTCTCTAATTTTGGTTTATGGATGAGTTGTATAAGTTGAGTATAAAGGATGTGACGACCTGAGTCTGTTGCATGGTGGCGCAACCATTGCAACTGATTAGATATTTCTAAGGCGTGTTCAACTTCTACTAAACGAGGTACTAGTTTTTCAAATGTTGTTTGTTCTATTAGAAACTGTAGCGATGATTCGATTAGCTTGGTCGTACTCGCTAAATGAATAATAGTATTGACTAGTAATCTTAGCTGTTGATACGAAGAAGCAGAACGAATGGCGGTGGTAAAGAAACTAGTGATTTTATCTTGGATTTCGTGGTCTGATCTTGTTTCTTGATGAAGAAAAACAACCAAATCAAGCAAAGGCTGATCAACAACCGTCAGCTGAAACAAAACTTGTGCAACCGATTCTAGCAAGGTTGGTGTTTTCAGTTCGTCGTGTGTTAAAACCAAAGATACCAACTCAAAAACCTGCCGTCGCTGGTCCACCGCCCCATTAATTGAAGCGAGATCCAGCCGTTCGGATACCTGCTGTCGAATGATCTTAATTTCGCCCAAAGCCGGAATTTGGTTGGCGTTCAGTTGGCTTTTTATGTTATCGAACCAATCAGCCATAAATGAAATATTTAGTAACGCCTAATTCACAAATAAGCAAACAAGTATATCTTATATGAATAGGCCCAGTTTAACTCAGGATAGGTATGATGATTTGACCATAAACATCAGTCAACCGAATATCACGCCCACTGAAGCGATAGGTTTGACGAGTATGATCAATGCCAAGTAAATGCAACATAGTAGCGTGGAGATCATGAATTGTGACAACGTCCTCAATAGCACGATAACCATATTCATCCGTTGCGCCGTGAATTATACCCCCTTTGATACCCGCTCCAGCTAACCAAATTGAGAATCCAAAGGGATTATGGTCTCTACCGTCCCGACCTTGTGAAAAGGGCGTCCGACCAAATTCGCCAGCCCAGATAATCAGCGTTTCATCGAGTATTCCACGTGATTTTAAGTCTTTAAGCAGAGCCGCAATAGGTTGATCAATTGCGAGTGCATTTCTTTCGTGTCCAATTTTAAGACCTCCGTGTTGATCCCAGCGGTCCGCTGCGACTCTCGGACAAGTCAATTCAACAAACCGAACTCCACGTTCTACTAAGCGACGAGCTAATAAACATTGCCGAGCGTAGGTTTTAGTGTGTTCGAATGATGCATTAAAACCGTACAAGTCTTTTATTTTTTCACTTTCCCCACTGAAATTAACCAATTCTGGAATTGTTGATTGCATTCTGTAAGCCAGTTCGTAGTTGGATATTGCTGATTCGACTTCGTTAGAATGATCTATACGGTTTAGCAGTCGCCGATCAAGATTATTAACCAACTTGAGCTTATTTATTTGATAACGATTGTTTTTTTCAACCTGATTGATATTTGCAATAGGTCTAGGTCCTGGCTGAAAAAGGGACACTTGATAGTGGGCAGGTAAAAAGCCACTACCAAAACAATCGAGACCACCAGATGGAATCAAACCACCATTTAAAACCACGAAGCCAGGCAAATTTTGGTTTTCACTACCCAGACCATAACTAACCCACGCTCCCATACTGGGACGACCCTGTAGACCATGTCCAGTATGAAGATAATAATTAGCATTGGTATGTTCAGAAAAATCAGACACCATTGAGCGAATAACAGCTAAATCATCAACACAAGTTGCAATATGGGGAAAAAGCTCACTCACAGGTATACCGCTTTTCCCATATTTGTGAAAGGACCAAGGGCTTTGCATTACACCGCCATCTTGATTAAATTGTGTAGGTTCGGTTTCCATCTTCATTGGCTTACCGTTCTCTTTTGCTAGGAGCGGTTTGGGATCCCAAGAATCAACTTGAGAAACGCCACCATCCATGTAGAGAAAAATTATGTTTTTAGCTTTCGGCTGAAAATGAGATGATCTAGGGAAGAGGGAGGTCGGTGGATTAACCTTACCCCCGAAGGCCTTTGATCCCGCTAAACCAAGCAAGGCTACAGAACCGAAGCCATTAGAACAAAGGCTTAATAGCTGTCGACGGTTTAATCGAGATGAAACGTTTATCGGCATTGTCTATTTCCAAACAGTTTTTGATTAACTCCCAAAAACGGATATAAAAAAATAGGCGAGAAGCTTCATTTGAAACTCTCGCCTATCGAAGACTGTTTATAACAACTTACTCAGAATCGCCCCACGCTATACCTCTAGGAACCCAAAGCTGTTGGCCTGCGACTATCCGATTTGGGTCAAAATCGTAGTCATCTTGATTCGCTTCAACTAGTCGAGGCCATTTGCTACTATCCCCGTAAACTTCGGGCTTGGCCGCAATAACCGGTAGGGTATCACCCAATTGGACTGTATATCGGCTAACTAATGCAACACCTTCAATTGAAAAACTAAACTGGTAAGACTCTTGCAAAGTATTACCAGCAATATCCTTAACACTAGCAACAGTTGCTTTGTAGCTTTTTACAGCTTGAGTTGCATCCGCAGCTCCTTCTGCTGTTAGTGGGGAAGCAAAAGTAAAGGTTAATGTATCACCACTACCAGAAGCCTCTCCTGGGGTCTCACGTGTGTTGCCAGCGGCATCTGTTTCAATGATAGAGATTGTACCAGTATTAGCATCAACTGTTTCTGAAAAACGAACCGAAACACTAGAGATTACGTTTTGTGCATCAGTAAATTCGGAAATTTTTTCACCATCTCGTGGTTCAGTAGAAACTACTTTTGTAGGTGTTGCATCAGTGAATTTAAAAGAGCCGACAGGAACCACTTCTTCTTCCTTCCTATTATTGTAAATGGAAACCGAAGCTGATTTCCCAGCTTGCCCCGCTGGTGTTCGGAATGTCAAGGAAGTTGCATCGGTCACTGTGGCTGAAATACTTTGACCATCAAACTTGACCGTAACACCATTTTTCAAATCAAACTTATCCCCAGTCACCCTGATAGATGTACCGCCAGTTTCTGGCCCTTCAGTAGGTGACATCCCGCTTGGTACTGGTGGCGGATTACATCCCGCACAACCGGCCATCCAGATAACGATAAGCGTCAGCAGAATACCTGTTGCGATGTTTCTAAAATTGTTCATAAAAACTTAATCTCCTAAAAATAACTTCGTCAGCGTTGAATGTTAAGACCACCAGTGTCAAGTTTGGTAAGGTTTGAAGAACGATATTAAATAGAAATGAACGTAAGTCGCAAGTATACTTGTTGGTCATTTTTTTGTCAATACTTTTCTAGTAGCGTTTGTAAGACAAATCCTTATGATACCTTATTTTGATTCTTATCATTTAACGCAGAACAGCCAATTTGCCAATTTGGCTAATGGTTGAGTTAGTAGCGATTTCGCTCTCCGAACGAGCTGTAATTTTATAAAAGTAAGTTCCGTTAGCCAGAGGTCGACCAAAAACATCCCGAACATCCCAAAAGGCTTCATTGTAACCTCGCCGAGCTGAAGTATCTTCTAGTGTTTTAATTAATCGACCGGATACAGTATAAATTTTGATGGTTACTTGATCTGCAGCTTGGGCCAAATTATAGGTGAAAACAGTATCAAGGATTACAGGATTCGGAACATTCATATAATTCGTGATTTTGATCCTTTCGTTCAGTTCAAAAGTCAATGCTTCCATGTCAGACACGTTCTCGCTAGCATCGCTAGCCTGTAATTGAATCTGGTAAGTACCATTGCTCAGATCTGGGGTGAAACGCAAAATGGTTCTGGTTTTTTCAACCGGATAAATTTGATAATTATTCGTTGATATAAGCGGTAAAGATTCATCACTACGTCCTAAAAACAACTCAATTGTTTCATCTGCAACATGATAATCATCTTTAACATGAATCTCAAATTTAGGTTGGGCTGTCAATTCCATCTGATTGATTAGTGGTTCCTTATCGATCAGTACCACAATTTCTGGTGGTTGTAAATCTGGATTTTTCTCAACCTGATACACAAATTCATAAAATGGACCATCGCCCAACCGATATCCGTTGTAATCCTCAGCTGTTATCCGGAAAATATAGTAACCCGGAAATAGAATTGGCTTATAACGAATTGGTACAACAGTAAATGATTCAGTCGTTGGAATTTCCAAGTTTTTGACCGGCTGAAACGCTGCTCCGTTTCGGCTTAATGACATGCTCAAGGTCTCGATTTTTACGCCACTTGCATCTTCCAACAATATAGAAATTTCCGGTCTAGGTGGAATAGTACTCTTAGGAACTGTAATTGCCCCATCTACCCAAATTTGAAATTTAGGTGGAAACCAGTCTTGACTATACAACATAGTAACCGTATCAAAAGTAAAATCTTTAGGTTGCACAATAGCCTTGACCACGCCAACTTCTGTGGTGCTAAACTTGATGGTATCACCAAATCCGAATGGTTGATCACCTGTCATAACTAATAGATCAACGCCAATTTGCTTCAAGATCAGTGGCTGGTTCGTATCTCCTGTAATTAACATACCAAAAGAATAGCGGAGTGGGTTATTAAAACTATCTCGAATTTCGTATACGTTGTTGTCATGGAAAAAGAGTATCCAGTCTCCGGTGCGAAATTTTTCTGGGTAATCCTGACTAGCAGAAACATGTGCTGTTCCAGTACCCAAATTTTGGTTCCGTGTGCGGACAACTCGGACTTCATTATTTACCCCTAGTTGAGTAGAAAAAACGAGTGTATCTCCATACTCGAATGGTGTTTTTGGTTCAGGAATGGTTAATTGAAGACCAATTACTTCATCCCGAAATGTGTTACCCACACGACCTGTTTTTCCCAATTTCTCAATATTTTCCGAGCCTTTAGATTTCAATATTACTTCATATTGGAACGAGTTAAGAAAAAATATTACCCACTCAGCTGTTGGTGTCATTTGAGCATCTATTCGGATTTGGTGCACACGGAGCTGTTGTTTTCCCGTGTTTTTTACTTGAGTGGGTGTTACAAACTGCTCCAGAGATAGAATATTATTTTGTCTGAGGGTAATGTCTTGATCTTCAAGTCCAACGTTATCTTTTTGAGGTAGAGTAGGCGGTTTCTTATTAGGATCATAATTCTGGTTGTAGTCGATCTCTGATGCAAGCCGCTCCCAAAGTTTTAAATCGGTTCGCCATTTGTAAAAAGAAAGCCATTGAACTTCTCGTTTAAGTGCCTTTTGAAATCCTTGCATTCCCGGAACTAATGTGTATTTTTTCTGAACGATTTGTTCCATTTGATCAATATCAAAACGAAGCTTTAGCTCAATGGGTTTAACTAATTTTGCATCCTGAGCATTGATTTGTAGTTTATAAGCTAAAGGCCCATCATTTTTTCTTAGTGCCCGCAAAGTTGCAATCCGAGGCAAAGGTGCTTCTTTCAATTCAGTTTGGAATGTATTTTGAGCTTCTAGATTCTCAACCGAGATCGGAATACTTTTTTGACTAACAATCGCATTCGCTGGAAAATGGACGTCCAAAATATGGTCTAAGCTCAAAGCCAATAGAGGCTCATTTGGCTTAAGTCGGTATTCATTGACTATAAAAATACTATATCCCACATTATCAAAAGAACGTGGTTCATCTAATTTGCCGTAAATGGAATCCAAATGATCGTCATCAGGCCGTTCCGGGTCAGCTAAAACATAAATTTTGTGACTGCCGGTTGATAAAGGTTGGTCAATTTTCAATTGAACGGTATAGGACTGACGAAGATCTCCTTTTGTCTTGGGTTTATGGTTTTTCCATTGCGTCGGTTCAATAACAGTAAAACCGAAGATGTTGGCATCAGAGTCAATTTCAAAATCACTGTTTTTATCCAAATCATCTTCGCTAAACCAAACCTCGATTGGAATCGTAATAGGCCTACCACCGATATTCACAATGTCGGCACTAAGCAGATAAGTATTTTGGCTTTTTGAAAATTCGTAGCGAATAGGTGTTCCACGACTAGAGGTTGGAGCGATGGCGAGATTTGCACCTTCTGGCACTTCAGCCCGTTGTGTTTCACTTTTAATCTCTTGGTTAGTTACATCGACAACTTTGATTTCATATCGAATAGTTTTACCTAATTTTGGTAAAGGAATTGGTTTTTCTAGCTTAAACCAGGCGGCATTAGTTATGACTGGTTTGCCGTAGTCAGGAGCTGGTATCATTTTAAATGAATGGTCAATAAAGTTTTCGGTATCCATCCACAAGGCTTCTACGGACTTAATTCCACCTTGGCCTTGATTATCAGCAATCTGAACAAAAATTTCTAATATCCGTCTTTTTTCGTCATCCATTAAAGATTCGATTGCCACTATAACCGGTTGATAAGTCCAAAATTTAGCACCTCCAATAGCTGCTCGCTTGTTATCGGTCGCAAATAGACGTACCGAACCGGCTCCTGTCACAACACCACGCGGTACTGGAATTTGAATTTCCCCAAACTCACCCTGCCAAACCCGAATTTCCTTTCGGTGACGAGTTAGCTCAACTTCAGTGTCTTTTTTTCTAGCAAAATTTGCCGTTGCCATCATGGTCTCTGTACTAAAATCAATCGCTTGTTGGAAAAACAACTGCTCCGTATCTTGATTTAGAAAATTACTACCGATAATATTATTCTTGATAACAATTTTTTGGTTAGGATCTAAAGCTATAGAATTGAGATCAACCCTGATCTGCAAATCAGGAATGGCTAATTTAGTAGCAGGGTCCCCAAACAGAATATACTGTTCAACCCCCGGAATGTAATGCAAAGCTGCTTCACTAATGAAGCGAGTTTTCGCTTGCCCCACGATAGCTCCGATGATAGCCGGTTTAACACTGAACATCGCCGTAAAGAGATCTTGATCAAACAAAGCATTACCATATCCATATGTCAATCGGCTAGCTGCTAACGAAGCGATCGCCCCATGCTGGTTATTCATAAAAGCTTCACTTAAACTCAGTTCACCATATTGAAGCGGTTTATCAAATTGGCCGTTGAGACAGGTCGTCGTAATCATAAAAGGCAAATAATCATTAGACATTAACTGTGCATCTTGTAGACGGAAAATGGACTCATCTGCCCACTGTTGAGTACCACCATGCCCAGCATATTCTGCGATTAAAACCCCCTGATCTAAGGTTTTTTTAATTTCCTGATTAGTATTGAGTGGACTGACAATTTCCCTCAGGTATATTTTTTTCACGTCATAATCAATAGGAATAAAGTTATTGATGATGTGTTCGCGACTTTCTTCAAAAATATCGTCTTGTCCCGGATTATCGATTTCATTATCAGCAACTTGCATGATACGTGCCTGCCAAGGACCAATTTTTGGGTTTTGCTCGTAGTCAATAATTTTATTAATGATCGTTTCCAATTCGTGCACCCGCTGGATAGCTAACCGGCCAATGAACATATCTGGGATGGAATCGTCTCCACTTATATTGACGAATCGTTGATCCATTGCCGTTTCTCCACTCTCAGGTGCCCAACCATGAAAAGTTGGCAGAAAATTAGGGTAAAGATCATAATGTGTACCGAACTCCTCACGATAACGGTTAACTATCGCGCGCTTATAATCATAATGCGCATCGCCAACTAATAAAACATAAGTGGGAGCTGGCTTTTGCCAGTTAGTATAAGTGTACCGTAAAAACTTCTGAATAGCATGCGGGTTGAAAATCCCGCCAGCGAATAGATCATATATTTCATCCACATCCACGACCTTAACATTAAGCCCTTGCAATTGACGAAATTTTACTAGTGGCTGAATAGCTTGAAGGAAATTTTGGTGACTAATGACAATGTAATCAGCCTGATTAGCAGGCCTCCGCAAATCGGAAGGCTTAGCTCGTATCAATTTAGGAATATAATAATATGCAGACCTAGAAAGAGCCGCATACTGGGTACGTTGGAGAATTTGGTCTTGAAAAACCAAATTATAGTTAGGTTCTTCAGTGCCATTTTCTCCTCCCACCAAACGAGCTTCAATTCCCCCATTAACGATCCGATACAAATCAATCAGTTGATTGCTAAAACCAGTCAAGGTGTACTGGAAAACGCTACTTTTAGGAATAGGATCGATCTCGGAATTGAACAGAATTACGTCGCCATTGGCTTCGAATGTTCGCCAGTAATCGAACTCGAACCAATCCAAATAGAAATCAGCTTTGCTTATAGGAGTACCATTGTTATCTTCGCTGATAATGTTCAAAAAATTGGCATGATCGTCGAAGATAACCTTCCTCTGTGGAAATTGTCGAGTAATCAATGGGGCACCTTGTTTACGCCATTCAACTATCGGCAATAGTTGATGGCCGTTTACAATAATTCTGGCCCGATGAGTAGCATTTTGTTTGACCGTACGTCCCTGTAGTTTTACACGCAATTCAGCCGTTCTATTAATGCTCAGACGGGGAACAGTACCAGGAAAATCGATCCGAAAATCCTTTTGGCGAATTGCTTCGATTGACGAACCCGTAAGAGTAGTCCAGAAATAGTGATCAGACAATTCAGAACGAACTTGAGTCAGTGGATCATAAAAACGATCTTTTTCTTTGTGAATTGTGGTTTTAAATGCCTGAGCTGAAAACAAACCATTCACATTGGGAAAAACATCCACCTCTCTTACCTGTGTAGTCGACGTTGATAAACCAAATTCGTTCTGGCCCCAGCTTAACCAATAGATATTTTCATCGGTAAATCTATTATTTGCCAATTTTTGCCCATAAAAAACGATAAAATCCTGCTCATCAAAGTGTTCATTTTCGTCTGAATCAAAAACATAAATTCCAACAGGTTGTGCTCCGTTACTCATGCGAAGAGTTTTGAGCTCAATATTATTCAAATTAACACCAACCGATTTAAAATCTTCGGCGACCACCCGATACATACCAGTTCGATAAATTGGGATTTTAAATCGCCAGTTCTGATTGCTTGGGACAGATGGGGCAGAAGCAAGAGGCGTCGACAACTGTCGCCATTTTTTGGCTTGTTTATAGTTCAGCAATGTTGATTGGAGGTAATGTTCAATATGCGGGGAAGTGGCGGCCGAATCATCCAGAGAATGATGAGTCGTTGTTAAGTCAATGCGAAAGGTTGCCGACTGAAGACGGGAATCAACGGTAATTCGGCCAATTCTCTGAGAGCGCATGAAACCAATTGGCCGGATAGTAACAATTCGATCCATTTGCAGCTGATCTTTAGGATTAAAAGCTGAAGAGGCGATCAAAGATAACGTTGGCTGACCAACCGGTGGTATTCCAATCAAGGCTACCAAATGACCATGTCCTGTCCGGTTGGGAACAGAGGTCAACCTCGATGAAGGTGAAGCTTGAAAGGCAATAACCAGCCGATTACTATCGGATTGTATTACTCGGAAAGCAGACGTTTGAGAAAAAGAATGTTGTGTTCCGAAACTTGTATACAGAAGTAGAAAAACCGAACAAAACAATGAATAACGAAACAAGTTAATAAGTTGGCTAGACAAGAATTGCAAGTAACAAAATTCTCTGAGCGACAAGATCAGATTGAAGAAATTTACGGAGATAAATCCGATATTTGATAAAGGGCATTGGCTTTACTTTTTGGGACATTACCCATCGGTATTTCTAACACCTTATAGATCTTGACAATTCGATTTTGACGATCACCAAAATCTATGGTAATTATATCACCAACATTAACGTTTTTGGAAGCTTTGGCCAATTGATTATTCACCATGACCTTTCCAAAATTGCAGATCTTGTTAGCAACAGGACGACGTTTGACAATTCGACTAGATTGAAGAAATTTATCTAGGCGCATGGGATTACTCGCGGACTCAACCTTTTCGGAGGGCAACGTCTAACACTTGAGTCATGTTACCAACCTGATGAAATTCCAGTTTAGAACGAACATCCTCCGGAATATCGGGTAAATCTTTGCTATTTTCTTCAGGAATGATAATATGGTGAATTTGATTTCGGTGAGCAGCCAAAACCTTCTCTTTCAGTCCCCCGATGGGTAAAACACGGCCTCTAAGGGTAATTTCACCGGTCATAGCAACATCTTTCCGCACATGCTGTCCAGTCATAGCTGAGACCATCGCTGTCGCAATAGTAATCCCAGCCGAAGGCCCTTCCTTAGGTACTGCGCCTTCTGGCACATGAATATGAAAATCTTGCTGGCTAAAAGTGAAATCCATTGGTAATTCTAGGTTGTCGGACTGCGACCGAATATAAGCCAAAGCGGTTTGAGCCGATTCTTTCATTACGTCTCCAAGTTGTCCGGTTAAGGTTAGAGATCCTTCACCTCGCATTGTAGTTGCTTCAATAGCCACAATGTCGCCACCAACTTGAGTATATACCATTCCTGTAGCCACACCAATTTCGTCTTTTTCTTCAGCTTGCCGTTGTTTAAATTGATGTGGACCCAAAAAATCGACCAGATTATCTTCACTAATCTGAAAACCACGGTGTTTTTTCCCATTTTTAGCCACTTGCCTAGCAACTTTTCGACAACACTTAGAAATTTCGCGTTCTAACCCTCTTACACCAGCCTCTTTCGTATAATGATGAATGATGGATGTGATCGCACCATCGTCAATCCCAACCAATTTCGGGTTAAGCCCATGTGACTTAATTTGTTTGGGGATTAAAAATCGCTGTGCAATTTGCCATTTCTCAAACTCGGTATAGCCCGGCAACTCAATAACTTCCATGCGGTCTAACAAAGGCAGCGGAATTGTTGCCTTGGAGTTAGCTGTCATAATAAACATTACTTCGGACAAGTCAAAATCAATATCTAAGTAGTGGTCGCGAAAAGTATCGTTTTGCTCAGGATCTAACACCTCAAGCAAAGCTGAAGCTGGGTCGCCACGAAAATCAGAACTCATCTTATCCACTTCATCCAATAAGAATAACGGATTTTTCGACTTAGCATCACGCAATCCATGAATTATTCTGCCAGGTAATGAACCAATGTAAGTACGACGATGACCGCGAATTTCGGCTTCGTCTCTAACCCCACCTAAAGACATGCGTACAAAGTTACGTCCAACAGAATTTGCAATTGATTTACCAAGCGATGTTTTTCCGACCCCTGGCGGTCCAACCAAGCACAAAATTGGACCTTTAATTTTTTTCACTAGTTTCATAACGGCTAAATACTCGAGGATTCGATCCTTCGGCTTTTCTAGCCCGTAATGGTCCGCGTCCAGAATCTTTTCTGATCGAGCTATGCTGATTCGTTTATTTGTTCTAATAGACCAAGGCAATGAAACCAACCAGTCCAAGTAAGTTCGAATCACGCCGGATTCAGCTGACATGGGTGGCATCTGTTGAAGTCGCTTCAATTCTTTGTTAGCTTTCTCTACCGCCTCCTCATTCATTCCAGCCTCTTGGATCTGTCGTTCAATTTCATTGAACTCATTAGAACCGTCTTCACCACGTCCAAGCTCTTTCTGAATAGCTTTCATTCTCTCATTCAGAATGAAATCCCGATGCGTTTTTTTGACTGATTTTTCTACTTCTTCTTCAATCCGACGATCGATTTCAACTATTTCGAGATCTTGCTCCAAAAAGAGAATCACTAATTCTAACCGATCAACAACATTGATCTGATTTAAGATTTGTTGTGGTTTATCCCCTTTTAAATCTGCATAATTGGCAATGTAGTCAGCTAGAACTCCAGGATTCTTTTCTTTTTTTGCTGCAGATAAAACCTCATTTCGAAGTTTCTTTTTCAACTGCATACATTCGCTAAATCGCTTAATAGCCTTCTTTCTGAGCAAATCGATCTCTGCAGTCTGATCCCAATCTTCCGCTGGAACGGTTACATCTGCTAGAAGAATGTCATGGTCTGTAAAAACTTCCTCTACAACTCCTCTACGTTCAGTTTCTACAGCAATTCGCACAGTGCCATCTCCCGGCTCAAAAGAATCTACAATTTTAGCGATTGTACCCACGGAATGGAAATCATAGACCTTCGGCTCATCAAGGTCAGCATTCTTCTGATTTAGCAATAAAACTGTTTTGTCCTGACCGAGTGCAAACTTGGTTGCCAAAACACCGATCTGACGGACAACATTCAGCGGTGTGTTAATTCGGGGAAATATAACCTTACCAGGAAGGGGAATTATGGGAATCATATTACAATCCAACGTTACTATCTTCTAAAGTGCAGCAGTTGGGGGGGCAGTCGATTTGAAGATAACGGCTTATAGTTCTTATGTTTTCCTACTATTATAGCATAAAAAGAGAAAAACCGAAAAAAACGGTTTGAATATCAGCCATCCAAATGCGGGGGAAATCAGGCTGTTTTCGCTTCTGTAAAATCATTGGAAGAATTATCCTGACTATAAACCAGTTGCGGCGCTACGTTATCTACAACCGAATCTCTAGTAACAACACACTTTTCTACTCCTTCTTGTGAAGGCAGGTCAAACATTGTACTTAGCATCAAGTTTTCCAAAACGGACCGGAGCCCTCTTGCACCAGTTTCCCTAACAATTACTTCTTGAGCAATAGCATCAAGGGCCTCATCCGTAACTTGAAGATCAACATCTTCATACTTAAAGAGTTGTACATACTGTTTAACTAACGCATTTTTCGGTTCGGTCATAATCTTAACCAAAGAAGAAGCATCCAATTCATGTAAAACAGCCACAATAGGTAATCGACCAATAAACTCAGGAATAAAACCATACCTGATTAAGTCCTTCGGCACTAACTTGGCAAGAATCTGATGAATTTTTTCTTCAGAACCACTATCGGTCTTAGATCCAAAACCGATAGCTTTAACTCCAATTCGGTCCTGAACGACTTTATCTAAACCGACAAACGCGCCACCGCAGATGAACAAAACCTTACTGGTATCAACCTCAATAAATTCCTGATGTGGATGTTTGCGCCCCCCTTGAGGTGGGATATTAGCTACTGTGCCTTCCAGAATCTTCAGGAGTGCTTGTTGAACACCTTCACCCGATACATCTCGAGTTATTGATGGGCCATCCGATTTACGAGTGATTTTATCTACTTCGTCAATATAGATAATACCAGTTTCGGCTCGGGTAACATCCCCATCTGCAGCCTGAAGTAGCTTCAAAATAATGTTTTCAACGTCCTCACCCACATAACCAGCTTCAGTTAGCGTGGTTGCATCAGCAATGGCAAAAGGAACATTTAAGATTTTTGCTAGCGTTTGAGCCAATAGTGTTTTTCCCGTCCCGGTTGGTCCAACTAACATGATGTTGCTTTTTTCCAATTCGATAGCATCGTCTTGAGCATACATCAACCGCTTGTAATGGTTATAAACAGCAACAGATAATACTCGTTTAGCCAGCCGTTGTCCTATCACATATTCATCTAGTTGAGACTTAATTTCAGCGGGTGTTGGTAGTACAAATGTATCATCAGTAGATGTTTGCCCTTCGGTTTCAATATCTTCCTCTCGGCGATATTCAGCCAAAACTTCGTTGCAAACTTCAACGCATTCATCACAAATGAAAATTCCCGGCCCGCCGGTTATCAGTTTGTAGCGCACCTCATCACGACTTTTGCCACAAAAGGAGCAGGTAATGTTACTTTCAGATGTACGATCCATCAATTCTAATTCCTCCGAGAATTATTCATCATGAGAAAGGAAGCGAACCATCAAGCCAAGAAATTCGGGAGCTATTCGGTAGAATTCGCTATTTCTTCAGTTGGCTCTGAACGAGGGTGGGCAACATGATCGATGATGCCATATTCTACAGCAGCTTCGGGTCGCATAAAAAAGTCACGATCTGCATCAGACCGAATCTTTTTGGTCGTTTGGCCAGTGTGGTGGGCCAGAATTTCGTCCAATTGTTCTCTTGTTCTTAGTATTTCTTGGGCGTGAATGTTAATATCAGATGCCTGTCCACTAATTCCACCTAGGGGCTGGTGTATCAAAATACTGGAATGCGGAAGTGCATAACGCTTACCAGTCTCTCCACCAGCTAATAAAACAGCACCCATGCTGTATGCCTGCCCCACACACCAGGTCTGTACATTCGGCTTTACATACTGCATGGTATCATAAATGGCCATACCAGCTCGGACAGAGCCCCCCGGTGTATTCAAGTAGATAATGATATCATTTTTGGGATTATCCCCCTCCAAAAAGAGCAATTGGGCTACGACGCTACTAGCAACTATATCATCTATTGCAGAACCAATTATAATAATCCGATCCTTCAATAGGCGAGAATAGATGTCATAAGCCCGCTCACCACGACTGGTTTGTTCAATGACATTCGGAATTAAGTTCATTTTATGAATATCCTTAATCTAAAAGAACAATTTGCCCATTGCTTTACGTAGGGGTAATAATCAGATCTGGTCTTGCGGAAGCCTGTTCGACCAAATACCGATATATTTTTTCGTCCCGCATCTGTTGCCGAAATTGATCTAATCGGTTGCTAGCTTTTAGCAAGCTTGCGTATTTTTGGGGATCTCGGTTTTGTTGTTCAGCAATCTGCTGGATTTCAATGTCAAGCTCATCATCTGTAACACTGATATTTTCCTGATCAGAAATAGCATCCAAAAACCAAGTACACTTAGTATCAGTAACTACATTCTCACGTAGTTGGTCTGGCATCGACTCGAGATCGATATTGGCTTCTTCGGCTGTCTGTCCCTCTCGTGACAACTGAGCTTGGACATTGACCAACGATTCCTGAACGTAACGTTCCACCAATGCTTCAGGAACTTTTACATCGATTTTTTCAACGATTTGCTTCCGCAAGTCGTCTTTCTGCTTTTGATAGCGGGTATTCTTTTCTCCTTCAACCATATCATTCCAAACAGAAGCATAAAATTGATCATAGTTTTCGTGATCCAAATCTTTGGCAAATTCGTCGTCTAATTCCGGCAATTGTTTTTCAGTAATAGCATTCAAAGTAAATTCAATACGAACCTCGCGACCTTCGAGTGGGTTATTTGCCTGACCTTCCTGCGGCTTAGAGGTGTCAATATCGATTACTTTTGACTGACTAACCTCCATTCCGACAAGCGCCTCCTTAATTTCTGAGAAAATATTACTTTCAGTCATATCAATATCTGCATCGGCTTCTGATTCAGCCTCTTCTCCATCCATAAAAGACTGCCAGCTGATATTCACACAATCGCTTTCGATTACCACTCGTTCTTCTTCTATTGGAATATAGTCAGCATGCATTTCTTGATACAGTTTCATGCGCTCATCAACGTCTTCTTCAGGGACATCAATAACTGTTTTATCAATTTCGAAAGAGTTGAGCTCAGGAACAGGAATTTCGGGCTTAACATCTACTAACGCCGAAAATACGAAGTTTTGATCCTCGATCAATTTAAGCTCATCAAAGGATGGCTGAATATCAACCTCACCCAATGGAACCAATTCTTCTTGTCGAATAGCGGTATCGTAAGCAGAAGGAATCAGTTTTTGCAGGATGTCTGCTTGGATTTGTGCTCCAAACCTTGCTTTGATCATGCTCAGTGGTGCTTTACCTTTACGAAAGCCAGGGAGGGAAACGCTTTTTCGAATCTGCCGATATTGTTGGCCGAACTCCTCTTTCACCGATTCCATAGGAATCTCAATGTTAAGTTTTACTCGACCCTTCTCCAGTTTTTCAACCGTAACCTTCAAAAAAAACTCCGTATGTCCAATGTTATCAAGATAAGATTGGGCGAAGAGGGACTCGAACCCTCACGGGGGGAAACCCCAATAGATCCTAAGTCTATCTCGTCTACCAGTTCCGACATCCGCCCGAAATTTTGAGCCGTGGGGTTAAGCACGGACAAGTAAACGCGTCCGGAGGGACTCGAACCCCCAACCTACAGATCCGAAGTCTGTTGCTCTATCC